>DAHVAK010000294.1 GCA_027314665.1 Spirochaetales bacterium
CTCATGTATCGGCGGGCGGGACGGATTGTTGAACTGATTTGCGCCGCGCTGCCGGCTGCCCCGCGCCCGCGCACGGATGCTGACCGGAACCGCAGCGGCAGGGAAGCCGGCCCGCCGGGAGCCCCCCCCTTAGGTTGGGCCCGAGCGAGGGGGGGGAGCCGCCTGCCCGCCGCCGCCTGACCCGCGAGCCGCTCAGGCCGGCTTGTGCGTCATAGGTGGACGATCCCCGCCGTCAGGACGAGGCTCACCGGGGTCATCGCCGTGACGGGCGCGGTGTTCCCGGTCAGCCTTCGGATGAGTCAGCGAAGCCGCCCGGCTCCTCTCCCCGAAACGCGCGCACGAACTGACGGATGCGGTAGTAGGCCGGCTTCGGCTGGTCGTGCTCGTCGAGCAGGCCGCCGTGGGGCCAGAAGGTGCGCCGATCGCTTAAGTCCCACCACGTGATGGCGCCGAGCCCCGCCTTGCTCGCGGCGATCGTGTAGAACTGCTCGGCCCAGTCGGCCTGGACCTCCGGATCCCAGGGCCGATGCCACCAGCCGCTTGGCGCGACCCTCCCGCCCAGCCACTTGCTCGGATCGGTCTCCATGGAGGAGGGGGTCTGCACCTCGGTGATGTGGACCGGCTTACCGAGGGCGAGATACCGATCGATCAGCGCGGACTGATCGGCCATGTCGTGAACGTAGTGCTCGGGGCCGCCGTGATAGTTCTGCACGCCGATGATCTCGTACTCGATGCCCCGATCCGCGAGCTCCTCGAGGTATTCGATTGCATGCATCGGATCCATCATCTCCCATTCGGAGCGGTAGACCCCCCACGGGCGATTGATGTTCAGGATGCGGACAGCCTCGGGGTCGGCCTCGCGGGTCGCGCGGCAGGCAAGCTCGGTGATCTCGAAGACCTGGTCGCGGGAGAGGTTCAGATCGTTGCCCTTGACGATGGGGTCGTGGGCCTCGTTGATGACGTCCCAGGTCTTGACGCGCTCTTTGTACCGGGAGACCGTCTCGAAGACCTGCCGGTAGACGACCTCCTTCAGGGTCTTGTAGCTGAGCCTCTTCATCCAGTCCGGCAGGCCGTGCTCGATCCACCAGGAGAGGGGATGGCCCTTGCGGGCGATGCCCTGCTCGTCGAGCCAGTCGAGGAGGCGATCGCGGGTGGCCCAGTCGGGCTCGCCCTCGACAGGCTCCACCTGCCGGCGGTAGAAGGGGATGGTGGCGAAGTTGAAGAGCTCGGCGAAGCGGTGGAGATAGGCTTGCGGGGCGCTCGGATCGAAGAAGGAGGAGCCGAAGAGCTTGATCCTCCGCTCCTGCCGGCTCATCCGGGCAATGTCCGCGCGGGCTTTGGCGAGCTCGATCTCCTCGCCCGCCCAGAAGAGGCTGCTCAAGATCTCATCGAGGGCGCGCGCGATGCCCTCGCTTCGCGGGCTCTCGCCTCCGCTCGACGCCTCGGGCCGCATCGTCGTCCCTTCGCCGAGGAGGCCCGCCGTTGCGACGCTTCCCGCCGGAGCGAGGTTGAGCGCGCGGAGCCTGCGACTCGCCGCTTCGACCCGCTCGACAAGGCCTTCGGGGCTGGCGTCGCCGCCCTGGGCGAGCTCTGACAGGCGCCGCCTCACCCTCGCTGCCTTGGATTTGGCCGCCTCGGCTCGAAAGTCGAGCGGGGCTCCCTCCCCAAGGCGATAGTGGCGCCCCTCGTCGTCGGCCGTGACGATGACCCGGCCGAAGCCGGGGACCTCCCAGAGCGCGGCGATGCCGAAGGGCACCTCTTTGGGATAGCGAATCGCGAGCTCACCGGGCGCCACCTGGCGCCACTCGCTGAAGAAGGGATGGTTTCGATGGTTCACGGTGTACAAGGTGGTCGGGATGATCGGCCGCCCGGTCACCGTGGCGAATCGGACGATACGTTGATTCATCGCTCATGCTCCTTTCCGCCCGAGGCGGACCGCGGGAGGGATCTGGAACAGGCAACCGCGGGCTGCTACACTCCCCGCATGGATGTAAACAACCGCAAGGAAGCGCTCGCCGAATACCTGAGCGGGCCTTCGAAGATCAGAGACTTCATCGCGAAGGTTCCCCAGGAGGCGATCGATTACCGTCCCTTCGAGGACGCATGGACGATCGCCGAGCACACCCACCATCTGCTCGACGCGGAGATGCACGGCTATGTCCGCTATCGCTCCGCGATCGCCGAGCCCGGATCCCCCGTTCGCCTTTGGAATCAGGAGGGCTGGAAGGCAAAGCTAGGATATGGGGAGCAGGAGCTCTCCGCTCTGCTCGAGGCCTTCACGCTCGTTCGCTCTCTGATTCATCGCCACCTTTCGCGGATCGCGCACGAAGACTGGTCGAGGTACGCCTTCGTTCATCCGGAACGCGGCTCGATCGACCTTGACGCTTGGCTCGAGACCTACGTCGGACACGTATGGACCCATTTGGACTATTTCGAACGCAACCTGCGCCTGTTCACTGAGAAACGGTAGTCCTCGCCTTCTCCCTGCGCCGCATCCGCGTGCGCTTGCCCTTGGGAGCTACGGGCGGCCCCTCATGAACTCGCTGATGCGCTCGGTGAAGCGCTGGAAATCGAGGGGCTTCTCGATGAGTCCCTTGGCGCCGAGCTCTTCGGGAGAGTGGGCAATGCGGTCGGCTGTGTAGCCGGTTACGAGCAGAACCGACACGGTGGGATCTATCTCCCGCAGCTTGGCGAGGGTTTCCGGACCATCCATGCCGGGCATCACCATGTCGAGAATGACGAGGCCGATCTCCGTGGGCCGCTCGGCGAAAAGCGAAAGCGCAACCTCCCCGCTCTCGGCCTCGAGCGCTCGGTATCCGCAAAGCTCGAGCGCCCGAACCATGACCTCGCGCACCTGAACCTCGTCGTCGACGACCAGGATCGTCCCCTCCCCCTGAGAGAGGGCGATGTCGGGCTGCAGCTTTGCGCGCGCCGTTGAGGCCTGCTGCGCCATCGGAAGGTAAATGTCGAAGGTGGTTCCAATCCCCTGCCGACTCCTCACGTCGAGGAACCCGCCGTGGTTGCGCACGATGCCGTAGACCACCGAGAGACCGAGCCCTCCGGCCCCTTTCCCGATCTTCGTCGAGACGAAGGGAATGAAGAGTCTCCCGACGAGCTCGGGCGGCATCCCGATCCCCGTGTCGCTCACGCGCAGCAGCACGTATCTGCCCGGGGCCAACGGAAGCTGCGACTTCGTCTGCTCCTCGGTCAGGCTCGCATTCGTGGTCTCGATCGTTATGATGCCGGCTGCGCCTCCTTGGAGGCCGCTCGCGGCTCGCTCCAGGATTGCCTCTCGGGCGTTGACGCAGAGGTTCATCAACACCTGGCTCATCTGATTGGGATCCGCCTCGATCATCCATGGGAAGGCCGACAGCTCGAGTCGGATGGTGATTCCGGCCGGAAAGGTGCGCTTGAGAAGCTCGTAGGTTTCTCTGGCCACATCGTTCAGGCTAACGAGCTGCCGCGAGCCCGTGGCCTGTCTCGTGAAGTAGTGCAGCTGCTTGGTCAGACCGACCCCGCGGTCGACGGCCGCCTTGATCTGCATGAGATCGGAGTAGATCCGGCTCTCGGGGATTGCCTCGAGGAGGAGCAGCTGCAGATAGCCGCCGATGGCAGTGAGGAGATTGTTGAAGTCGTGGACAATCCCTCCGGCGAGCTGTCCCAGATCGTCCATCTTCTGGATCTGCTGCATCTGCGTCTCGAGACGCTTGCGCTCGGTGATGTCCACCAGGGATGCCATGATGCCGATGGGGGTCCCGGTTTGATCCGTGACCACGGAAGCGGAGAGCGAAACGGTGAGAGTCGCCCCGTCCTTTTTCCTCGCGGTGTGCTCCCCGAACCATCCCCCGCGACGCGCGACGCGGTCGAGGATATCCTTGCCCTCGCCGTCGGCCCAGAACTCTCCGAAGTTCCGGTCGAGCACCTCCTCGGAAGAGTCATAGCCCCACAACGACAGGAAGGATTGGTTGACGTAGTTCACCTTGCCTTCGAGCCCAGCGATCATGATCCCGTTAATCGAGGTCGCAATTGCGTGGTTTTTGAAGATGAGCTCCCGACTCTGAGCCTCCACGGACGAAGAGAGCGCGCGCCGCAGCTGCTCCTGGTCGGAGAGGATCTCCTCCTCGCGGGCAGCGCCGAAACCCGAGATCACAGCGATGAGCCAGCGGTCGAGGAGGTTACCGGCCTCCTCGTGCAGCTTCGGATCGCCTGCCGAGAGGTTGCGCCAGCAGAACTGGCGCAGCTTCGGCAGCAGGGCGAGCAGGGAGCCTTCCGAGAGCCCTCGGCGCTCCAGGGATTGGCCAAGGGCGGAGATCGACTCCGGGCGGCTCGAATCAAGGAAGCCGAGAAAGCTCTCCGCGATTTCCGCAGCCACCTTGGGAAGCTCGTCGGGATGCAGCATGTAGCGATTGGCAAAGGCGCTCGAGGAGAGTATCTGTCCGAGCGCCCCTGCGAGCTCTTGTGTCCGCTCTCGGAGGGACGGGAATCGCGAAGCGCTCATTTGCCCGTCGGGATCACGTCTTTTCGAGGATTGCACCGATGAGATTTCCACCGGCCGATTCCGTGGCCTTTTCCATGCTCTTCTTGTCGATCGGGAGCCATTCTTCGAGGGGTCGTATGCCTTGAGGATTGACCTTCCACCTTCCGAGCATCTCGCGGAACCTCTTTTCCGACCGGACATACACGGGCTGCTTTACCTGTTGATAGAACTCCCGCAGGCGGTCGCCGTCGGTCGTCTGGGCGGTGCTGTTGATGTCGCAGATGAACAGGCGCGAGCCGGGGCTGGCCCAGTCGTAGAGGACTTCCAGGGCATGAACGACTCGATCGTCCGGCAGGAACCAGGCTATCCCATTGTAGCCGATCGCCACCTTCCGATCGGATCCGAACAGCCGCTGGACCACCTCAAGCCCAAGCACCGATTCCGGATTGCCCGCGTCCCCTTGGACGAAATCGATCTCCGGCAGATTCTTTACGATTTCTCGGGCGTAGGCGACAGTCACCGGATCGATGTCCGAATAGACCACCCGCGTTCCCTTCGGAGCGACCTGGTGGATGTGATCTACGGTGGGGAGTCCGGAGGCGAAATCCAGGAATTTCGTGAAGCCGTCGTCGCACAATCGACGGATCGTGGAGCCGAGGAACCAGCGAATAAGCCGCACCCACTGCAGCATCTCCGGGACATCCTTCAGGAGTCCCTTCGCCGCGATGCGGTCGATCTCGAAGTTGTGATTGCCTCCGAGAAGGTAATCATAGATCCTTCCGGCGCTCGGGGTCGTTGCGTCGGCGATGGATGGGCTGCCGCCCTGATCGTGCATCACTTCTTTGCCTTCCTCCTGAACTTTATCATCCCGTGATTCTACCAGGTTTGCAAGCTTTTTCTCTGATGGGCTTGAGGCGCCTCCCACTGCGAGCTACGATGGCAGGCGACGCGGATCAGGGGGAGGGTGAGAGATGTCCTTTTCGCTCGAGAAGGTCGTTCCCTGGGGGAGATCCTACGAAGAGTATCTCGCAATGTTCGACCTCTCGCAGGGGGACCTCGAAAGGAGGATCCTCGGTTGCGGGGACGGCCCGGCCAGCTTCAACTGCGGGCTCACGCAGCGAGGCGGCAGGGTCGTGTCGGTCGACCCGATCTATGAGCATTCCGCCGAGCAGATAAGGGCGCGGATCGCCGAGACCTACGAGGCCGTCGTCGGGCAGACGCGAAGCAACCTCGACGAGTTCGTCTGGAAAACGATTCCGTCGGTCGAAGAGCTCGCCCGCCTTCGCCTGGCGGCGATGGAGGAGTTCCTCGCCGACTATCCGGCCGGACGCGCGGAGGGGCGCTATCGGGTGGGCGGCCTCCCCGAGCTTCCCTTTCTCGACGGAAGCTTCGACCTTGCCCTGTGCTCCCATTATCTGTTCCTATACAGCGGGCAGCTTTCGCTCGATTTTCACCTCCGCTCGATCGTCGAGCTCTGCCGGGTCGCCCGCGAGGTCCGCATCTTCCCCCTCCTCGAGCTCGGGGCGATCACATCGCGCCACGTGGAGGGGGTCGTTGGCGCCCTGGAGAACCTCGACTACGCGGTGACGATCGAGGAGGTCCCCTACGAGTTCCAGCGAGGCGGCAACCAGATGCTCGTCGTCTCTTCGGTGCCGTCGTCCGCCTCGCCATGAAGGAGGAGCGACGCCCCGGCGGCGGACTCAGCCCGGCGGCGCGCTGACCATGAGCCTTCAATGGCCGGAGTCGACCAACAAGGGAACCGCGCTCCTGAAGCTCGCGCATCAGTTCCAAGAGAGGGTGATCCTCCGCGACGATTTTCTCGGGTGGTTCTTCGACGCGGAGATCGTCGACGCCCTTCGCGCCGATCCCCCGGACTTCGAGCGCCCGCCGCGGAGCCCCGCCGAGGAGTTCCAGCGGATCGCCTACTGGTACGCCATCCTCCGGGAACGCTGCTTCGACGAGGCGGTGACAGTCGCGGTGCGCGCCGGATTCCGGCAGCTCCTGCTTCTTGGCTCGGGCTACGACACCCGCTTCTTCCGCCTTCCCGAGATCGCGGGGCGATCGGTGGCGGTCTTCGAGGTGGACACCGAGGCGACGATCGCCGACAAGCAGGCGCGCATCGAGGCGCGCCTTGGCCGCCTGCCGGCGCGCCTCACCCTCGTCCCGCTCGACCTCGCCCGAAAGCCCCTCGCCACCCTCATCGATCGGGGGCTCGATCCAAGCTCGCCAACCCTGTGCGTTTGGCAGGGGGTGAGCTACTACCTCTCGCGGGAGAGCGTCTCGAACGTCCTGGACTTCGTGCGAACCGGGCTGGCGGCCGGCTCGCGCCTCGCCCTGGATGCCGCCGGACCGCTCCTGATCTCCCCGAACGAGACGATCCCCGGAATTGCCTTCAATATCGAGCGCTTGGCGCGCATCGGCGAGCCCTACCACTTCGGCATGGAGCCGAAGGAGATGAAGGCGTGGCTTGCGCGGAAGGGCTTCCGCAGGATTCGCGTGGTGGGCCAAGAGCGGCTCGAGTGGCGCTACCTGAAGCGGCACACCATCCCGCGCGACATGTGGTACGTCGTCACCGCGCGCACGCCTGCCGGAGATGGTCGGCTCCATGCGATCATGAGCCCAAGGATTCGGGAGTAGGGGAAGAAAGCATCCGAGCCGAGGAGCTCGCTGGATTCACCGAGGCGCACGGTTGCGCATGCGCGGGGTGCGCGGCGCATCAGTCCGCCGGGCGCACGAAGCGCCCGGCGGGCTTTCCGACGACGACCCCATCCCGGTAGATCGTTCGCCCGCGGAGGAGGGTTCGACGGACGGCGCCCCGAAGGGGGCGACCGACGAAGGGGCTCATGCGATGGCGGTCGAGGAGCTCCTCGCGGAGGAGGCGCGGGCTCACCGAGAGATCGACGAGGGCGAGGTCGGCATCGGCACCGACCTCGATTCCGCCCTTGCGGGGGAGCCGGAAGCGCTGGGCAGGCCGCTCGGCGAGCAGGCGGGCGATGAGGGGCGGCGGCAGCTCGAGGGAGAGGAGCGAGCGAAGGGTAGTCTGCACCCCGCTTATCCCGCCCCACACGGCGAAGAAATCGTCGGACTGCTTCATCTCCGGCGGGGCGGGGGAGTGGTCGGAGCCGACCGTGTCGATCCGCCCGGCGGCCAGCGCGGCCACGAGCCGGTCGCGCTCGCGGGTCGGGCGAAGGGGCGGGGCGCACTTTGCGGGGGCTCCGATGCGCAGCGCCTCCTCCTCCGAAAGGAGGAGGTAGTGCGGGCAGGTCTCGCAGGTTGCATCCGCTATCCCCGAATCGGCTGCGCGCCGCACGAGGTTGATCCCCCGGGCGGAGCTCACGTGCACGATGTGGACTGCGCAGCGAGTCTCCTCCGCGTAGAGGAGGGCGCGCCCGATCGCCTCCGCTTCGGCAAGGATCGGGCGGGAGTCGAGGTAGTCGCGAATCGAGGTGCGTCCGGCTTTTCGAGCGAGGGCCGAGAGGGCCGCGGTGATCGCCTCGCTTTCGGCGTGGAGGGCGACCGGAAGGCCGAGGGAGGCGGCGACCTCCATCCCCCGGTGGAGGCTGAGGTCGTCGCAGGCCCGGAAGTCGTCGATCCCGCTTGCCGACATGAAGGCCTTGAATCCGACCACCCCGCACTCGGCAAGCTCCCCGAGCCGATCGAGGTTGTCGGGGGTGAGCCCGCCCCAGAGGGCGAAGTCGGTGTAGGACGTCCCCGCAAAGGCGGTGAGCTTCGCCTCGAAGGAGGCTCGGTCCAGGGTCGGCGGCGAGGCGTTGAGAGGCATGTCGATGAAGCAGCCTCCCCCCCCGGCCGCGAAGGCTGCCGACCCGGTGGCCGCCCCCTCCCAGGCGGCACGCCCCGGATCGTTGAAGTGGACATGAGCGTCGACGACCCCGGGAAAGAGGTGGAGCCCGGCGGCCTCGATCGTTTCTTTCGCCGATTGCGAAGGCTCGGGGGCGAGCTCGGCGATCCGCCCCTCCGAGATTCCGATCGAGAGCACCTCGATGCCTGAAGGCGTCACGACGGCTGCGTTGCGGATGGATAGATCGAAGGCCATTCGTCAACTCCCTCGGTAGGTCGCGTAGGACCAGGGCGATACGAGAAGCGGCACGTGGTAGTGCGCTCCGCTGTCCGCAACGACGAAGACGACCGGGACCCGATCGAGGAATCGCCCCGCGTCGGGATGCCCGCGCCCGCGGAAATAGTCCCCGATGTGAAAGAGGAGGGTGTAGGTTCCCGGAAGGAAGTCGGTCCCCTCGAGGAGGGGGGCCGCCGTTCTCCCATCGGGGCGCGTTGCGACCGAACCGAGGAGCATCGCGCCGGCGCCGAATCCTCGCAGAAGCTCGATCCGCACCCCCGCCGCCGGCATCCCGCTTGCCGTGTCCAGGACATGGGTGGTCAACGCCCCGCCTGCGCTACCCACGGGCGACGCTTCCCTTGATCAGCCCGAAGGGCTCACTCGTCGCCACGAAGATCTCATTGGGGTTATCGAGCCCGAAGGGGGCGAGGTTCACGAGGAGGCGGTGCTGGTTGGGCATGGCGAGATCGACCGAGGCGATCGAGGGCAGGCGCTCAAGGAGAGCCTCACCGATCGCGAAGATGGTTTGCTGGACGCTCCTGGAGTCGTGGGTCGCGAAGATCTCGAGGATGGTGCTCCGCGCCTCCGCGAAGAGGGCGCCGAAATCCACCGCTCGGGAAGCCGAGCCGAGGGAGGCGCCCGCGCGCACCCCGGAGAGCTCCTTCGCAACGCCAGGGAGATAGCGCCAGAGGGCGTCGATCGAGGTCGCGAAGATGCGGTCGCCCGCCTCGGGCAGGGTCGTGTACTCGTCCTTCAGGAAACCCTCGAAGGCCGAGCCCGAGCTCTTCAGGACCGCGAGCCCCTCAAGCCCCCCAGAAAGCTCAAGCTCGCCGCCGCGCTCCCTTCGCACGACTGCCGTGCGGCAGTCGGAGCCTCCGCTCGTGAAGGCAAACTCGTGCGGGGTCCCCGCGACGGGGATGCGCGCCCAGAGGCTCTCGCGGATCGAGGCCTCGGCCCACGCGACGTGATCGAAGCGATCGAGGAAGTGATGGACGAGGATTCGCCCGAACTCCTCGGGCGAAGCAAAGTCGTTCTTCTTGGCGAGCGCGAAGACCGTGTTCTTCATCGTGTCGGTCGGGATGCACAGGGAGTTGTCTCCCTCGGTGTAGAGCCGGTCGAAGGCGCCGCCGAGCATGACCCGCACGATGAGCTCGAGCAGGGTGTGCCTCGAGCCGCTTCGCACGATCTTGGTGAGGCGAACCTCGCTCTTGCCGTAGGAATTGTCGATCAATCGAGTCAAGCTATTCCTCCGTTACCGCGTCGAGGAGGCGAAGCCTCGCGATCTTGCCGATCTCGGCGAGGGCGGTCGCGATTTCCTGGGCGCGGGGATGCTCGAGGCGCGCCGGGAAGGCGGCGAGGATCGCCTCTTTCCGGTTTTCGCGCGCGCAGATGACGAAGGGAAAGCCGAAGCGTTCGCGGTAGCTTCGGTTGTAGCGCTCGAACAGGGCGGCCTCCTGCGGGCTCACCGAATCGAGCCCCGCTGCCCGCTGCTCGGCGGCCGACTCCTCGGTCAGACGCCCCTCGCGGGCAAGGCGACCGACCAGGTCGGGATGGGCGGCGATGAGGGCGACCTTCTCATCCTCGCTCGAAAGCTCGAGCGTTTCGAGGAGGGCGCGAAGGAGCGCCTCCCGCGATGGAAAGGGGCGCCGCTGCCAGGTTCGCTCGGCGATCCAGGGCGATCCCTCGAACAGCTGGCCGCAGACCGACACGAACGCCGCGCGGTCGCAGGCGTTGAGCGCGCGCAGGGAGTGGCCGCGGCTCACGGGCGCACCGCCTCGGCCACGATCCGAGCCGCGAGCTCGATGTCCTCGATCCGGCTGGCCTCGGCGGGGTTATGGCTGATCCCGCCCTCGCTCGCGACGAAGAGCATCGCCGTCGGGAGCAGGGGGGCGAGGATCGCTGCGTCGTGGAGGGCCCCGCTGGCTGCGTCAGGGAGGGCGTGGCCGAGGCGAGCGCCCGCCTCGCGCAGGAGCCGGCACAGCGCCTTGTCGAGCGGCACGGGCGGGAGCTCTTCGGTGCAGGCGAGGTCGAGATCGAGGCCGCGGGCGGCGGCCGCCTGCTGAAGCGAAGCGCGCAGGAGCGCATCCCCCCGCTCGAGGACCGCCGGGGTGCGGGCCCGAAAGTCGATCGAAAAGTCCACCCTCCCGGGGATCACGTTCAACGCGTTCGGCTCCACCGCCATGCGCCCGACGGTCATCACCGTGTGATCGGCGTCTCCGTCAAGCTCCCGCGCTAGGCTCTCGAGGGCGATCATCGCCTGCGCGGCCCCCGCGAGGGCGTCGTGGCGGTCGGCCATCTTCGTAGAGCCGGCGTGGTTGGCGGCCCCGCTCATGAGGCAGCGGTACTGCTTGCGCCCGTTGATCGCGGTGACGACCGCGACTCGAGCCCCGGTCTTCCAAAGGGCGAGCCCCTGCTCGACGTGGACCTCGATGAGTCCCCGATAGGCGGCGGGGCGTAGCCGCTCGGAGGCGAGCCGCTCGGGGGCGACCCCGTGGGGGGCTCCGGCCGCGAGATAGCTTTCTCCCTCGCGGTTGCGCAAGGCCGCGAGCTCCCCTGCCGTCAGGGTCCCCGCCCAGGAGCGGCTTCCGAGCATCCCGAGTCCGAAGGTGGTGCCCTCCTCCTCGGCGAAGACGATGAGCTCCAGCGGCGCATCGGGCCTGAGGCGAAGCGCCTCCAGGGCGACGACGACCCCGACGACCCCGTCGTACCTCCCTCCGGTCGGGACCGAGTCGAGATGCGATCCGCACAGCCATGCCGGCACCGCCCAACCGAGATCGGTCGGGCGGGCGTGGAGGTTTCCTGCGGCGTCGGTGCGCACCTCGCAGCCGGCGGCCTTCGCCTCGGCGGCGACGTAGTCGACCGCCCTCCGCCAGGCGGGCGAGAAGGTGGGGCGACTGTAGCCGATCCGCGGCTCCGACTCGCTGCACTCGGCGATCGCCTCGATGTCTCGGGCGAGCCGCTCACGACTCACCGCGATCGCGCGGCTCGCCTGCCTTTCGTCCGCAGCACTCTTGCGGCTCATACCCTGCCTACGCCCCGAAGTCCCGCCGCCACGTGACGCCGGTCCGCTCCATCTCGCTCTCGGCGGCGCTCCGGCGCATCCGGTGGAGCTTCGGCATCCCGAGGGCCCACTCCGCCATCCAGTCTCGGGCGAACTCGCCGCGCTCGGTCTCGGCGAAGATCTCCCGGACCGCCGCTTCGTTGATGACGCGCGGGCCCCGAGTGCGGACCGCGTACTCGCAGGTCCGGCTCGAGCGGGTGGTGAGGTAGCTCTCGATCCCGTGCTCGTCCATCACGTCGAGCACGCTCCGCAGGGAGCGGATCGACTTGGCGTAGGCGAAGCTGGGCGAGTAGCCGTGCTCGACCATCACCTGGAAGCACAGGCGCATCAGATGGATCGCCCCCCCGTAGAGGATCTGCTCCTCGAAGTTGTCGCCCTCCGTCTCGTGCTGGAAGGAGAGCTCGACGACCCCCGCGCGGGTGGAGCCGACTGCCTTTGCGATCGCGAGGACGATCTCGCGGGCCGTACCGGTGGCGTCGTGATCGACGCTTACGCATCCGTAGACCCCCTCGCCCTTCTGGTACTTCGCGCGCACAAAGGCTCCCGGCGCGTTCGGCACGAAGAGGACCGTGTTGACCGTCTTCGGCGGATCGATCGCCCCATACAGGACGTTGAAGCCGTGGCAGAAGCAGAGGGTCTGCCCGGGTCGGAGATTGGGCGCGATCTCGGTTCGGTAGACCGCCGGCTGAGCGGGATCGGCAAGCTCGATGAGGAGGACGTCGGCCCTGCGGGTCGCCTCCGCGTAGTCCATGGTCTGGAAGCCGTCCGCTTCAGCCTCGGCGCGGCTGGGGCTCTCCGCGCTCGCGCGGGTGCCGACGATGACCGCACAGCCGCTGTCGCGCGCGTTTGCCGCCTGAGCCTTGCCCTGGATCCCGTAGCCGATGACCGCGAGGGTCTTTCCCTTGAGGATCGACAGCTCGACGTCGGCGTCGTGATAGATGTTTTCCATGCAGCCCTCCTTGGGTCAGACCGGGATTTCCCGGTTCATGTTCTTGTAATAGATGTACCGGGAGGGAGCGGGCCCGGTAGCGTAGTAGCTCTGCGGGCAGAAGGGACCCATCCAAATGAAGTCGCTCGCCTCCACCTCCATCCAGCTCTCGTCGAGGAAGTAGACCCCCTTGCCGGCGAGGAAATAGAGCCCATGCTCCATGACATGGGTCTCCGTCACCGGAAGGCTGTGACCGGTCTGGAAGGTGAAGATGTTCATCGCGAGATCGTAGCTGAGCTCGTCGGGGATGAGCACCTGAAGCAGCGCCCCCGGGTCGCCTGCGTAGATCTCCCCCTTGACCTTTGCCTGCTCGCCGATGAGCGGGGCATAGAGGGGGATGCCGGGTGCGGCCTCGTAGCGCTTTCGCAAGAGCAGGAGGGACGTCGGGACGCCGCAGCGTGCTTCGAAGCCCCTGTCGGGCGGGATGAGGGCGTAGCCTCCCGCGTGGAGGGCCGTCCGCCTGCCGTCGAGGCTCAAGGCAAGCTCGCCTTCGATCAGGTAGAGGAAGAACTCGATCTGGCCGTCGGGCTCATGGGAGCCCCCCTGACCTGCCTTGAGGTCGATCAGGTATTCGACGAAGCGCGCCCCGAGGGCGGGAGCCGCAAGCACGCGGGCTTCAGCCTGCGGCCATTCGGGAAGACGCGAGAAGGGAATCCCCTCGAGGGGAAGGAGCGCGTAGCGGGGTTTTACCCGGGTGCGGCTCCCAAGGAGCTGGCTCTGCGTGCGCATAAGAACGTTGCGTACCTCCTGAAATCAACTTTCTGAGCATATGATCTTCGCATGGGTCTACCGCCTGAGCGCGGGCCGCCGGAGGGCGGCGCACCGCACCCTATTCCCCGGCTGCCCCCTCGATCGCCCGAAGCACGCGCTCGGGCGTGAGCGGGAACTCGTCGATCCAAACCCCGACTGCGGAGTGCACCGCGTGCGTGACTGCCGGGGCGAGCGGGAGGTAGGGCATCTCGGCCATCCCTCGGGCGCCGAAGGGACCGATCGGATCCGGGTATTCGAGGATGATCGACTCCACTTTCTCGGGGATGTCGAGGACCGTGGGGATGAGGTAGGTCGAGAGCCCCGGCGTCCTGCACGCCCCATCGACCTGGACGAAGCTCTCGAGGATCGCGTAGCCCGCGGCCTGGACGACCGCTCCCTCAATCTGCCCCCGGACGAGCTCCGGATTGATCGCCTTGCCCACGTCATCCGCGCAGATGACCTTCCGGAGGCGCACCTGCCCGGTCTCGGTGTCAACCTCGGCCTCGACCACCTCGGCGACGTAGCCGTAGGTGAAGTTCGGCTTGCACCTGCCGTTCTCCGGATCGAAGGGGGTGGTGGCGGGGGCCCGGTACTCGTAGCGGCCTACCGCCGGGCGCTCGCCCCTGTTCCAGCTAGCGAGCGCGGCCTCGGCCGCGCCCCGGATGGAGTTTCCCGCCATCCAGGTGAGCCGCGAAGCGGAGGCGCTGCCGGAGTTGTCGGTCTGCGCCGTGTCCGAGACGATGAGGCGAACCCTCGTAAGGGGGATGCCGAGCGCCTCCGCGGCCATCTGGGAGAAGACGGTGTGGGAGCCCTGCCCGACCTCCGCCCCCGCGTGGTGAAGAACGGCGTCCTCGATCTCCCTTTCTCCGGTGAGCTCGATCGTCGCCGAGCAGCTTTCCAGCGCCCCGAAGGAGAAGCCAACGTTCTTCATCCCCATCGCGATTCCGACCCCGCGGCGAAGGCGCCCTTCGGCCTCCCCCATCCCCGTGGGGCGGCGCCAGCCGTCCTCGCCCCTTTCCCAGCCGCCGGCGAGGGCGCAGCGCTCGAGCACCTGCTCCATGCTCACCCCTTCGGGCAGGGGGGTGCCCACTGAGAGCAGCGAGCCCTCGCGCAGGAGATTGCGCATCCGAATCTCAACCGGATCCATCCCAAGCCTCTCGGCGAGCTTGTTCATCTGCTCCTCGGCGGCGTACAGGCCTTGCGGCCCGCCGAAGCCGCGGAAGGCCCCGGTGGGAATGTTGTTGGTATAGACCGCGTAGCCGTCCACCGTGACGTTGGGGATCTCGTAGGCCCCCGTGCAGAGCAGCACGGCGTTTCCCAGGACCTTCGTTGAGGTGTACATGTAGGCCCCGCCGTCGGCGACGAGCTCCACCTCGGCGGCGATCACCTTTCCCTCGCGGGTAGCGCCCCACTTGCTGCGGATGAAATAGGGGTGGCGCTTGTGATGGCCGATGATCGACTCCTCGCGGCTCCAAATGACCTTGACCGGGCGATCAATCCGGCGCTCGTGGAGGCGGAGGGCCGCGAGGGCGAGCACGATCTGCACCGACATGTCCTCCCGCCCGCCGAAGGCGCCCCCAATGGCGGGGTAGATCACCCTGATCCTCTCCGCCGGCAGGGCGAGGGCATGGGCGATCTGCTCCTGATCCTCGTGGATCCACTGGCCCGCGACGATGACCGCAACCCGCCCCTCCTCGTCGATGTAGCCCAAGCCCGCCTCGGGCTGGAGGTAGGCGTGCTCCTGGGCGGGGGTGTGATACTCCCCCTCGACGATGATGTCGGCTCGGGCGAAGGCGCCGACGGTATCGCCCTTACGGATGCGGTCATGGCAGAAGACGTTGCTGTCGCGATCGGGATGGAGGAGCGGCGAGGTGGGGCGCATCGAGACGCGGGGATCGGTGACGATCGGGAGATCCTCGAAGTCCACCTCGATGAGCTCCCGCGCCCGCTCGGCGATCTCCTCGTTTTCGGCGATCACCAGAGCGATCTGATCGCCGATGAAGCGCACGATCTCCGCTCCCTTCTTGCTCGAGCCCGGTCCGCATAGGACCGGCTGATCCGGGGAGATGAGCCCGTATTCGTTGACCGGAACATCGCGGGCCGTGAGGACCGCGAGCACT
>DAHVAK010000002.1 GCA_027314665.1 Spirochaetales bacterium
AGAGTGATCACCCGTCGACACATGCTACCCGGTTCTCGCTCGGATCGTCTTCCCGACTTCTCAATCCGGGATCGGACACATGGAAAAAAAAGCAGAGATTGGGGTTGACAAGTCACATCATATCAGCAGGGTGCTGACAAACGCAAAGGTACCTGCCAAAACGGCGTTTTCTCGAACCAAATTGGGGCAAGAGGCCATAAAAAACGCCGTTTTGGCAGCGGGTCAATCACATTGTCAGCACCCTGCTAGCAGGACGGAGCGAGGTCGTTTGCCTTCATGATCACCCACATCTCCTACCTTGTTGCCCTTGAGCTGTTTGGATTCGGCCTTCTCGTCGGCACCGCCTCTTCGGCCTTCGGGGTCGGCGGAGGGCTTCTCGTGGTTCCGATCTTCATGCTCGGCTACGGGCTGCCCGCCGATGTAGCCACCGCCTCATCCCTGGGGGTGATCATCTTCTCGAGCCTTGCCGGAACCATCGCCTACCTCTCCGAGAAACGGATCGACTTCCGGGTGGCGACCATCTTCATGGCCTTTTCCATCCCGGGCTCGATAAGCGGGGCCCTTCTCTCCAATTGGCTGCGCTCGCGTCATCTTCGGATCGACCTCCTCCAGATCGCCTTCGCGGTGACGATGATCGTGATTGCGGTGATCCGGCTCGTCGGGCTCCTGCGCGGCGGAATCTCCCGAAAGGGGGTCGGGGAGGGGGGAGGCGCTGCGGCGGAACAGGGCGCTGCGGGCGCTGTCTCGAGAGAGATCGACCCGCAGCGCAACCGAGGGCCCGCGCGCAGGCTCGCCGACCGGCGGATGCTTGTGCGGCAACTCGTCGACCGACACGGGAGGATCTTTCACTATGAGGTGCGTCTCTATCCCGGCACGCTCATCGCCTTCGGTGGAGGGCTGCTCGGGGCGCTCCTTGGCTTGGGCGGGGGAATCGTGTATGTCCCGGTCCTCACGATGTTCCTCGGGGTTCCGGCTGCGATCGCGACTGCGACCTCGACCTTCACTATCCTCGCGGTCACCCCGGTGGCCGCTGCAATCCGGTGGTCGGCCATCAATTGGGTCTACGTGCTGCTGCTTTCCAGCGGGGTCGTCATCTCCGCCGGGGCGATGCCGCGTCTCATCCGCCGCGTGAACGATCGGTGGGTGCTCACCGGCTTCTGGATCATCGCCATCGCCGCCGCGGTTCGGCTCCTCATGGCCGAGGCGGGCGTCGGGCTCTAGCAGGGTGCTGACAAAGTAACTGACCCGCCGCCAAAACGACGTTTTCGGTTGAGCCTCTTTCCCCAGATTGGCTCGAGAAAACGCGGTTTTGGCAGGTACCTTCACGTTTGTCAGCAACCTGCTTAGGGAGGCTGCGATGCCAGGCAGCGAACGAAAGGACATCCATGCGGGTCTCAGGGTGCGGATCGTCCTGAAGAAAGACCAACCAACCGGGCGCCTCACTGAGGGGGTCGTCGCCGATATCCTCACCAACTCAGCGCACCATCCCCACGGGATCAAGGTGCGACTCGAATCGGGCGAGGTGGGCCGCGTAAAGGAGATTCTCGGCGAGGGATAGGCGGAGCGAGGCTCCCGGGCAGCTCTGCGTGGAAACCATCCCGCATCCGCTGCCCCTCACGCCTTCGGAGCCGCGCTTGGAACGGGGCCCGTGTAGCGCGCCCGCGGGCGGATCATCCGCCCCTCGCGGTACTGCTCGATGGCGTGCCCTATCCAGCCGACCGAGCGCCCGATCGCGAAGAGGGCGGGGGCGGCGCCCGGCGGGAGATCGAGCAGGAGGGTGAGCGCCGCGAGGGCGAGATCGAGGTTGGGCTCGAGGCCCGCGCTCTCGCGCATCATCGCGGTCAAGCGATCGACGACCGCTAATCTCGGCGAGGCGGAGCAGGCCGCGCGCGTCAAGGCGAGGAGGCGAGCGGCGCGCGGATCCCCGGCGGGATAGAGGCGATGGCCGAAGCCGGGGACGGGCTCTCCGCTGCGGAGCCGTTCGATGAAGAAGGGCTCGACCGCCGCCCCTAGGGCCGCCGCCTCGCGCTGGAGGGCCTCGGCCCCGCGGGCGCTTCCGCCGTGGCGAAGCCCCTGGAGGGCCGCAAGGCCCGCCGCCACCACGTGGTAGGGGTGGGCCTGCGCGGAGGCGACGACGCGGGCGGCGAAGGCCGAGACGTTGAGCTCGTGGTCGGCGCACAGGATGAGGGCCGCAGCGAGCAGGCGAGTCTCGGCCTCGCTGCCGCCTCCCCAGCCCTTCGCGAGGAGGGGAGCGATCGCGAGCGTGGGATCGTTCGCTTCGGCCGCGGCCGCCGCGAGAAGGCGCGTGAGGAGCGCCCCGGTTTGGGTGACCCGCTGCGGGGCCAGATCGTAGGCGGCGAGATCCTCCTCGCCGGCGAGAACGATGGCCAGGGAGAGCCGCTGCATGAGCGTTGCCGAGGCCTTGAGGGGGCGGAGGCGGCCAAGAATCTTGCGGATAAGGGGATGGGCCGCTTGGCTTGCGAAAAGCCGGGGGCCCGCTTGCCGGTCGTCGAGCCACAGGAGCGCGGCGGTCTCCTCGATCGAGGAGCCCTGCGCGAGGTCCAGCGCGTTTTGCCCGCGGTAGAACAGCCCCTGCTCGGTGATCAGGGTAAGGCTCGACTCGAGCAGGGGGGCGCCCCAGTGCAGGGCGTTGCGGACGGCGAGCGCAGGATTGCGCCGCAGCTCCTTGCGCTCCCGCACCCGCTCGACGTCCTCGAGGCTGTAGCGGCGGGTGCGCTTCTTTTCCCCAGTCGCCTCCGAGCGGATCAGCCCCCGACTGACGTAGGCGTAGAGGGTCGGGAGGCTCACGCCGAGCCGCGAGGCAGCCTTGGAGGCGCTGATGTGGGTTGGACTCGTCCTCTCCATACCGCCTCGTCAGTATATGACATATTGACTAAGAAATCAATATTGACGACACGGGCGGAGGGACGTATGCTACCCTTCGGCAGGAGGTCGCAGATGGCGAGCGAGCAGAATCCCGGCATGTCCGAATCACCCGAGTATTTCCTCGAGAGCTTCCCGCGCGACGATTTCCCCGTCTACCTGTGGGAGAGCCGCCCGGCCTCGCTTCCGAGCGCCGCCTGGACTACCGAGACGACCCACCGCGACGGCCAGCAGGGAGGCCTCCCGCTCACCGTGGAGCAAGGCCTTCGCGTCTACGAGATCCTCTGCCGCTTCACCGGAGCCTCCGGCGCTATCCGTCAGGCAGAGTTCTTCGTCTACCGTTCGGAAGACCGGGCGGCCCTCGAGGGGGCGATGGAGCGCTACCGCTCGGGCTCGCCGATCGAGCCGACGACCTGGATCCGCGCGGCGGCCAAGGACGTCGAGCTGATCGTGCGCCTCGGGGTGCGCGAGACCGGGATGCTCGCCTCCGCTTCGGACTACCACACCTTCCACAAGTTCAAGCCCGCCGGGCGCAACGCCGCGACCCAGCAGTACCTTCAGGCGGTGAAGCTTGCCCTCGACGCGGGGATTCGCCCGCGCCTTCACCTCGAGGACGCGACCCGTGCCCCGATGGAGTTCATGCTCCACTTCGTCGATGCGGTTCGGGAGCTCGCGGAGCCCTTTGGGAAGGAGCTCCGCCCGAAGTTCCGGGTGTGCGACACGATGGGGTTGGGCCTTCCCTACGAAGAGGTCGCGCTTCCTCGAAGCGTTCCCCGTATCTTTCGAGCGCTGCGCGCGGCGGGCCTCGAACCGGAGGACCTCGAGTTTCATCCCCACAACGACACCGGGCTCGTGGTCGCCAACTGCCTCGCAGCCGTGCGGGAGGGGTGCGCCGTCATCAACGGGACGGCCCTCGGCAAGGGCGAGCGGACCGGAAATGCCCCACTTGAGGCGGTCCTCCTCCACCTCGTCGGCATGGGCTACTTCGGCGAGCGGAGACCGGACTTCACCGCGCTCAACGAGCTTGTCGAGCTCTATGCCGAAATGGGAGAGCCGGTCCCGCCAAAGTATCCCCTCTACGGGCGCGACGCCCACCGCACCCGCGCCGGGATCCACGCCGACGGGCTCAACAAGTTCTGGTGGATGTACGCCCCCTTCAACGTTCCGCAGCTCCTTGGGCGCCCCCTGGAGGTCTCGCTCACCAAGGAGAGCGGGCTCGCCGGGATCGTCTTCCTCATCCGCCAGCGCCTGAACGTCGAGGTCGCCAAGGACGATCCGGGGCTGCAGGCGGTCCACGATTGGGTGAGCGCGCAGTTCGACTCAGGCAGGCAGACGAGCATCGAGTGGGAGGAGGTTGCGCCCGTGGTCGCCGAGCATCTCTCGCGGATACAGGCGCGGTAGGGGCGGCTCGGCAAAGGCAGGGCCGCGCTGGCAAGCAGGGCGCCCGCCGGAGCGAGGGCGTCGAACGCCGCCGCAGGGCGCCCGCCGGCGCTCGCGAGAGCAGCCGGCAGGCATGGCTGCCTACGGAATCACTTGGCAGCGTATGACATGTAGGGAAGGCGCGCCGCGGTCTCCTTGACCTTGGCCGCGTTTGCAAGCAGGAGCCCGGTGCTGTCCCATATCCCGTCGACGAGCGCCCTTCTCCTGCCCTCCGGCATGGACAGCTTCACGGTGAGCCCGCCCGCCTTGAGGACCATCGACTCGAGGTCGAGCGTGAGCTCGGCCTGCGAGTTGTCGACGGCAAGCTTCTGCAGCTTCACAACGTCGTCTTTTGCCGCGATGAGCGTGGGCATGCCGATCATCGTGCTGTTGCCGGCGAAGATCTCGCCGAAGCTCTCCGCCACGACGGCCTTGATGCCCCAGCGCATGAGGGCCTGCGGGGCGTGCTCGCGCGAGCTCCCGCAGCCGAAGTTGACGTTGCCGAGCAGGATCGAGGCGCCCTGGTACTCGGGTTTGTTGAAGGGATGATCCTTCTTGCTTCCGTCCGCATTGAAGCGCTCGTCGAAGAAGGGATACTCCCCCATTCGGCTGAAGGTGACCTCCTTCAGGTAGCGGGCGGGAATGATGCGGTCGGTGTCGATGTCGTCGCCGACGACGGGCACCGCGCGCCCGACGATTCGGGTGATCTTGGACATTCTCTTCTCCTTACCCCCGGCCCTGCGCCAAGGAAAACTCTCGGATATCCACGACGTGTCCCGCCGTGGCCGCCGCGGCCACCATTGCCGGCGACATGAGCAAGGTGCGCCCGGTCGGGCTGCCCTGCCGTCCGATGAAGTTGCGGTTGCTCGAGCTCGCGGACACCTGGTCGCCCGAGAGCTTGTCCGGGTTCATCGCAAGGCACATCGAGCAGCCTGCTTCCCGCCATTCGAAGCCCGCCTCCAGGAAGATCTTGTCGAGCCCCTCCGCGATTGCCTGCTTGCGGACCTGCATCGATCCGGGCACGACCAGGGCCTTCACGCCGCTTGCCACGCGCCTTCCGCGCGCCACCGCGGCCGCGGCGCGGAGGTCCGAGATGCGTCCATTCGTGCAGCTTCCGATGAAGGCGACGTCGATCTTCGTCTCTTGCATGCGCTGCCCCGGCTTGAGCTTCATGTGGCGGTAGGCGAGCTCCATCGACTTGCGCTCTCCCTCGTCGGCGACCGAGACAGGGTCCGGAAGCTTGGCGCTGATGCTCACGCTCTGCCCGGGAGTCACGCCCCAGGTCACCATCGGCTCGATCTCGGCGGCGTCGAAGCGAACGACGTCGTCATACTCCGCGTCCTTGTCGGAGGCGAGAGCCCTCCAGCGCTCCACGGCGGCGCCCCACTCCGCTCCCTTCGGGCTGTATTCCCGGCCTTCGAGGTAGTCGAAGGTGGTCTGGTCCGGGTTCACGTAGCCGGCGCGCGCGCCGCCTTCGATCGACATGTTGCAGACGGTCATCCGCCCGTCCATGTTCATCGCCTTGAACACGTCCCCCGCGTACTCGTAGGCGTAGCCGATTCCGCCCTTGACGCCGAGGCGGTTGATGATGAAGAGAATCACGTCCTTCGGCGTGACCCCCGGCCCGAGCTCTCCGTTCACCTCGATGCGCCGCACCTTCATCGGCTCCATGGCGAGGCACTGCGTTGCGAGCACGTCGCGGACCTGCGAGGTGCCGATGCCGAAGGCGAGGGTGCCGAAGGCGCCGTGGGTCGCGGTGTGCGAATCGCCGCACGCGATCGTCATGCCCGGCTGGGTCAACCCGAGCTCCGGACCGATGATGTGGACGACGCCCTGCCTGCCGCTTCCAAAATCGAAGAAGTTGAGGCCGAAGTCCCGGGTGTTGGTCTCGATCGCCCGCATCATCTCCTCGGCTTGCCCGTCGACGAAGGGACGGTGATGCGTAGCGGTTGGCACGATGTGATCCACGGTTGCGAAGGTGCGCTCGGGATAGGCCACCGAAAGCCCCCGCTCGCGCAGCATGTCGAAGGCCTGAGGGCTCGTCACCTCGTGCACGAGGTGCAGGCCGATGAAGAGCTGGGTTTGACCGGTCGGCAGGGTGGCTACTGCGTGCGCATCCCAGATCTTGTTATACAGCGTTTTTTTTGCCATAGAACCTCCCAATCCTTGGCCAGCAGCGAAAAGCAGGCTTCCTTTCCTGCCGGCTCGGCTGTCGCGACATCGTCGACCTCGTCCGGAAGATCGATGGGCGATTCGAAGAGATCATATCCCGATCTTTACTATTTGTAAGAGATATGTTATCTATAGTTTCCATAGGAGATTCCAATGGAAGTTCACCAGCTGCGCTACTTTCTCTCAGTGGCGCAGTCCGGCTCCTTCACGGCGGCCGCCGAAGCGTGCCACGTGTCCCAACCCTCGCTCTCCGCGCAGATTGCGAAGCTCGAGTCCGAGCTCGGCGGGGCGCTCTTCGACCGCGGACGCCACGGCGCGCGGCTCACGCAGTCAGGCGAGCTCTTTCGCCCGCGCGCGGCGGAGGCGCTCAACCAGCTCGAGGCCGCGCGGGTCGAGCTCGTCGAGCTTGCCGGGCTGCGCAGGGGGAGCGTCGCGCTCGGCTGCCTGCCGACCACGGGCGCCTACCTGCTGCCCCGCCTCCTTCGCGCCTTCCAGGACAGCCATCCCCTCGTTCAGGTCAAGCTGCGCGAGGCCTCCTCGCCGCAGCTCGCGAAGGCGCTGCGCGAGTTCGAGATTGATCTTGCCATCATCGATGAGGCGGGACTGGATTCCGGCATGCGCCACGAGGCGCTCTTCCGCGAGCCCCTCGTGCTCGCCGTCCCGGCGGGTCACCCTTTGGCGGGGCGGAGATCGGTGGCAATGCGGGAGCTTCACGACCAGCCGTTCATCGTCATGAAGCACGGTCACGGCTACCGGAGCATCGTGATGAACGCCCTCGCCGCGGCCGGGGTCAGTCCGCGCATCGTCTACGAGAGCGATGAGATCGAGACCGTGCAGCGCCTCGTGGAGGCGGGATTCGGGCTGAGCGTGGTGCCCCTGATGGTGAAGAAGGACAAGGGTCCCGCCTACCTCACGCTCGAGGAGCCGTCGCCCTCACGCACGCTCCTGCTCGCCTTCAGGGAGAGCGGAGAGCTCAGCCCTTCCGCTTCAGCGATGAAGGCAACGGCGATGCGGGTGTTGGGCACGGCGAGCCGGTAGGCGCCCGGAGGGCCGCTCCAAGCCCCCCGCGCGGGAGGGACTTGACGGGCTTGCGGCGCGAGCGAAGCGCGGGTCAACGCGCGGCGAGCGGGTGCTCATGACTTTCCCGGCTCGATCATGCCTGCGATCCGGGAAAGCACAGCTCGCAGCGCAATCACCGGCAGGAGCGTGAGCCAAGTAGCGAGGGTGCTCATCGTGATGGGCAACGTGTCGCACAGGCTCTTCAGGTCGTTCTTGATCGCGAATATCGCCGCATGGATCTCTCGGAACGTCTTCATCAGGGCTCCTTCCTACGGGGGATGGGCCGTCGAACGGCCCTCAAAGAGAGTCTACCACGAAGTCGCCCTTCGGAGGCACCGGGCCGTGGGCGGCAGCCTGGAGGAGGCCGGCGGGGGGGTACCGCAGAGCCACGAGCGAGGCGATGAAGCGCTCCGGCAGGGCGCGAGGCCTCCCGGGCCTTGACGCCGCCACCGACGGCGTGGTCGTCGAGGTGGATCCGCCGCGGAGGGTTGTCCGCCCCAACTGCGACAAGTGGCGGGCTCCTATCCCCCCGCGCCCCATTCGACCGCGACGATCCGCTCCCCGTTGACCCCGCTCGCCTCATCGGATGCAAGGTAGACTGCAGGCGGCCCCATCACCGCGGGATCGATCAGCTCGCGCCGACGGCTCTCCGGGAGGGAGTCCGGTATCATCCCGGTGTTGGTCGCGCCCCCGGGGAGGAGCAGGTTCAGGGTGACCCCGCTCCCCGCGAGCTCCTGGGCCCATATTGCGCTCATGGCCTCGAGCGCCGCCTTCGACGGGCCGTAGGGCGAGAAGCCCTTCCGCCGCATCGTCTCCTGATTGATCGTGATGTTGATGATCCGGCCCCAACCGTGGGCAAGCATCCCCGGGACGACCGCCCGCGACATCAGGAATACCCCGCTCACGTTCGTGTCGATCACCAGCCTGAAGCTGTCGGGGTCGGCCTCCCAGAAGGGCCTCGCCTCCGTCATGAAGCGCTCGTTGACGAACCGCATGCCGCGGGCGGCATTGTTCACGAGGATGTCGATGCGCCCGTAGGCGGCAAGGACCGCCTCCACGGCCTGCTGGACCTGCTCCTCTCTCGAGACGTCCGCCACGAGGGCCGTCCCGCCGATTCTCGCCGCGACCTCTTCGATCTCGCCGCGCTGCCTCGCGGCGCTGACGATGACCTTCGCGCCTTCGCGCGCGAAGGCCTCCGCGATCGCTCTCCCGATCCCGCGCCCGCCGCCGGTCACGAGTGCCACCCTCCCTGATAGCTGCATGGTTCTGCCTCCGCTAGGAGGCTCGCACGGAGGCGCCCTTCAGTTCTACCCGCTCGCGGAGAGAGGCGCTCCCGAGCGACTCGGCAGCGCTTTGGGCGGCGACCCGCCTTCGCGACAGTCGCCGGCAGGCGCCGCGGTCGTCCGCCCGGAAAGCTCGGATGGGAGCCCGAAAAGGGCCACGAGCCTCGGCTCGTGGAAGGCGGTAACCTCGGCGATTCGCACCTCGCCGCTCGCGCGGGCGAGGGGCAGGAAGAGGATTCCGTAGGGGAGATAGCGCCCGTCCGGCTCCTCGAGCCGGTAGAGCCCGAAGGCCGCCTCCCCGTTTGCGGGCGCGGAGAGGAGGCGCCAGCGGCGGGGGCTTCCGGGAGCGAAGGGGTAGGCGGCAAGGATCTCGCGCACGCACTCCCGCCCCCGGTACCACGAGGGGGTCGGGGGCATGCTCACGACCGCGTCCTCCTTGAGGATCGCCACGATTCCCACGACATCATCCTCCTCGAAGGCGCGAAGGAAGCGATCGAGGATCGCGCGGGCGGCCGGGTCGGCTGGATCGAGCCGCGCGGACGGGTAGGCCTCGGCCGGGTCGGCCCCTTCCGCGCTCCCTGCGGCCGCCGCGCCTGCTTTTCTGCGCTTCGCGAGGGTCGCGCGGGCCCGGTGCAGCGCGCTCGTGACGGCAAGCACTGAGGTCTCGAGGAGCTCCGCAATCTCGCTCGCGCGCCAGTCCAGCACGTCGCTCAAGATCAGAATAGCCCGCTGCCGGGCCGGAAGGAGCTGGAGCAGCACCATGAAGGCGAGGGAGATGCTCTCCCGCCGCAAGGAGCGCTCCTCCGGGCTCTCCTCGACGAGCCGCGCGTCGGGAAAGGGCTCGATCCAGAGGGCGCTCTCGATCGGGGGAGCGACGGGCGCCCCCGGCTCCTCCGGAGGATAGCCTGCCGTCGGCAGGGAGCGGGAGCGGCGCGAGCGCAGGGCGTCGAGACAGATGTTGGTGGCGATCGCGTAGATCCAGGTGCGGAGGGTCGAGGCGCCGCGAAAGGTCTCGAAACGCCGAAAGGCGCGGATCATCGTCTCCTGCACCAG
>DAHVAK010000008.1 GCA_027314665.1 Spirochaetales bacterium
ACGCAGCGCACCGCCGAGACGGCCCCGCCGGAGCCCTTCACGAACTCTACCGGCTGGATGAGGGTGATCAGGCTCACCCCCTCTTTGATCGCCTCTTCGATCTCCTCCGCATAGGCGGGCATCTGCTCCTGGGTGCGCCGATAGAGGACCGTAACCTCCTCGGCCCCGAGGCGGATGGCGGTGCGCGCCGCGTCGATTGCAGCATTCCCACCGCCCACGACGACCACGCGCCGTCCGACCGGAACGGAGCCGCGGATGTTGTAGGCCTTCAGGAAGGGAACCGCTTGTACCACGCCTTGCGCCTCCTCGCCCGGCACCCCGAGGGCGGCGCCTTCCGGAGCGCCGACTCCAAGGAAGAGCGCCTCCATCCCGGAGGCCTTGAGCTCGGAGAGGGTGATCTCCGCGCCGATCCGTTTGCCGGTGAGGATCTCGACTCCCCTCCGCTCGATCATGCGGATCTCTCGGGCGAGGGTCTCCCGCGGCAGGCGGTAGGCGGGAATGGTCTGGGTGAGCATGCCGCCGGGGCGAACCTCGGCCTCGAAGACCGTCGGGCGATAGCCGAGCCGAGCGAGGAAGTAGGCGCACGAGAGCCCCGCAGGCCCGGCGCCGACGATCCCGATCCGCCGGGCGGCGTTCGCCGGGTTCTCTTCGACGCGGGGAAGCTGCACGGTGACCTCCTGGTCGACCATGAAGCGCTTGATGGCGCGGATGGAGACCGAGTCGTCGAGGCTCGCGCGGCGGCACTTCTCCTCGCAGCTGTGAAAGCAGACCCGGGCGCAGACCGCCGCGAAGGGGTTGCGCTCCCGATGGAGCTGGAGGGCCTCGGCATAGCGCTTCTCGCCGACGAGCCCGACGAAGCCGGGGACGTCGACGTGCGCCGGACAGGCGCTCTCACAGGGAGCGCGCACGAGCCCGGCGCAGACCCCCGCCTCGCAGTGCCGCTCGCGGATGTGCTCCTCGTACTCCCGGCGGAAATGGCGGATCGTCGAAAGAACCGGATTGGCGGCGGTTTGCCCCAGCCCGCAGAGGGCCGTGTCCTTGATCTGGTTGCCGAGCCGCATCAGCTCCTCGATGTCGCCTTCCCTGCCCTCGCCTCCGCAGATGCGGTTGAGGATCTCGAGCATCCGTTTCGTGCCTACGCGGCAGGGGACGCACTTGCCGCAGGACTCGTCCTGGACGAACTCAAGAAAGAAGCGAGCGACGTCGACCATGCAGGAGTCGTCATCCATGACGATGAGCCCGCCGGAGCCCATGATGGCGCCGAGTTCGGTGAGGGTCTTGTAGTCGAGCGGGACGTTCAGGTACTCCCGCGGGATGCATCCGCCCGACGGGCCCCCGATCTGGGCGGCCTTGAAGCGCTTGCCGCCCCTGATTCCGCCTCCCACGTCGAAGATGAGCTCCCCAAGGTGGGTTCCGATCGGGACCTCGACGAGGCCCGTGTTGTTCACGTTGCCAGCAAGGGCGAAGATCTTCGTCCCCTTGCTCTCCGGGGTGCCGACTGCGGCGAACCACTCCGAGCCCTTCAAGATGATCGCCGGGACGTTGGCGTAGGTTTCGACGTTGTTCAAGACCGTCGGTTTGCCCCAGAGCCCGGCCTCGGCGGGGAAGGGCGGGCGCTGCCGGGGCTCGCCCCGTTTTCCCTCGATGGAGGAGAGAAGGGCGGTCTCCTCGCCGCAGACGAAGGCTCCTGAACCCATCCGAATCTCGAGGTCGAAATCGAAGTCCGAGCCGAGAATGCCCCTGCCAAGGAGCCCGGCTTCGGTCGCTTGGGTTATGGCCCTCGACAGCCGCTCAACCGCGAGGGGGTACTCGGCGCGCACGTAGATGAAGCCGCGGCTCGCCCCGACCGCGAAGCCGGCGATGATGAGACCCTCGATGACGCTGTGGGGATCGCCTTCCAGGATGCTGCGGTCCATGAAGGCGCCCGGGTCCCCCTCGTCGGCGTTGCAGACCACGTATTTCGGTGCGCCCGCCGAGCGCTTGGTGAGGCTCCACTTCAGCCATGACGGGAAACCCGCCCCGCCCCGCCCGCGGAGACCCGAGGCCTTCAGCTCCTCGATCACCTGATCCCCGGTCATCCCGGAGAGCACCTTCGAGAGCGCCGCGTAGCCCTGCTCCGCGAGATACTCTTCGATGCGCAGGGGATCGATGCGCCCGCAGTTGCGAAGGACGATCTTGGTTTGGCTCTTGAAGAAATCCACCTGGTCGAGGAGCGGGGTGGCTTTCCCCGTGGCCACGTCGCGGTGGACGAGCTCTTCCACCACCTCCCCGCCGCAGAGGTGGCGCTCGACGATTGCCGAGGCGCTGGCCGGGGAGAGACCCTCGTAGAGAACCCCTTCGGGGTTGACGACGAGGACCGGGCCGCGAGCGCAGGGCCCGAGGCAGCCGGTCTCGATAATGGGCACCCGGACCCCGGTGGAGTCCATCTCCGCGAGGAGGGCCCTTTTCAGATCGAGTGCGCCCGAGGCGAGGCAGCCGCCGCCGGCGCACAAGAGGATCTCCCGTCCCCCGCTTGCCCCCCTGCGCGCCGCCTCGCGGGAGGCGCGGGCCTCGGAGGCGATCTTTGCGAGCTGTGCGGGCGAATTGATGCGATTCATCGTCTACGCCTCCTCGCCCTGGCCCTGATAGCGGGCAAGAAGCTCCTTGACCTTCGCGGGCTTCACGCGCTGATGGACCGTGTCATCGACCATGACGACCGGGGCGAGGCCGCATGCCCCGAAGCAGCGCCCCACCTCAAGCGAGAAGCGGCGATCCGGAGTGGTCTCTCCCACCTCGATCCCGAGGGTGTGCTTCATGGCCTTGAGCACCTCGCTCGCGCCGCGGACGTAGCAGGCGGTCCCGAGGCAGACCCTCACGAGATGATCGCCCCGAGGAACGGTAGAAAAGAAGGAGTAGAACGAGACAACCCCGGCGACCTCGCTGTAGGGAATCCGAAGGCGCTCGCTCAAGTGCTTGAGGACACTTTCGGGCAGATAGCCGAAGAGATTCTGGGCGGCCTGCAGGGCGGGTATGAGGACCCCGTCGCTTTTGTCGCGCCCCGCGATGACCTCGTCGATGCGCCGCAACAATTCCTCTTCGGTAAGCGTGCCCGAGCAGCTTGCGGACGCTTCCTTCTCTTGAGCGGTAATGGTCCTGACAGTCATGATAGCCCTCCTACGGTGCCTTAGGGCAGGCCACCCCGGAATCTAAAGTCTGGTGAAGCCCGCAAAGATGTGCCTGTATTCACGTATTTAATCGTCAGAAGGATATTTTAGTCAATATCCTTTCTTATTATGACGTTGCTAATCTATTATTACATCGAAAGTCACAAAAAACGGCCGTCTCGCCCGCAGGGGCCGGTGCGGGAAGGAGAAGGAGGATCGGTGAGGGCTGCGCGACGAGAGCGGCCTCCGTGTGCGGCGTTTTCCGGCGCCGCGGGCTCGCGGCGCAAGCGACTTGACAGGCACCGGAAATGGCGGTACCCTCGATCTACGTTTCTACCGATAGAAACGCCCCTATACAACACCCGAGCTAGAGCGGAAAAGGAGAGATCCTATGGCAACGCGCATCCTTCTATCCGAAGACGAGATCCCCCGGCAGTGGTACAACCTTGCGGCGGATCTTCCGACGCCCCTGCAACCGCCTCTGGGTCCCGACGGAAAACCCGTCTCCCCCGAGATGCTCGAGCCTATCTTCCCGCACGCCCTGATCGAGCAGGAGGTGAGCTCAAAGCGCTGGATCGACATCCCGGAGGAGATCCGACAGTACCTGGCGCGCTGGCGCCCGACCCCGCTGCACCGGGCCTACGGGCTGGAGAAGGCTCTTGGAACTCCCGCCCGGATCTACTACAAGAACGAAAGCGTATCGCCCGCGGGGAGCCACAAGCCGAACACCGCGATCGCGCAGGCCTACTACAACAAGAAGGAGGGGGTCAAGCGACTGACCACCGAAACCGGAGCCGGGCAGTGGGGAAGCGCCCTTGCCTTCTCCTGCGCGCTTGTGGGCCTCGAATGCAAGGTCTTCATGGTTCGCATCAGCTTCGATCAGAAGCCCTACCGCAAGGTCATGATGCAGACCTGGGGCGCCGAATGCGTCGCGAGCCCCAGCCCGGACACGAAGGCTGGGCGCGACTTCCTCGCCAAGGACCCTGACACCCCCGGCAGTCTCGCGATCGCCATTAGCGAGGCGGTGGAGGCCGCGGTAACCGACCCGAAGCACGAGACAAAGTACTCCCTCGGGAGCGTGCTCAACCATGTTCTTCTGCATCAGACCGTCATCGGCCTGGAGACCAAGAAGCAGCTGGAGAAGGCGGGCGAAAAGAAGGCGGACGTCGTGATCGGATGCGTGGGCGGTGGCAGCAACTTCGCCGGTTTCGCCTTCCCCTTCGTGTACGACAAGATCGCCGGGGCCCAGATCGAGATCATCCCGGTCGAGCCGACCTCCTGTCCCACCCTCACGAAGGGCCCCTTCGTTTACGACATCGGGGACGCCTCGGGGATGACCCCCCTTCTGGCGATGTACTCGCTCGGACACAATTTCATCCCGGCCCCGATCCACGCCGGCGGGCTGCGCTACCACGGCATGGCGCCGCTCGTCTCCCAGGCGACGGTCGAAGGGCTCCTCGCGCCCCGTGCGATCCCTCAGCTCGAGTGCTTCGAATCCGCCCTGCTGTTCGCCCGCACGGAGGGCATCATCGTGGCCCCGGAAACGAGCCACGCCATCGCGAGCACGATCCAGGAGGCGAAGAGGGCCAAGGAAGAGGGCAAGGAGAAGGTGATCGTCTTCAACTTGAGCGGCCACGGCCTGCTCGACCTGAAGGGCTATCAGTCCTACATGGCGGGCGAGCTTACCGACTACGTCCTGCCCGAGGAGATCATCCGCAAGAACCTCGAGGCCATCAAGGATTTCCCGAAGCCTTCGCTTGCGAAGACCGGCAAGTGGTGAGCTGCCTGCGGGTCGCCGCGTGAGGGAAGCCCCCATGAAAGCGAAAAGCTTCGCCTACACGAGTAGGGGCGGCACCGAGATCGCAGCCCGCGCCTGGCTCCCGGATCGGGAGCCGAAGGCCGTGCTGCAGATCATCCACGGAAAGGCCGAGCACTCGGCCCGCTATGCCCCCTTCGCCGAGTTCCTCACCCGGGAGGGCTTCGCGGTCTACGCAAACGACCTGCGGGGCCATGGGGAGAGCTGCAAGTCGGAGGGGGAGCTCGGCTTCTTCGCCGAGCGCGGGGGATGGGAGCGGGCGGAAGAGGATCTCGTCGTCCTCAGCGAGCGGATTCGCTCCGAGCTTCCCAACCTTCCCCTCTTCCTCCTGGGGCACAGCATGGGCACCCTCTTTGCCCGCTGCTACATCGCCCGGAATCGAGGCCTTGCCGGCTGCATCCTCTCGGGGACCGTCGGTTCTCCCGGGCTCTTGGGCCTCGTCGGAGGGATGGTGGTCAAGCGCGAGATCAGGAGGATAGGGGCCCGAACCCCTAGCCCGAGGCTCGAGGCCCTCGCCGGAGGGAGCTTCAACAGGCAGTTCCGTCCCGCGCGCACCGAGTTCGACTGGCTCTCGCGCGATGAGGCCATCGTCGACGCCTACGTCGCCGACCCCCGCTGCGGCTTTGTCGCCCCGGCCAGCTTCTACCGGGATCTTCTGCACGGCACCCTCGCCGCAAACAGCGCCGCCTGCACGCGCGCCACCCCCCGGGAGCTTCCGATACTCTTCATCACCGGCGAGAGGGATCCGGTCGGGGCCAATGGGAAGAAGGTCCGAGCGGTGATTCGCAGGCTGAAGCGTGCGGGGCTCCACGACGTGACCGCGCGCTTCTATCCGGGGGCCCGCCACGAGTGCCTGAATGAGCTCGGGCGCGACGAGGTGTACCGGGATATCCTGGCCTGGATGACGGCGCGTCTGGACAGGTGACCTTGCCATCGCCGATAATGCGGCGATGGGTAGACGGGTCGGCCCGCGGCTCCTCTTGAGCGCCATCCTCCTTCTCGGTCTGTTCCTGCTGAGCTCCGGCGAGTCGCCGCAACGGGTCGCGGCGGAGGCCTCGCGCCGCTCGGCGAAAGGAATCTCCCCCCTCGAGGCGCCCGGGAGCGGGGGACGGGGCTCCGGACAGTCCGAGGAGCTCTCCCTCGCCTTCGCCGGCGACATCATGGCCCATCCGATCAACTACGAGCATCGGCCCTATTCCGCCATCTACGAGGCGGTGGCCCCGGTTCTCCACGCCTCCGATCTTGCCTTCGCCAACCTCGAGCTCACGATCGACCCCGGGCTTCCCCTCGCGGGATGGCCGCGCTTCGCCATCCATCCCGATTACGTCCAGGCATCGATCGCCGCAGGTTTCAACGTCTTTTCCGACGCGAACAACCACATCAACGACTACGGCACGCCCGGAATCGAGAGCACCTACCGCGTCATGGAGGGCTTTGCGCGAACCGAGGATATCCACTTCTCGGGGATCCGCCCGAGCCCCGAGACGCCGATGAGGCCGGTCACCATCGAGAGGCAGGGCTTTCGGATCGGCTTCCTCGCGATAACCGAGTTCCTGAACTACGGCCTGCACAGCGACCTGGTGAACACGGTCGACTACCGGGATCCGACAGCGCGCGAGCGCTTCATCTCCTACCTGCGCTCGATCACCGGGCGCTACGATCTGTTCATTCTCTCGGTCCACGGCGGGATCGAATACGACCTCAATCCGGAGCCGGCGAAGCAGGAGTTCTTTCACGAGGCGCTCGAGGCGGGAGTGAGCATCGTCTGGTGCCAGCATCCCCACGTCCTGGAGCCCTGGGAGGTGGTCACGGTCGACGGCCTTCGCCGCCTCATCATCTACTCGAACGGCAACTTCATCTCGGGACAGATCTCCGAGATCAATCCGGCAACCCCTTGGGTCGCCCGGAGCTTCACCGGCGATTCGGCCATCTTCCGGGTCCTGGTTGGACGGATCGACGGCAAGGCCACGGTCTTGAGCGTCGACCCCCTGCTCATCAGCAACTACAAGAACCGGGAAGGCGAGATGGTGGTGCGTCCGCTCGCGGAGCTCGCCTCAGGCGGACTCCCCGCGCCCTGGTCCGCCTACTACCGCTATCGCTACGAGGTGATGCGGATGCTCGTCGCCCGGGAGAACGCCCCGCAGGGGCAGCGGGTCGCGGCGCCGGAGCCGGCGGGGCTTCCGGTGATCCTAAGGCGCTAGCGCGATGAACGTTCCCGACGGCGAGGCGCGCGGCGAGCTCACGGTGAGACGCTCCCGCTTCATCGGGCGTGCGGCCCCGCTCGGGAGCCCCGAGGAGGCGCGGGAAGCAGCGGCCGCCGAGCGCGCCGCCCATCCCGGCTGCGACCACGTCGCCTACGCCTACGTGCTCGGAAGCCAGGGCGGCCTCTTCGGGATGAGCGACGACCGCGAGCCGAAGGGAACCGCCGGCAGGGCGATTCTCGAGGTCGTGAAAGGGAGCGGGGTGACGAACCTCCTCCTCACCGTGACCCGCTATTTCGGAGGGACGAAGCTCGGTACCGGCGGGCTTGCGCGAGCCTACGCCGAGACCGCTCTCGAGACGATGCGCCGCCTGCGGGTGCGCGCGCTCACTCCTATGCGAGGATTCGCCCTCGAGCTTCCCTACGAGCTTTACGCGCCCGTCGAGCGGGCGGTTGCCGAGCTCGGCGGACGTCTCGAGCGGACGGACTTCCAGACGCAGGTGAGCCTCTTCGGAAGCATCCCCGAGGAGGCCGGCGACGCCCTCGTGCAGCGCGTGCTCTCGCTCTCGGGCGGGCGCTGCTGCCCGCTCCTGGGGGATGATTCCGCGGGGGGCACCGCTGGCGGCCCGCCGCGCAAACCGCTAAGATGACCCACAACACAGGAGGGGGCTCGTATGGCGCATTGCGTGGTGCCGGAGGCGGAGGCGATCCTCGACAAGGAGTTTCCGGTTCACTCGAAGGGCTTTGTGCGGCTCGTCGACTATCTCGGTGGAGACGAGCGGATCGTGCAGGCTGCCCGAGTCTCTTACGGAGAGGGGACGAAGAGCTTCCGCAAGGACGCGGGGCTGATCTCCTACCTCCTGCGCAACGAGCACACCTCTCCCTTCGAGCAGGTGGTCCTTACCTTCCACGTGAAGATGCCGATCTTCGTCGCTCGTCAGTGGCTCCGCCACCGGACTGCCCGGCTCAACGAGATCTCCGGGAGGTACAGCATCCTGCGGGATGAGTTCTACCTTCCCGACGAGCGCGATGTGGCGGCGCAGAGCGAGGAGAACCGGCAAGGGAGGGCCGTCGAGCCGGCCGCCCCCGGGGTGCGCCGGCGAACCATCGAGCTGCTTGCCGAGGGCCAGTCCCGCGCCTACGCCGACTACCGGAGGATCCTCGAGGACAACGTGGCCCGCGAGCTCGCGCGGATCAACCTCCCCGTGAGCACTTACACGGAGATGTACTGGCAGATCGATCTGCACAACCTCTTTCACTT
>DAHVAK010000014.1 GCA_027314665.1 Spirochaetales bacterium
CGTGCGGCATCTGTGTCGTCAAGGTTGAGGGCTCGCCGAAGATGTTCCGGGCCTGCTCGACCCCGGTGGGAGAGGGGATGAGCATCATCACCCACGATCCCGAGATCGTCGCCGTCAGGCGGACGGTGATCGAGCTCATTCTCTCGACCCATCCGAACGACTGTCTCGAATGCCCGCGAAACCAGAACTGCGAGCTGCAGCGCCTGGCCGCGGAGTTCGGCATCCGCGAGGTGCCCTTCGAGCGGCGCCTGCGCCAGCTGCCGGTGGACGACTCCACCCCCTCCATCGTCTTGAATCCGGAGAAATGCATCCTGTGCGGAAGGTGCGCAAACGTGTGCCAGCAGATGCAGAGCGTGTGGGCCCTCGAGTTTCTCGGGCGCGGGGAGAACACCCGCATCGCCCCCGCGGGCGACGTGCTGCTCGCCGAGAGTCCTTGCATCAAGTGCGGGCAGTGCTCCGCCCACTGCCCGGTCGGAGCGATCTACGAGCGCGACGACTCGCGCAAGGTATGGGCGGCCCTCCAAGACGAGGACAAGTACTGCGTCGCTCAGATCGCGCCCGCGGTCCGCGTCGCCCTCGGCGAGGCCTTTGGCCTTGAGCCGGGCACCATCGTTACCGGGAAGACCTATGCGGCGCTCAAGCGCCTGGGCTTCAAGGCGGTCTTCGACACCAACTTCGGCGCGGACCTTACCATCATGGAGGAGGGCTCCGAGCTCGTCGAGCGCTTGGTGCACGGCAAGGGCGCCATCCCCCTCATCACGAGCTGCTGCCCATCGTGGGTCGACTACATGGAAAAGTACTACCCCGATATGATTCCCAACTTCTCCACCGCGAAGTCGCCGCACATGATGGTCGGGGCGCTCTCCAAGACCTACTATGCACAGAGGATCGGCGTGGCTCCGGAGAAGATCGTCATGGTCTCCATCATGCCCTGCACCTCCAAAAAGTACGAGATTGCCCGAAGCGAGGAGATGTACTCCACCGGCTACCAGGACATCGACCTCACGGTGACCACCCGGGAGTTCGCCCGCATGATCAAGTCCGCGGGGATCGACTTCCTGCGGCTGCCCGACGAGCAGGCGGACAGTCCGCTTGGCTCCTACAGCGGGGCGGGAGTCATCTTCGGCGCGACCGGAGGGGTCATGGAGGCCGCGATTCGCACCGCTCATCACCTCATCACGGGGCAGAACCTGAGCAAAATCGACCTGAAGGAGGTACGTGGGCTCGAGGGGGTGAAAGAGGCGTCGGTAAGGATCGACGGAACCGAGGTGAGGGTCGCAGTTGCGCACGCGATGAGCAACATCGATCGGGTTCTCGAGCGGATTCGCGTGGCGCGAAAGAGGGGGGAGGAGCCGCCCTACCACTTCATCGAGGTCATGGCCTGCCGGGGGGGCTGCATCGCCGGAGGGGGACAGCCCTACGGGGCGACCGACGAGATTCGAAGAAAGCGCATAGCAGGGATCTATCGCGACGATGAGCTGTCGAGCCTCCGCTGCTCGCACGAGAACCCGGACATCCGGAAGCTCTATGCGGAGTTCCTCGGTGCGCCTCTTTCGGAGAAGTCCCACGAGCTGCTGCACACAAGCTACACCCCTCGCCCGGTTTATCGACGCTAGCAGGGCGCTGACACAGACTCAAAGGTACCTGTTGGAACGGTGTTTTCTCGAACAAAATCGGGGCAAGAGGCTCAACCGAAAACGCCGTCTTGGCAGCGGGTCAATCATCTTGTCGGCACCCTTTTAGTAGCGCACCTCGCCGCCGACAACCTCATGGATCACATCGTGGTAGTCGGATAGGCTTCCGTCGCTCAGGCAGATCTCGATGATCTTCTTGCCGAGGGGATGGAGATCGGGGGTGGCGAACTTCACGAGCTCGCGCTTGAAGAAATCGGTAAGGATCGCAGCGCCCCTGTCGTAGCCCTCGTCTCCAACCTCGTGCTGCTCGTTCACCCTGAGAAAGACCCGCGGGATGTATTTCCCGTCGATCTTCACTTCCTTCGGGGTATAGCCGAGGAGGGTGGAGCGCGCCGGGACAATCTGCTCGGGGCGGAACTGAGCGCTGCCGCGGCGGGCGAGATACTCGCGCGCAATCCACTCGGGCATGAAGCCCACCCGATAGGCTCCGATGTACTGGTTCGGGATGAGCTGGTAGCGGGTATCCGGGGTGAGGAGGATCTGCTCGAGGAGCAGGTTCGCCTGGGTCACCACCTTGCCTGTTGCGAAGGGCCAGTAGGAGCCGACTCCCTCGCTCACGAGGGCGTCGGAGCCGATGATGCTCGGGTTGGCATGGCCTCGCGGCGCTACCAGGCGCCAGAGCCATGCGATGGCCCTCGGAAGGATGTGGAACATTCCGATGATCCCATAGTTGGGATTGTCTCGCGTCGAGGGCGGCGTGCGCACTCCGAAGCTGCGAACGTCCACCTCGATCGGCTCGTCGATCACATCGGGGATGAAGTGGCGCGGGAGGATGACCCTCGGGTTCGGGCACGGCTTGCCGGGGGCGTCCATGATGTGCTCCCAGACGAGGGCCGTGGAATCCTCTTTCGCGTCGAGGTTCAGGAAGATCAGCGGCTCAGGGGGATGGATGGTGAGCCTCTCAAGGGAGGGCTCCATTCCGTACTGATTGAGATGGTCGACGCGCAGGAACCAGCCGTTTTCGGCATCCGTCACGACCAGCTTGCGACTCCCGCGCTGGAGCAGGGAGTGGCAGAGGGCCATATCGTCGGTGACGGGGTGGAGATGCGAGGTGTCGGAGAGCTCCATCTTCACCATTTCGCCGGTGATCACGTTCTCACCGAGGAGAATGCGCCCGTCGGGCTGGCGGTGAAGCTGCTGGGTCATCTCGGTCTTCCCGCTGCCCGAGGCGCCCTCGTGCATGATGACGAACTCGTTCTCGTACGGGGTGATGATCTTCACCGTCGCCGCATGGAGGGTAATCCAGCCTTCCGCCTCGCCGATGTTGAGCAGGATGCTGTAGACTCCCTTCTTCGCGCTCGGGCCCGGATAGAGGTTGTACGAGTAGATTTCATGGACCTGCGGGAGCCGATTGTGGACGACCACCTGCTTGCCGCTGAAGTGGGTGTGGCGGAAGGGCGGGACCACGAAGATGATGGCCTTGGGATCGAATCCCTGCGGGATCTCGTCTTGCGGGATGAAGCCCTGGATGTCGGCGAGCGCCGTTACAAAAAAGCCGGCGTTTGCGGGCGCGATCAACAGCGAGGGATAGCCGAGCTCCCCCTTGCCGCCGGAAATGAAGGGGAGGACGATCAGCTCCTTCTGATTCGCGAGCCACTTCAGGCTCTCGGCGCGCAGGGGCGTGAAGTCTTCGCCGTAGCGGTCGCGATAGCGGATCTTGTCGGTGTCGCCGTCATCTGCGACAACCATGCTCTCGGGATCCCGCCTGCGCATGTAAACGTCGGGGTAGTTGACGACGATGCCGTTTTTGCATTTGACCAGGGTTGCTTCCACCACGCGCCCGTCGCCGGGGACGTCATAACCGACCTCGAAGCTGTGCTTGTCGGAGTGGTAGAAGGTGAGCTCCAGAAGATGAGCTCTGCTTTTGGGGATGATAACCTGTGAGTGGCGCAAGATGCGTGCGATCTCATCAGGGAGCTTGAGGAGAGTGATCGCGCTTTCCGACATTTCCTGAATTGCCTGCCTTGTCGAGGTGTGGCTTGATTATAGGCGTCCGCGGGGGGCGTGGCAAGGGGATGATTGCATATTTATACAGATTTTTCGCATGGGCGCGGCAGAGCGAGTCGCGGATCGCTATTGACACCCTTTTTCCGCGCGTGATAGCCTGACAGGAAGCAGCTTCGGGCGATTAACTCAGCGGGAGAGTGCTTCCCTCACACGGAAGAAGTCGCTGGTTCAAATCCAGCATCGCCCAAGGATCCTCTCTCGACTGGCCTCGAGCGCGGACAACACCCAACTTCACCTGACCGCCCCACTCTTCCTTTACAAGTATGGAGTTTTTGGTTATAGTGTGAAGTTGTTGAGGGCTGGGGGGGCATCCGGTGGGCCGCTGTGATGAGAAGAGTTGTGTTTGCCGCCATGCTTGTGGGAGCTGCAGTATCCTTTTCTAGCTGCCAGTTCGTTGATCGTCTCGTCGGCATCTCGATTGGCAAATCCTCGGTGGTCGCGCCGATTCCGGCGACCCCTTCCTTCCCGACGATCTCAAATCCCACGAGCACGAGTCTGACCGTGGTGTGGTCGGTGGTAAACGGCTCTGGCGGCTACTCGGTCTATCGGGCAAGCGCCGCGAGCGGTCCCTACCAGGAGGTCGCCGAGGTGACGGGCACGATCTACACCGACACCGGGCTGCTGCCAAGCGCATACGGCGCCTACCAGGTCTACTATTACCGTATCTCAGCCTGGGACTCCTCGGGCGACAGCGGCCTGTCGCAGCCCGCTTCGGGGGTGACCTCCAGCGCGAAGATCTCCGCGCCCACGGGCTTCGCCGCCACCTCGGTCACCTCCACGAGTGTGACCTTGTCGTGGAACACGGTAGCGGGCGGCGTCACCTACACGGCGTACCGCTCGAGCAGCCCCGTCCTGCCCAATCCCCCGACGACGCTCACCGGGATACCGCTATCATCGCTTGACTCGAGCAGCGTCCAGGCCACTGACAACGGTGTGAGCCCCGGGACCACCTACTACTACATCGTCCAAGTCGTGGACAGCAGCGGCAATCCGAGCCTTTCTCCGATTCTCAAAGTGACGACGCCGCCGTAGGGCGGCGCCGACAGGCGAGCCGGCCGGCCCGATGCCGATGACCGGGTGAGAGAGCAATGAGCGATCGACGCAGACACACCAGAGTGGAGCACGATGCCCAGGTCGAGATCGCGGGGGTTTCCGGGGTCATCCCCGGACGCTCCATCGATCTCAGCAGGACCGGCATGAGCGTCGTGGTGCGCATCCCGGAAAGCTTCAGCGAGGTTCAGAGCATCACCTTTCGCCTGCCCCGATCGGCGGAGCCCCTCAGCATCCGCTGCAGGGTCATCCGAAGCGGAAAGGGTGGAGAGCGCGCAGCCCCCGCCGACCGAGAGGAGGACGTTCGCGTGCTCGCCCTCTCCTTCGATCGGGAAGCCGAGGCGCAGATGCTTCTCATCGAAGGCTACATCCGCGACCGGAAGGCGCGAACCGACGCGCGGGGAGCGGGCGGGACGGAGGCGAGGCAGGGCCTGCGGACCCCGTGCTCGATCGAGGGCGCGACGGCCCCGGGCTCGAACCTCGAGATTCTCTCGATCGACAACATCTCTACGGAGGGTCTGCTCTTCTCCTACCGTTCTCCCGGCGCCCTTGCCCCCGAAGAGCGGCTGAAGCTGCGCTTCCCTCTTCCCGGCGATTCGCGCGAAATCAGCGTCGACGGCACCGTGGTCTACCTCATCGAGAACGGGATTGAGGGGCGGCACGCGGCCGGCTTCCGGTTCGAGGGCCTGCGGGAGGCCCATCGCTCGCGCATCCAGAGCTACATCGTCGCCGCGGCCTCCCGCTCCTCCCTCCAAGCGCTCCACCGCACCCTGAGCGGCGGCGGGAGAGCGTTCCGGCTGGACGATCGCGGCGAGATCGCCTCGCTCTTTGACCGCCTGGCCGCCGATCGCGCTCCCCTTCACGCGATCCTTGCCGAGGGCTTCGAGATCATCGAGCTCCACCCGCAGGCCATCGCAAGGGGAGCGACAAGCCGTCTGGAGGTGGCGGGGGAGGCTGCTCTGCCGCCCGGGATGGCGAGCTGCTCCTTTTCCCTCGGACCGGCCACCTACTACTTCCAATCGGTCCTGTCGCGGGAAGGAGGCGCCTCCTACCTGGAGCTTCCGCCTTCGCTCTACCGCAGTGAAAAACGATCCTACGGGCGGAAGGAGGTCGACAGCAGCTTGCTCATCGAGCTTTCCGAGCCGGGAATCGGCGGAGGGTCCGAGGGGATGAAGCTGCGCGGACGCATCCTCGACATCAGCCGGCGCGGCTTTCTCGCCGAGGTGTCCCTGCCGGAAGGGCTTTCGGCGCGGCAGGCGGACGCCCTGCTGAACAGCGGGCTGCGCCCGGGCTCATCCGTGCGGTACACGGTCGACGAGCGGCTCGCCCTGGGAAGCGCGGGTGAGATTCGACACCTCCTCCCGGTGGGGCGTGAAGATCGTCTGCGCGTGGTGCGGCTTGGCATCGAAGCGGGTATCGCGCGCAGTGAATACCTCTTCGCTTCCTACGGAGCCGCCGAGTGGGAGGCCCGCAAGAAAGCCGCGGGGCTTCAC
>DAHVAK010000017.1 GCA_027314665.1 Spirochaetales bacterium
CGCGCTCCTGCAGGCACCGGGAGGGCCGGCGGGGGTCGCCTGGGCGGCGACGCGGGCGGCCGGCAGGAAGCGGGCCGCGCTCCCGCAGGCAACGGGAGGGCCGGCGGGCAGTCGCCCGGCTCGGGGCCGCCTCGAGGGGGACAGCAGGCGTCGGGGACTGCGCACGCCTCAGGGGGAGCCCAAGCTCCCGGGGCGCCTCAGCAGCCGGTCACCTTCACCGGATCAATCCGCATCGAGCTGCCCCCCTTTCAGCTGCCGGGGGCGGGCGCCGAGGGAAGGGAGGCTCGGGGCGCGATCTCGCCGGAGGAGGCGAGCGCATGGCCGCTCGAGCAGATGGCGCCTGAGCTCGGGGAGGCCGCAGCCCTCTCGGGAACCGCGCGCGGGCGCGGCACGGCGGCCACAGATTCCACGCAGGCGGCGTCCGCCGTCGGGAGCGCTTCGCAGCGATCCGAGGCGGCATTGCCGGAGGCAGGGATCAGCGCAGGAGAGGCTGCGGAAGAAACCGAACCTTCCGCCGAAGGGGCCTCGCCGGTCGAAGAGGGGGCTCGCGGACCGGCCGATCTCCTTGGCCTGCTCGATTCCCTCACGCGCTATCTCCCCGAGGAGCGGCGCTCGGCCTACGAGGGAAGCGATATGCACCTGCGCATCGAAGCCCTCCGCAACCGGCTTGAAGGAGGCCGGGGGCTCGCACGGGAGATCGAGGCGACGCGGCAGCCTCCCGCCCGGGAGGTTGCCGTCTCCCGAAAGGGCGTCCGCGACACCCTTTCGTTCATCGGAGGGCTCTCGGGGTTTCACCCCAATCGCAGCATCGCTCTTGCCCTAACGAGCAAAATAACCCATATTCTCACCAAGTTGAGGAGTTGACTCGATGGAAGCTCAGCATGGACTCGCTGCGATTCGGTCCTACGTCGACAAAATGCCGAGTCTTCCCCTGACCGTATCGAAGATCGTCGAGATTGCGAACAACGTCCAGACCTCCCCGGCCGACCTCAACCGCGTCATCAGCCTCGATCCCGTCCTCATGGGAAAGGTGATGAAGCTCATTAACTCCGCCTACTACGGGCTCTCGCAGGAAGTGACCTCGCTCGTGCGCGCCATCATCATGCTCGGGATCAACACCGTGAAGAACCTGGCCCTGAGCACCGCGGTCCTCGGGAATCTCGGCAAAGCAGGGGACTTCAAGGCGCTCAACATGGAGGGCTTTTGGCGCCATTCGCTGTGCGTGGGCGTCACCGCAAAGCTCATCGCAAAGAGACGAAAGATCGACAACAACTACCTGGAAGAGTACTTCATGGCGGGGCTTCTCCACGACCTGGGCAAGATCCCCCTGAACAACGTGATCTCCGAGGGCTACCTGCGCGCCATGGGCACGGGGGACCGCAAGCACCTCTCCCTCTACAAGGCGGAGCGCGAAGAAATCGGCGCTGACCACTGCGATGTCGGGCGCTTCATCATGGAGAACTGGAAGCTTGGGCGAGAGATCACCGACGCGATCGCCTTCCACCACGCGGCCGGCGGCTACGACGGCCCGGCGAAGGACATCGTCTACACCGTCGCCCTCGCCAACTACTTTGCAAACCTTTCCGAAATCGGTTTCGCTGGGGATCGCTATCCCGAGCGCCCGGAAGAGAGCGTCTTTTCTTACCTCGAGATAACCCTCGACTCCCTTGAGGAGACCTCCGAGACCGTGAGCAACGAGATCGAGAAGGCGCGCGTCTTCCTGCGCGTTAACGGATAGCGGCTCGATGAAGATCAAGCTGTGGGGGGTTCGCGGGTCGATCCCCTGCCCGGGACCCGACACGGTCGAGTTCGGCGGCAACACGGCTTCGCTCGAGCTGCGTTTCGGGGAGCGGCTCGCCATCATCGACGCCGGTTCGGGGATTCGCCCGCTTGGGGAATTCCTCATCCGCCATGATCTCCCGAAGGGCCCGATCAAGACGGATCTCTTCATCTCGCATACCCACTGGGACCACATCATGGGCTTCCCTTTCTTTACCCCGATCTTCGTCCCGGGAACGAAGCTCACGATTTACGGTCCGGTCACCTATGAGGAGGAGGGCCTCGATCGCATCATCGGAGACCAGCTCACCTATCGTTACTTTCCGGTCAAGCACAGCGAGTTGGCCGCGGAGATCAAGTACGTCCCCCTGAAGGAGAGCACGCTGGACCTGGGGGATGGGATCACCCTGACCACGAAGTATCTCAATCATCCGATCCTCTGCCTCGGCTACAAATTCGAGCATCGCGGAGCGGTCTTTTGCACTGCCTATGACCACGAGCCCTTTCGCAACGTCTTTCCCACCGATCCGAGCGATCCCAACTACGACGAGTCGGCGGCAACCGAAGGGGAGCGCGCGGCCAGGGAGGAGAACGAGAAGATCCTGGAGTTCTACCGCGGCTGCGACCTCCTCATCCACGATTCGCAATACACCCGCAAGGAGTACCTCGGCTCGAAGATCGGGTGGGGTCATTCATCTTACGAGGACGTGATCAACTTTGCGCACAAGGCCGGGGTCAAGAAGCTCGTTCTCTTCCACCATGATCCCCTCCGAACCGACGCCCAGCTGCACACCTTGGAGAAGGAGTACCGCGAGCGGATCGCGGGAAAAACGAAGCTCGAGATCGTCATCGCGCGCGAGGGGGGCGAGTTCGAGCTGTAGCTGCGGCCGCCGGACAATCATTGACAGAGGTAGTATAATAACAGCGAGTCGGTGGGCGGGAGAATGGACATGATGTTCTTTTGGGGGTTTCCCTTTTTCGGAATAATCTTGGTGTTCATGGTGGTCGGGCTGGCCATGCGCGTTCTCCGGAGGTTCTTCCTGAAATCCGATCGCCATTCCCCTTCCCGCTCCCTCCCCTTCGAAGACGATTTCTTACTTCCCGGGCTCAACGGCTTCAATTCGCCCTACGAAGGGCTCGAGAACCGCATCTTCAAGCTTGCCTATGACCTGAAGGGGAGGCTCACCCTCTCCGACGTGGTCATCGGCACCAGCCTCACGATGCGGGAGGCAGAGGACTACTTGAATCGCATGGTCGACAGCTCGCACGTCAGGATGGAGGTCGAGGACGACGGCACCATTCTCTACGAGTTTCCCGAGATCCGTCGGCGCTTTGAGTCCCGGTAGCACCTGAGACGCTCCCGGCGCCGAGCCTCCCCCCAATACCGCCCCCCGACCGCGGCTTGTGCGATTTCGCTTGAAGTTTCGTCCCCGATCGGGCAGTCTCTCCTCCGCATGGCGAAACCTAGGCTCTTTCATCGATGCAGCTCGTGCGGCCACGAGGAACCGCGCTGGCTCGGGCGCTGCCCCGAGTGCGGCGAATGGAACACCTTCGAGCAAGTCACCGAGAGCGCGGCGGGCGCGGGGCGGCAGTCCGGCGGCAGGACGCAGCTGCGGGAGGCCCGAAATCTCAAGTCGGTGCCCCTTTCGGCCGTCGAGGCGGCAAGCGGCGCCCGCTTCGATTCCGGCATCGAGGAGGTGAACCGCGTGCTCGGCGGCGGGATCATGAAGGGCTCATCGATCCTCCTGAGCGGCGAGCCCGGAATTGGCAAGTCGACTCTCATGCTGCAGGTTGCCTCCCTGATCAAGTCGAGCGGGCGGGTGCTCTACATCACGGGAGAGGAATCGGCAAGCCAGATCAAGCTCCGCTCCGACCGCCTCGGTCTCTCCTCGAAGGCAGTCGAGGTGCTCTGCGAAACCGATCTCGATTCGATGATGAGCGTTCTCGAATCGGTGAAGCCGGTGGCCCTCATCCTCGATTCGATCCAAACCCTGCTCTCTCGGGAGCTTGGCTCGGTGCCGGGAACCGTCAACCAGATCAAGGGCTGCTCGAGCGAGATCGTGACCTGGGCGCGCGAGCACAGCGCAGGGGCCTTCCTCGTCGCCCACGTGACGAAAGAGGGCTCGATCGCGGGACCCAAGGTCGTCGAGCACATGGTGGACGTCGTCCTGTACTTCGAGCAGGCGAACTCCGACATCCGCATTCTACGGGGGACCAAGAACCGCTTCGGACCGATCGACGAGATCGGGCTGTTCACCATGGGCACCACGGGTCTCCTTCAGGTCAAGGATCCCTCCTCCCTGTTCATGGTCCAGCGCGAAGGCGAGCTGCCGGCGGGCGTCGCGGTTGCGCCGGTCTACGAGGGCTCGCGGGTCCTGCTGGTGGAGATCCAGGCCCTCGTGGTCCCGGCAAAGGGAGCCATCTCCCGGGTATTCTCCGACCGGATCGACGCGGGACGGGTCTCGCGCATCGCCGCCGTGTTGGAGAAGCATCTGGGGCTTCGCTTTTCCGATCAGGACATCTACGTAAATGTCGCAGGCGGCATTCGCCTAAGCGAGGTCGGAATCGAGCTCCCCCTCTCCCTTGCCCTCTACTCCGCGCGCACCGGGCTGCCGGTTCCGGTCGGAACCGCGGTCGCCGGAGAGGTTAGCCTTGCCGGTGAGATCCGACCGATACCCTTCTTGAAACGGAGGATCCGCGCAGCCTCGGAGATGGGTTTCGCGAACTTCATCGGGCCGCAGGGCCTGCGCCATGGGGATGAGCCGGTCGACGGCTTCAAGCGGGTTGCGACCGTCGAGCGCGGGATCGAAGCCACCTTCGGCGGGGCTCAGGCGACGGGAAACAGGGGCGGAGCCGGCGGCCGGCACTGACGGCCCCTCGCGCTACAGGTGCGCAACAAGATAGGGAAGGGCGATGAAGTTCCCGATCATTCCCCCGACGCTCGAGAGAAGAAAGACGAGCAGGATGTGGGTTACCCGGTTTCGATAGAAGCCGCGAAGGCTCTGGATATCATCCGAGAGGCTCTCGAAATCGCTTACCCGCGGCTTGCGCAGGAAGGCCTCGACCACCCCCGTGAGCATCCCGATGCCGACGAAGGGGTTGAGGGTCGCGATCGGAGCGCCGACGAACGCCACAAGCAGGGTCAGCGGATGGGCAAAGGCGATGAGCGATCCTATTGCCGCAAGCCCTCCGTTCACCACGATCCACTTCCAGAGCAGGGTCAGCGCGCCGTGCCATCCTCCGCGAAAAAAGCCGGCTACGATCAGGGCAGCGATTGCCGCGGGTATGATCCAGGGAAGAAGCTTGCGGGCCCGCCCCGGCTGGGATACTTCGTCGAGCGCGCTGATGTCGAGGCTCTCGCTCCCCTTCGCAAGGCGCTCCAGCCACGCGGTGATTCCCTTCACGTGGCCGGCCCCCACGACCGCCACGACCCTCTGCTCCTGCACCTCGAAAATCCGCGTGGCAAGATAGCGATCCCGCTCGTCGATGAGAACCTGCTTCACCGAGGGCAAAAACCCGGCAAGCTCCTCCATCATGTCGTCGAGCGCGCTGCGCTTCTTCAACCGCTCGATCTCCTCTTCGTTCAGCTTCTCGCGGGTCACCGCAGAGCTCAGGAGGGCGGCAAGCATCTTGTTCTTGTTCCAGAGGCTCGATGCGGCCCAGGCTCGGCGCAGGGTGATGGTCACCTCGCGGTCGGCGAAGGTGAAGGGGATCCCAAGCTCCTCGGCGACCCGCACCGCTGCCTTCATCTCCTCTCCGGGTTGCACCCCGAGCTCGGCGCCGATCCGTCTCTGGAAGGAGGCAAGGACGAGGTTCGCCAGCAGCAGGAAGCCCTTCTTCTGTCGGAGGACCTGCCCGATGTCGAGGCTCGCCCAGCTTTGGCCCTCGGTCATCGTGCGGTAGCGGGCGGCGTCGATTTCGACGCAGACCCGTCCGGGTTGCTCCGAGCGAATCACGCGAGAGACCTCTTCAACGCTGTCGCGCGAGACGTGGGCGGTGCCCACGAGAATGATCTCCCGATCGCCGAGCTGGATGCGAGTCAGGGTATCGCTTGTTTCGGTGTCGCTCATCGCCGCCTTCTTCGTCTCGCCTTCCACGCTAGTGGGTCTCCATGAACTGCGAGAGCTCCCATTGGTTTAGCTGATATTCGTACATTCCCACGAAATGATGGCTCTCCACGTCGAGAAAATACTTCTCGGCGAGGTTTTTGTTGCCTTGCAGCTCATAGTAGCAGGCAAGATAGAAGAGCAGGCGAGTCTGGATCACCGGGTTCTTCTCCTGCTGGACCTCGCTCACGAAGCTGAACTCCGTGCCCGGGTCCAGGAAGAGACGATCGAGATCGAAGAATAGGCTCGTGCGCGGGATCGAGGGGAGGACGGAATTGAGGAATTGATGGGCTTCCTGCTTCTTCCCCTCCTTGAGGAGACAGAGGGCCGCGAGAATCTGCAGACCGTGATCGTTCGGGTCGGCGAGGTAGGCCTTGACGAAGTACTCGTTCGCAAGGGACCAGTCCTTCTTCATGTAGAGCAGGATCGCGTAGGGCCGGTAGACGAAATAGTAGTCCGGTCGCAGGGAAAGGAGGGTCCGGTAGTCCTGCAGCGCCTGGTTGATCTTGTGCTCCGCATCGAACAGGCCCGCCCGATAGACGTAGCCGAGGAAGTTCTTGGGGTCGATCTCGATCGCCTTGGTAAAATCCTCAAGCGCCCCACCCCGGTCGTTCTCCATGGTCAGCCTCAGCTTTCCCCGGTCGATGTAGTGCCAGTAGTAGTGGGGATTCAGCTCGATGGCCTTGGTGAGATCCCGCTCCGCGCCCTTCGCGTCGTCGAGCTCCGCTTCCGCCTGAGCTCGATCCGAGTAGGCGAACGAGAAACCCGGCTGCAGGTGGATCACCCGATCGAATTGGGCAAGCGCCTGCTTCGCCGCTCCCTCCTGCAGGAGAACCTCCCCGTAGCCCATGAGGGCGCTCACGTTTTCCGGATCGCTGCGGAGGCTCGATTGAAAGGAGGCCTTGGCCCGAGCGACCTGCTGCTCGGAGAGGTAGATCTGTCCGAGGGTGGCGTTGGCACCGGCGTTCTCGGGGTGCTTCGCGACGATCCCCTCGAGGATAGCCTGTTCCTTTGCGTCGTTGCCGCTCTCTCCCTCGAGAATGGCGAGGGTGTACTGGGCGTCAACCATCTCCGGCGAGCGGGCAAGGACCTCCGCGAGAACCGGGCGCGCCTCGGAGTAGCGGCCCGAGGCGACGAGAAAGCGGGCGTACTCGACCCTCACCTTGAGGTCGTTCGGGTGATCGGCGAGCAGCTCCTTGAAACCGGCGATCGCCTTATCGGTCTCCCCGCTTGCCACCCACCTCGCCACCTCCGTGTAGAGGTCGGGCTTGGCGGCGGGGGGGGGCGCTGACGGCTTCTTGGCGATCTCGGTGGTTGCGCACCCGATCGCAACAAGCGTCCACAGGCTCAGCACGGCCGCGGCGAAACGCACGGACCCTCCAGCCCTACCGGTTCACAAGCCCGGCGAGGGCGGCGGCGGTAAAGCCGAGGTGCGCTGCGACCTCCGGGCCCTTTCCCGACTCGCCGAATCGATTGATTGCGAGGATATCCTCCGGTCGGGCAATCACCTCCCACCCGCTCGCGACTCCGGCTTCGATCACGACGGTCCGCACCCCCGGCGGAAGAATCTCGTCTCGGAAGCCCTTGTCTTGGCGTAGGAAAAGGTTCCTCGAGAGCATCGAGACAACCCGCACCCTCTTTCCGCTGGCGAGCGCCTGGGCCTTGAGCGCAGTCTCGACCTCCGACCCGGTCGCGACGATGACGATCTCGGGCTTGCCGTCCGCCTCCTTCACGATGTAGGCGCCCCGAGCGGCCTTTGCCTGCCAATTGGGATCCGCCTTGGGATAGACCTCGAGGTTCTGGCGGGTAAGGGCAAGGATCGTCGGTCCCTCGCTTCGCCGCATGGCCATCATCCAGGCGAGTGCGGTTTCCTGGGCGTCCCCCGGGCGGTAGACCTCCATGTCGGGGATCATCCGTAGGCTGTTCAGATGCTCGATCGGCTCATGGGTCGGCCCGTCCTCTCCGAGGTAGATGGAGTCGTGGGTCATGACGTAGATGTTCGGAAGCTTCATGAGCGCGGCAAGCCGCAAGGCACCGCGCATGTAGTCGGTAAAGACCAGGAAGGTTGCGCCGAAGGGACGGATCCCGCCGTGCAGGGCCAAACCGTTGACGATCGCTCCCATTGCGTGCTCGCGAACCCCGAAGTGCAGGACCCTTCCCTTGCGATCCTCCTTCGAGTAATCCCCCATCCCCGGCATCGCCGTGCTGTTGGAGGGCTGGAGATCGGCGGAGCCGCCGATGAGGTTCGGAACGCTCTTCGCTATCGCATTCAGCGCCTTGCCGCTCGCAGCGCGGGTCGACACCTTCTCGCCCACCGCAAAGGTCGGCAGGGTTACCCCCGCGAGGAGCTCTTCCGGCTTGGCGAAGAAGCGATCCCACTCAGCTTTGAGCTCGGGATTCGCCTTGGCCCACCCCTCAAAGAGCTTGACCCACGCATCCCGCTCGGCCTTGAGCTCGCTGCGGCGCTTCGCAAAGAACTCGCTCGCCCGCGGGTCCACCCAGAACTCCTTTCCCTCGGGGATGCCGAGCCCCTTCTTCGCGGCGGCGGCCTCTACCGGACCGAGGGCCTCGCCGTGGACCTTGGCGGTCCCCGCCTTCGTGGGAGCGCCCTTGCCGATGATCGTATGCACGACGATGAGGGAGGGCCGGGCGGTTTCGGCTTGGGCGGCCTTTACCGCCTCCCGTAGGCCCGCGGCGTCGTAGCCGTCGCACTCGGCGGTGTGCCAGCCGTAGGCGTCGTAGCGCTTGCGGACATCCTCGGTGAAGGCGAGGGAGGTGCTTCCCTCGATCGAGATGTGGTTCGAATCGTAGAAGACGATGAGCTTGCCGAGCGCGAGGTGTCCGGCAAGGGAGCTGGCCTCCCCTGAGATCCCCTCCATCATACAGCCGTCGCCGGCAATGCAGTAGGTGTAGTGATCGATGACCTTCTGGGTGGGGGTATTGAAGCGCGCGGCGAGCATCGTCTCGGCCATCGCGAAGCCCACCGCGTTGCCTATTCCCTGCCCGAGAGGGCCGGTGGTCGTCTCGACCCCCGGAACACAGCCGTACTCGGGATGACCGGGCGTGCGCGAGCCGACGCGGCGGAAGCTCTTGATGTCGTCAAGGGTGATTCCGTAGCCGCTCAAGTAGAGCAGCGAGTAGAGAAACATCGATCCATGACCGGCGGAGAGGATAAAACGGTCTCGGTTCATCCAACTGGGATCGTCGGGGGAGTGATGCATGAGCTCGCCGTAGAGAAGCGCTCCCAGCTCGGCGCACCCCAGCGGCATACCGGGGTGACCGGCGGCAGCCGTTTCGATTGCGTCGATCGTCAGGGAACGAACCGAGAGCGCCACTGCGGCAATATCGTCTTTGGTCATACTACCTCCACGGGAAGTATCGGAGCGTCGATTGGTCTCCATCTTACTGGAATGGCCGCGAATTGACAACGCCGCTCGGCGGAAGTGGTCGCGGCCTGCCGCCTGTACTATCCCGGCGAATCGAGGTATACTGTAGCCATCCAAAGTAAGAATCAACCACGAGCCTCTAGTCACGCTACAGCCACGAGGTGGGCCATGAACAGGATTGTAGAGAGGGTTCAGCTGTCGAGCGAGGTCTTCAAGATGCGCATCGAGGCGCCCCTCATCGCGGAAGAGCGCAAGCCGGGACAGTTCCTCATCGTCCAGATCGATACCGATTTCGGGGAGCGCATCCCTCTCACTATCGCCGACGCCGATCCCGCTTCCGGGACGGTCACGATAATCTTCCAAACGGTCGGCAGCACGACCCATCGCCTCGCCGCCCTGAAGGAGGGGGATCATATCGCCAACCTTCTCGGTCCCCTCGGTCAGCCGACCCACATCGAGCGCTTTGGGACCGTGGTGTGCGTCGGAGGCGGGATCGGGGTCGCCCCGCTCTACCCGATCGCCTCCGGCATGAAGCGGGCAGGCAACCGCGTCGTCGTCATCATGGGAGCGCGCACGAAGGAGCTCGTGATCCTCGAGGAGGAGATGCGCGCCATCGCCGACGAGCTGGTGGTGTGCACGGACGACGGCTCCTACGGGCGGAAGGCCCTCGTCACCGAGCCCCTCGCCGAGTGGTGCGAACGGACCCCGAAGCCCGCCCTCGCGGTCGCGATCGGCCCGCCCGTCATGATGAAGTTCTGCGCCGAGACCACCCGACCCTTTGGGATTCACACCGTTGTCTCGCTGAACACGATCATGGTGGATGGCACCGGAATGTGCGGCGGATGTCGGGTTTCCGTCGGAGGGGAAACGAAGTTCGTCTGCGTCGACGGCCCCGAGTTCGACGGGCATCTCGTGGACTTCGACAACATGATCCTTCGCCTGGGTTCCTATCGGGCTCGCGAGGCGGACGCCCACCACAAGTGCCACCTCGACCTTGCGATTCCGGAGGCAAAGCGATGAGCGACCGTGCCCTTCTCCAGTCGCACCCGCAACCGGCGGAGCTTCAGGCTCAGGCCGCAGAGCTCCTCGGTCGGCTTGAAGGTCGAGCCCTCAAGATGAAGGAGCGCCTCGCCATTCCGCTCCAGGAGATGCCCAGTCAGGACCCGGCGCTTCGCTGCGCCAACATGAATGAGGTGGCCCTCGGCTACAGCGAGGAGCAGGTGCGGGTCGAGGCCATGCGCTGCCTGCAGTGCAAGAACCCCACGTGCATCGCGGGCTGCCCGGTTCGGATCAACATCCCCGCCTTCATCGACGCCGCCGCGCGCAGCGAGTACGCGGAGTCCCTGGCCATCATCAAGGAGTCGAGCCTCTTGCCGGCCATCTGCGGGCGGGTCTGTCCCCAGGAGAGCCAGTGCCAGCTCGTGTGCACGGTCGGTAGGTCGCTTTCGAGCGTCGACAAGGCGGTCTCGATCGGTCGAATCGAGCGCTACGTCGCCGATTGGGAGATGGCCCACGGCGAACGCCACGTCCCGGCGGTGAAGCCCGAAACCGGCAAGCGCGTGGCGGTCATCGGGAGCGGTCCGGCAAGCATCACGGCGGCCGCCGACGTTCGCAAGGAGGGACATGCCGTCACGATGTTTGAGGCCTTCCACAAGCCCGGGGGAGTCATGATCTACGGGATCCCGGAGTTCCGCCTGCCGAAGGCCATCGTTCAACGCGAGATCGATACCCTCGCGGCAATGGGGGTCGAGATCCGAACGAACTTCCTCATCGGGCGCACCCGCACCTTGAAGGGGCTCCTCGAGCGCGACGACTACGACGCGGTCTTCATCGGCAGCGGGGCCGGCCTGCCGAAATTCATGCACGTTCCGGGCGAAAACCTCGTCGGGGTCTTTTCGGCGAACGAGTATCTCACCCGCGCGAACCTCATGAAGGCCTACGACAACCTTCGCGCCGCCACGCCGATCTACGAATCGCACCGCGTCGCCGTCATCGGTGGAGGCAACGTCGCGATGGACTCTGCGCGCATGGCAAAGCGTCTGGGAGCGGAAGAGGTGACGATCGTCTACCGCCGCACCGAGGCGGAAATGCCGGCGCGGATCGAGGAGATTCGCCACGCGAAGGAGGAGGGGATTGCCTTCCACCTTCTCGAGAATCCGACCCAGATCCTCGGCGGTAAGGACGGGCGGGTTCATGGCATGACGCTCCTTCACTACAGTCTCGGAGAGCCCGACGACTCCGGGCGCCGCCGCCCGGTGCCGATCCCGGGGAGCGAGAGCACCCTGGAGGTCGACACGGTCATCGTCGCGATAGGAAACGAGTCAAACCCCCTCATCGGGAAAACGACGCCCGAGCTCCTCCTGGATTCCCACGGCCACGTCGTCACCGACGAAGAGGGCAAGACCTCGATGGAGGGCGTCTATGCGGGGGGAGACATCGTGCTCGGCTCCGCGACGGTTATCCTCGCCATGGGCGAGGGGCGCAGGGCCGCTGCGGCTATCAATCGCATGCTATCAGGCCCTCGGGCGGCGGAACCCACGCCGTAGACGCGGCCCCGCCCGCGCTTGGGCCCTCTACCCGTGCAGGGCGGGCGAGACGACGAGCGTCCAGACCGCCCCCAGGGAAAGCCCGAGGATGTAGAGCCAACCGAAGCGTCGGTTGTGGATCAGATTGAAACGGTGAAACCAGAGCGGCCAGCCGATGTAGCCCGCCGGTGCGCCGTCAGGACGGGGTAGGCTGCACGCCTTCAGGACCCTCCACGCCGCAGGCAGGTTGAGAAGCACCAGCAGGGCGAAGGGGCTGAGGCGCCTTGCGACCACCAAAACGACGATCAGCAGGTACATGAGGAGCACCGCCGCCTGGTTGAGAAGGCGCGACCAGCGATCGCCCAACAGGACGGGCAGGGTTCGCAGGGAGTGTTCCCGGTCGAACTGCGCCTGATCGAGATGCTTCCCGCCGAGGATCGAGGCGATCCCGAGGCCGTAGGGAACCCCGGCGGCGGTCGCGCTCAGCGAGAAGTGGCCCGTGACGCAGAAGTACCCCCCCCCGATCATGAGCGGTCCCCCGACCAGGAAGGCGGCGAGCTCGCCGAGCCCGATCGCCTTGAGGCTCGTCGGAGCGGCGTCGTAGAGGTAGAGGATCGCTATCCCGACAACGAAGAGAATCGCGGCGGCGAGGCCCCGCTCGAGGGTGAAGAAGAGCGCGATGAGAAGCGATGCCGCGCCGAGAATCGCCAAGGCTGCCCGCAGCGATTCCTTCTTCACGACCCCGTGGGCGAGGGGGTGGATGGTATAGCGAACGCGGGGCGAATCGGGGGTGTCGTGGCCGCGGACGAAACCGAAGTAGTCGTTCGAGAGGTTGCTGATGGCGTGGGCAATCACGAATCCAAAAAGGAGCGGGATCACCAACCAGAGCTCCGCCCCGGGGTAGCTCAGCGCGAGCAGGCCGGCAATGACGGCGGCCTGGGCCGAGATGACGAGGATCAACAGGCGTCCGGCGTACAGCCAGCGCGAGACGGGATCGAGGGATTCGATCGGAAGCTGGTGGCGATAGAAGCCTCGCAGGGCATCGAGCCAGAGTCGGGCTCGAGACACGGAGCTGTCACTCATCGGGGTCTCCTCGTACGGTGAAGTTTAGCGAGAGGAGTGTGCGTGAGATGGCGCCCCTCGTCAATCTCGAGAGCGGCCCCCGCGGGGAAAAGAAAACCCCCGGGGAAAAGGAGGTCGAACCCCGGGGGTCAAGAATGATTGTACTACATTGGACGATCCACGCCGCAAATGGTTCCCGCCCGAGATTCCTCGCTCGGCTTGCCCTCTGCCGCTCGCCGTCGCCGCTCTCCGCAATCGCCGCGGGCGGTTCGCTCCACGGGACGCCCGGTTAGCTCGAGCGGCGAAGGTTGTCCACGTAGACCGCCGCGACGACGACGAGGCCGAGCACCACCTGCTCGACGAAGGGTGAGATTCCCGCAAGCTGCGATCCGTTCGCGAGCACGGTCATCAAGAGCGCCCCGATGACGCTGCCGAGTATCGTGCCCACCCCCCCGAAGAGGCTTCCGCCGCCGATCACGACCGCGGCGATCGAGAAGAGCTCGTCGTTCTGGCCCGCCGTGGGCAGCGCCGCTGCGGTGTAGCCGGCATAGAGGATTCCGCCGACCGCCGAGGCGATCCCACCCAGGATGTAGATCATCATGAGGTGGCGCTCGACCGCGATCCCGGCCCGACGGGCGGACTCGGCGTTGCTGCCCACGGCCAAGGTGTAGCGGCCGAAGCGGGTCTTGTTCATCAAAAAGGCCGCGAGAAGCGCGAGAAGCGCGGCGATCCAGGCCATGTGGGGAAAGCCGAGCAGCCTCCCCTGCGAGACGCCAAGAAAGCTGTTGGGCAGCCCGAAGATCGGAGAGCCGTCGGTGAGGAGGAGGGCTGCTCCAAGGGCGACCGAGAGCATGCCGAGCGTTGCGATGAAGGGAGGAACCCGCAGTCGCGTCACCGCCGCGCCGTTGGCCGCTCCTGCGACGATTCCGGTGAGGAGCGCCGCGACCACGGCAAGGAGGGGCGGAAGGTGAAAGGAGACCATCGATCCGGCGGCGATCATCGAGGCGAGGGCGAGGACCGAGCCCTGTGAGATGTCGATGCCCGCCGTGGCGATGATGAAGCTCTGGCCGAGGGCGAGCACCATGATGATCGCCCCCTGCTGGCTGATGTGATACCAGTTCACATAGGTCAGAAAGTGCGGGTTGAGAAAGGAAAAGAGGATGATGAGCGCGACGAGGCTCGCGAGGGCGAAGCCGAGCTGCTTGAGCCGCCCGAGGAGGACCCGCTCCGGGCGATCGACCGGCGTCTCGTCTCGTGCGCTGCCCTCGGCGAGATCCGGCTGAGCTTCCTGATTCACTTCGTCCCCCCCCGGCCCACTTCGGAGCGACCGGTCATGTAGCGGATAAGCTCCTCCTGATCGGTCTCGGAGGCGCGGGTCTCATGGACCTTTCGTCCCCTGTTCATCACGACGACCGAGTCCGCCGCCTCGAGAGCGAGGAGTAGGTTGTGGTCGATGTAGATGACCCCGATCCCTTCATCTTTGAGCGTCTTCACAAGCCGCAGGACGTTGCGCGCCTCGGGGACAGCTAGCGCCGCAGTCGGCTCGTCCATGATGACAAGCTTCATCTTCCAGTACATAGCGCGCGCGATCGCCACCGCCTGACGCTGACCGCCCGAAAGGTTCATGACCGCGGCACGCGGGTCGGGAATCCTGCTTTCGATGCGATTCAACAGCCGTGCCGTCTCCCTATTGATCCGCTTCGCGTCGATCACGGGGATGAGTCCGAGCCATCTGGTCATCATCTCCCTTCCGAGGAAGATGTTCGCTCCTACGTTCAGGTGATTGGCGAGGGCAAGGTCTTGGTAGATCGTCTCGATTCCGGCGCCTCGCGCCTCGCGCGGGCTCTGGAAGCGAACTGGACGCCCGTCAAAGAGAATTTCCCCGCCGTCGGGTTGATGGACCCCGGAGATGACCTTGATGAGGGTCGATTTTCCGGCGCCGTTGTCCCCGACAACCGCCACGACCTCGCCCTCCCGCACGGTCAGATCCATCCCGCGCAGGGCTTCCACCGCGCCGAAATGCTTCCGGATTCCCCTCGCCTCTAGCAATTCGCTCATCCCCGTCCCTCCCTATCACATGGAGGAAGAGAGGCCTCGCGTTGGGCCGAGGTCTCCTCCTCCGTCAGGACTGTCTTTCGACGGATCGCGCTCCTGCGCGCGGTCAGGACTGATAGGTGGGGGCGTACTGGCGGATTGCCTTGGTCGCCTGAGTCGTGTCGAGGTTCTGCGGCGTCAACAGGAAGTATCCCGTGTTCACCCGCTTGGGAACCTTGGTTCCGTCGTGAATATCGAGCAGCTCGACGACGGCGTAGTAGCCCATGTTGTAGGGCGACTGCAGGATCGAGGCCTGGATGATCCCATCCTTCACGTACTTTATCTCTCCGAGATCCGCATCAAAACCGACGATCTTCACGTGCGAGTTCGAAGAAGCGACCGCTTCCGCGGGACCGAGGGCCGAGCGGTCGTTCGCTCCGAAGATGACCTTCACCTTTGGATACTGAACGATCATGTTGTTTGCGAGAGACTCCCCCGTGGAGATGCTGTTTTGCGAGTACTCCACGTGCCCGGCCATCTTCAGGTTGGAGAAGCTCTTCATCCCTTCTTCAAAACCCTTGGGGCGGGCAATACCGGTGCTCGCCGTGTGATTGAAGTCGACGATCCCGTACTCGCCGCCCTTGTTATCCAGGACGTGCTTGGCCGTGTAGTCGGCCAGCGCCGCGGCCGCCCCGATGTTGCTCGTCGCGAGGAAGCTGTCCGCGATGTTCGGGCTCAGGCCCGAGTCGACGGTTACGACGGGGATGTGAGAGCGCATCGCACTGCGTACGGGCTGGAGAAGAGCCGAGGGGTTCTGTGCGGCGAGGATGATGCCGTCGACCCCGGAGGTCACCGCGTTGTTGACCATTCCGATCTGCGCGGAAAGGTCGGTTCCGCTCGCCGGCGCCTCAAAATGAACCGTGACGCCGTACTTCTTCGCCGCGGCGTCAGCGCCTTCCTTGACCGCGAGCCAGTAGGGGGAGGCGTTCGACTTAGTGATGAGCTCGAAGGTGTAATGCTTCGACGGCATTGAGGGCAGTGGGATCGCGCTGATTCCCACGCTCGCGCCGCTTGCGGACGCCGAGGAAGTCGTCTTCTCGTGCTGACCCATCGCGAATGCCGTAGAGACCGACAGGAGGCCGCATAGGAGGAGAAGCGACCCCGTTTTTGAAATTGCGTTCATTAAAAATCTCCCATTGCGCCGGGATCCGATCTGTACACTCTCGGACCCGACGCGATTGCTGCTATCTGCATTGGCTGTCGCGCAACCTACTCTTGTGACGATTCTCGTCCGCGTCGGGTTGCGCGTGCAATGACATCCGTGGACGCGGTCGGAAGGTCAAAGAGAGCCCCCGGGGAAAAAGGAGGTTAAACCCCGGGGGCATGAATGACTTGCGAGAGATTTGACGAGAATGGCTGCATTTGGTTCCCCTCGAAGATGAAAATCGTAAGAGCATGCAGAGGGGCATGCCCGCACCTGAGGCGCAGGCCCTCGGCGCGCTCGTCGAACGACGCGCGCCGTGATTGGATCTTGTGCCGGCCGCCGCGAAATACGCACGCCTTGACCCGGCGGACGAACGCCAGTACATTCTTACGCGCGTCGTCGACGCTTCTCATGAGATCTCACAACGGCTATTGAAAATAATGAAGCAATTCAACCGCGCGTTCTTTCGTGACCTCATGCGGCTCGCCAAGCCCTACTGGTCGAAATCCGAAGAGCGGTGGTCGGCGCGCGGCCTGTTCGCCCTCATCGTCATCCTGAATCTCCTGATGGTCTACATCTCCTACCGCATCACCGAGTGGTACAACACCTTCTGGAACGCCCTTCAGCACTACGACGCCCCGGAGGCGTGGCACGAGATCCTGGTCTTCGCCATCCTGGTGGTGCCCTATATCATCGCGGCGGTCTATCAGACCTACCTCACGCAGGCCCTTCAGATCCGCTGGCGGCGCTGGCTCACCGAGCGCTATCTCGGAGCCTGGCTCGCGCGCGCCACCTACTACCACATGCAGGTCTTGGGGGATGGCACCGACAACCCCGATCAGCGTATTGCCGACGACCTCTCGAGCTTCACCGCCCAGACCTTGAACCTCGTGGTCGGTGTCTTGAGCTCGATCACCACCCTGGTGGCCTTCCTCGCGATGCTCTGGGGGCTCTCCGCGCACGTTCCCATCCCCTGGCACGGCGCGAAGATCCTCATCCCCGGGTATCTCGTCTGGGCGGCGGCGATCTACTCCCTCGCCGGTACGGTCCTCGCCGCCTGGGTGGGACGACCGCTCATCAATCTCAACTTCAACCAAGAACGCTTCCAGGCCGACTTCCGCTTCAGCATGGTGCGCCTGCGCGAGAACAGCGAGTCGGTCGCGCTCTACGGCGGCGAGGAGCGAGAGCACGACCACTTCCGGTCCCGCTTCGCCACCCTCTTCGGCAACTTCTGGCAGATCATGCGGCGCACCCGCCGCCTGAACTGGTGGGTCTCAGGATACGGTCAGGCCGCGGTCATCTTCCCGGTGCTCGTGAGCCTGCCCGCCTACTTCGCGAGGCTCATCCAGATCGGCTCGATCATGCAAATATCGAGCGCCTTCGGCCAGGTCCAGGGTGCCCTTTCCTTCATCGTCAACAGCTACACCGGGCTTGCAAGCTGGCACGCGGTGGTTGACCGGCTTCGCTATTTCGAGCAGGCAATGGACGAGATTCGAGTGCTCCGCGAGACTCACTACAAGATCCATCGCCACGACGGCCCCCGCCTGCGGGTCACGGACCTTACCGTTCGCCTTCCGGACGGGCGCGAGCTGCTGCGCGACCTCAAGTTCGAGGAGGAGCGCGGAGCGCGCATGCTCATCATGGGCCCTTCGGGCAGCGGCAAGAGCACCCTGGTGCGCGCAATAGCCGGGATCTGGCCCTTCGGAGAGGGCGAGGTGGAGCTTCCCGAGGGGGAGCCTGCCCTTTTCTTGCCCCAGAAACCCTACCTCCCCTTGGGGAGCCTTCGAGAGGTGCTCCTCTATCCCTTCGGCGCCCCCGCAACGAGCGAGGAGGAGCTCCGCTCTGCGCTCGCCCTCGCCGGGCTTCCCGCCCTCTCGGAGCGTCTCGGCGAGAGTCGCCTCTGGGCCCAGGTGCTTTCCCTCGGGGAGCAGCAGCGCCTCGCCTTCGCCCGCATCTTCCTCCAGCGCCCGGCCTGGGTCTTCATGGACGAGGCGACCTCGGCCCTCGACGAGCCCGCCGAAGGACAGCTCTATCTCGCCCTCGTCGAGAAGCTCCCGCGCACCGCAGTCTTGAGCGTCGGCCACCGCTCGAGTCTCCTCTCCTTCCACGAGTCGCGCCTCCTCCTCCAAGGGGAGGGTCGCTGGAGCGTCGAGGCGATCCCGCAAGCCGGAGCGATCCCGCGGGACGGGCACGGCTCGCAGGGTTGAGCGAGCCCGCCAAGCCCTCCGCGCCGCCCTACTCCCCCGGGTGGCTTGCGCGGTACTCGGCGAGGTAGCCTTCAACCTTCTCGTAGACGGAGCGAGGGAAGAGCTTGCCGATGAGGGCCTTTGCCCCCCGGACCCCGAGCGCCTCCCACTCCCTAACCGCCGCAGGAGGGGTGGGGTCGACCGTGAGACCTGCGCGCTGCATGGCCCGTATCGCCGCAGGGTCGAGCCCCTCCGTCTCCTTGATGACCCCCTGCTCGTCGCTCGCCACCGCCTCGAGGATCTGCGAGCGTTGATCCTCCGGAATCCGACGCCACACCCGCTCCTCGATGAGGAGTCCCACGATGAGCGGGGTCACCTTGAGGGGGCTCATGTGGGCGGCGGAGAGAAACCATTGGAAGATCGCCGCAGCAGAGGGAGGCGCGTAGAAGGCGTCGACGCTCCCGGTCTCGAGACCGGTGAGGATATCGGAGATCGGGAGCGAGACGGTGTTGAAGCCCAACGACTTCCACTCCGAAAGGATTTCCTCGTTGCCGCTCGGAACCCCGAGCCGCATGGCGCGTAGATCGTCGGGGGTGGTGAGCGGAGCGCGCGCGAAGAAATGCACCCATCCGGCTCCGAACCAGGTCAAGAGCTCGTAGCCCTGGCGGCGGAAGCGCTCCGTGAAGTAGGGGCGCATCTTCTCCATCACGAAGCGGAACTCGCCGTCATTGCGGATCATGAAGGGGACGTTGAGCGCGAGAATCTCGGGAACGATCTGGCCGAGGGCGAGCTGGGTAAGCGCCGCCCCCTGGAGCTGCCCGATCCGCATCTTGCGGATCAGGTCGGGCTCGTTGCCGGCGATCCCCCCGGCGTAAACCCTCACGCGTATCCCGCCCTGGGAAAGCCGCTCCATCTGCCCGGCAAGCTGGTGGAGCACCGCGTCCCAGGGCGAGCCAGCCGGAGCCACGGTACCGATCTTCAGTGTGAGCGCGGACAGCGAGCTTGCGCAGAGAAGCCCCGCCGCGGCGAAGGCAAGGAGTTTTCGAATCGCTCTGCTCATAGCAGGCTCGACGTGATCCCTCCGATGACGTTCACGATTGTGGTCGGGTAGATGCCGAACCAGACGAGCGCAATGGTGAGGACCGAGAGCGCAATTCCCCCGAGGAGCGAGAAGGAGGGGTAGCTCGGCGCCGTGACCCCCTCATCCTTGCGGAACATCGCAATGAGTATTCGGAAATAGTAGAAGATGCTGATCACGCTTCCGATGACCAGAACGATGAGAAGCGCCCAGAGCCTTGCTCCGGCCGCGGCGGTCATGATGAAGACCTTGCCGACGAAGCCTGCGGTAAGGGGAATGCTCGCCAACGAGAGGAGCATCGCTGTGAAAACCCCGGCGATCCAGGGATGGCGCCACGCGAGACCCCTGTAGTCCTCGATCATCTCGGCCTCCTGCTCGCCGCTTTCCGAAAGGTAGGCAACCACCCCGAAGGCCCCCAGGTTGGTTATGAAGTAGGCGACAAGGTAGAAGGTCACCGAAGAGACCGCGGCAGCCCCGCTCGCGAGAAGGGCGACTAGGAAATAGCCGAGGTGGGCGATCGACGAGTAGGCGAGGATCCGCTTCACGTTGTTTTGCAGGAGCCCGAGGATGTTGCCGACGATGATCGACGCCCCCGCGATGAGGGAGAAGGTGATCATGATCGCCGGATACTGATAGAGGTTGAGCTGAATGAAGTACCGCAGGAGGAAGGCGATGATCGCCCCCTTGCTCACGGTCGCCACGAATGCGGTTGCCGGAGCCGGAGCCCCTTGGTAGACGTCCGGGGTCCAAAGGTGGAAGGGAACCACCGCGAGCTTGAAGCCAACCCCAACCGTCACGAGACCGAAGCCGACGAGGGAGAGGATGCCGAAGGAGCTTCCGCGGGTCGCGAGGATCGAGGCGAACTGCAGCGAGCCCTGCTCCGCATAGATGAGGGCGAGCCCGAAGAGGATGAAGGCGGAGGAAACCCCGGCCAGGATGAGGTACTTGAGGCCTGCCTCGATCCCATTCAGGGTATCGCGCTCATAGGCGACAAGCCCGTAGAGCGAGATCGAGAGGATCTCCAGCCCCAGAAAGAAGGAGACATAGTTGCTCGCGCAGGCGAGAACCTCCGAGCCGACCGCCGCGAGGATCAGGAGAATGTAGTACTCCTCGCGCCGCTGGGACTGACGCTTCAGGTATCCGTAGGAAAGGAAGACCAGCACCAGGGTTGCCGCGAGGATAAGCCCGATGTAGAAAAGCCCGTAGCGATCGATGACGAGGAGGGTCGTCACGTCCCGCGGAATAACCGCAGCTGCCACGACGACCGAGGCGAGCGATGCCGCCAATAGCACTACGGTAACGGTGAAGATGAGGACGTGGTTCCGGCGGATTGCCGTGAGCACCATGACGACGAGCGCCGCCGCGGAGCTGATCAGGATGGGCATCAAGGCGAGCAGCTGACTAGAGCTCATGCACGGACCTCCGTGGGGCGGATGTGGGAGTGGGGCGTCGAGACCGCGGGCGCTCCTTGCGCGGCGAGATCCTCGGACTCCCCCTTTCCGGCGGGAAGCTGCCGGAGCTCCGGGGCGGGGGTTTGGCCGGAGGCGATGTTCAGACCGGCCTCAGTCTGGAGCCCCTGAAGCGCAGGCGAGGCGGTGTTCAACACCGACTGGGGAAAGAAACCGATCCAGATGAGCGCGGCGCCGAGCGCGCCGAGGACCGCCATCTCGCGGAGGTCGAGGTCGGCAAGACGCTTTTCGGACGAGGGCGCCCCCTGGAAGGTGCGGAAGACCATCCACAGGGCATAGACCGTCGCAAAGACCACCCCGACCGTCGCGATGATCGTGAGCACCGGATAGGCGCGGAAGGCGCCGAGGAAGATGAGGAACTCGCCCACGAAGCCGGCGAGCCCTGGCAGCCCGAGCGAGGCAAGGGCGAAGAACATCATGCTTCCGCCCATCCGAGGAGCCTGCTGCCAGAAGCCTCCCATTGAGCGCATGTCGCGGGTATGAAGCCGATCCTGGATCGAGCCCACGAGGATGAACAGGGCTCCGGTGGAAAGCCCATGGGCGATCATCTGGATGACGACCCCCTGGAGGGCGAGGGTATTCCACGCAAAAACCCCAAGGAGCACGAAACCCAGGTGGCTGATGCTCGTGTAGGCCACCAGGCGCTTCAGGTCCGTCTGCGCGAAGGCGAGAATCGCGCCGTAGATGATCCCGATCACCCCAAGGATCACCGCGATCGGAGCGAAACGCAAGGCGGCGTGCGGGAAAAGGGGCACCACGAAGCGGAGGAAGCCGTAGGCCCCGGTCTTCAGGAGGAGACCGGCGAGAATCACGCTTCCGGCGGTCGGCGCCTGGGTGTGCGCGTCGGGCAGCCAGGTGTGCACGGGGAAGGCGGGAAGCTTCACCGCGAAGGCCACAAAGAAGCCAAGCATGAGGGCCATCTCGAGCCTGCCGGAGTAGCTGCCTCCGAGGAGCTTGAAGTAGTCGAAGGTGTAGACCCCAGTGGAGGCGCCGTGCACCATGACGAGGGCAAGGATCGCCACCAGCATCAGAAGCCCGCCCGCCTGGGTGAAGAGCAGGAACTTGATCGCGGCGGCCCTCCGGTTCTCATGGCCCCAGACCGCGATCAGGAAGTACATCGGGATCAGCATGAGCTCCCAGAAAAGGTAGAACAGGAAGAGGTCGAGGGCGACGAAGACCCCGAAGATGCCCGCCATGACCCAGCACAGGTTGAGGTGGTAGAAGGAGACGTTCTCCTTGACCGGCTCCCACGAGATCATGACCGATACGACGCCCAAGAGCGCGGAGAGCACGATCATGAGGAGGCTCAAGCCGTCGGCCGCGAGCTCGAAGCTTATCCCCCATTGGGGAATCCAGGCGAGGTCGATGCGCGAGATCCACTGCCCTCCGGTGATGCTCACCCCCGGATGCTGGATCCAGAGCAGAAGGCTTAAGGCGAGGTCGATGAGCATCGCAACCAGCGAGATCCAGCGGGCGGCAAGATGATGAAGCCGCCCGAAGCCCCAGGCGAGGATGCCCCCGATGAAGGGGACCGCGATTAGTACAACGAGGATCATATGAACACCACCAGGGCGACGATGATAACCGCGCCGGCGCCGAGCGCGGTCGCGTACCAGCGGAGCCGTCCGTTTTGCGTCCGACTGAAGAGTCGATGCAGCAGGCTGCTCAAGGCAGCGAGTCCGCGCGGGATCCAGTCGGCCACGTCGTCACGGTCGATATGGGCGAACCAGAGAACCGGACGAACGATGAGCCGGTCGTAGAGCCAGTCGAAGCCCCAGCCCGAGAAGAGGTAGCGATGGAGAAGCGAGGGGCGCTTCTCGGGCGCCGCGAGGTAGGCCTTGACCTGGCTGCGGGCCATGAGCCAACCAACGAGGATACCGAGCAGCCCGACCGCCTGAGAGGCGAGGATGAGCTCGAGCTCGACCGAAGGCGGCGCGCCGCCCGCCGGCATCGGAAGGACCGATCCGACGAAGCCCGCAAAGAGGTTGATTCCAAAGAGCAGGTCAGGGGTCTGCACCAAACCGATCAGGGCCGCCGGCACGACAAGGACGATCAGGGTGACGATGAAGGCGGCCCCGATCCGGTGCCCGTGCTCCGGAACCTCCCGCTCGCTGCCTCCGAAGGCGAGAACGATGAGCCGGAAGGAGTAGACGCCCGTGAGGAAGGCGCCGAACAGCGCCAGCCCCCAGACGAGCGGACCCCCGTTGGGCGAAGACCAGGCCCAGTAGAGGATCCAATCCTTGCTGTCGAAGCCTGCGATAAGGGGAGGAACCGCCGTCATCGAAAGGGAGCCAATGAGGAAGGTCCAGAAGGCGACCGGGACGTGCTTCCTTAGCCCCCCCATCTTGAAGAGGTCCTGCTCATGGTTCATCCTCACGATCACCACGCCGGCCGCAAGGAAGAGGAGCGACTTGAAAAAGGCATGGGTGACGAAATGGAGGATTCCCGCCGCCCATGCCCCGAGCCCAAGGGCGAGGAACATGTAGCCGATCTGGCTCATGGTCGAGTAGGCGATTACCCGCTTGATGTCGCGCTGGGTGATCGCGCTGAACCCGGCGAGCAGCAGGGTCGCAAGCCCGACGATGACGACGACCGTCTGTATCGCGGGGGCGAGCTGGAAGATCTCGCGCATTCGCGCGATGAGGTAGACGCCGGCGGTGACCATCGTGGCGGCGTGGATGAGCGCGCTCACCGGGGTGGGGCCCGCCATGGCGTCGGGGAGCCAGGTCTGGAGCGGAAGCTGGGCCGACTTGCCGACCGCCCCGCCGAGGATGAGGGCCGCGGCGACGACCGGGAGGGTCGAGCCCGGGACCCACTGGGAGACCGCGTGCTTCAGGAGCTGCTGGATGTCGAGGGTGCCGAGGCTCACGAAGAGAAGGAGCATCCCTACGAGCATAGCCGCGTCGCCGACGCGAGTCACGACGAAGGCCTTGATGGCGGCGCGGGCGTTTGCCGGGTCCTTGTACCAGAAGCCGATGAGAAGGTAGCTGCAGAGCCCCACCCCCTCCCATCCGAGGAAGAGCAGGAGCAGGTTGCCCGCGAGCACCAGAATCAGCATCGAGGAGACAAAGAGGTGCATGTAGGCGAAGACGCGCGCATAGCCGTCGTCGCCCGCCATGTAGGCCGTCGAGTAGATGTGGATGAAGAAGGCCACGAAGGTGATGACGACGATCATCACCAGGGAGAACGAATCGAGATACAGCGAGATTCCCGCCGAAAAGCCGCCGACATCCATCCAGCTCCACAGGGTTTGGCTGAAATGTCCGCCCGCAGGAGGGCTTGCGATGAACTGGTAGGCGGCCCAAAACGCCGCGAGCATCGAGACCCCAACCGAGCCGACCCCAATACCCGCGGCGATTCGTCGGGTGAGGCGCTGGAAGAGCGTAAGCAGCACAAAGCCGAGCAGCGGCAGCGCCGGCACAAGCCAGAGAAAGTCCATCCTTGCTACCCCTTCATCCGCGAGACCTCGTCCGAGTCAAGCGACTTGAGACGATGGTACATCCGCATGATGAGCGCAAGCCCGACCGAAACCTCGGCCGCCGCCATCGTGAGGATGAAGATGTACATGACCTGTCCGTCGGGTCGTCCCCAGCGCGCTCCGGCGAGCACGAAGGCGAGCCCGGCGGCATCCAGCATGATCTCAATGGACAGCAGCAGAAAGACGATGTTGCGCCGCACAAGCACCCCGACCAGTCCGAGCGCAAAGAGCACCGCCGACAGGATGAGGCCGTAGTCAATCGGATAGGGCTTCATGATACCTCCTCCCTCTGCCGTTCGCGCCCCCCGACGGGCTTGTCCGAGATCGTCTTCGGCTTCTCTCGCCGGCCAAGATGATAGGCGGCGACGAGCCCGGACAGAAGTAGAAGCGATGCAAGCTCGACTCCCAGAAGGTAGGGACCGAAGAGGGCGATCCCGATTTCCCGCGGCGTCGTCTCGGGAACCTCGAAGGTGCCGATTTGCCCTCCGACGACGCTGTAGATCACCCCCGCGGAGAGCAGCACGGAGAGAATCGCCGGACCGATCCAGACCGAGGGCTTCGCCAGGCTGCTCGCCGCCGGCGAGAGGAGCATGATCACGAAGATGAAGAGCACCATGATCGCCCCGGCGTAGATGATCACCTCGAGAACCGCGACAAAGGGGGCCCCGACGTCGAGGAAGATGACCGCGACCGCGATGAGCGAAAGAATAAAGTACAGCAGCGCGTGAATGGCGTTCCGGCGGGTAATGACCATCACGGTGGTGACGATCGCTATGCCGCCGGCTACATAGAACGTCAGATGCATAGCCGCTCCTTGTGTCGCGCGAGCCTGCGCGCGTTCCAGCCGCGTTACCTACGCGGCTCGGCGCGGTCGATCGATAGGACCGCGCCATTCTCCCAGCCGCGTTACCTACGCGGCTCGGCGCGGTCGATCGATAGGACCGCGCCATTCTCCCAGCCGCGAGCTTGCGCGCTTTGGCCGCGCGAGCGTGCGGCCCACGGCTGTCTCAGCAACGCGACCCGACCGCAATCCTGCGGCCGCAGCGCGAACCCCCGAGAGGATCGCGCCCCTTCTCCGCTCGCGCTTTGCTCCCCTACGGCAGAAGCTCCCGGGTGTCGACCGGCGGGCGCTCATTCTCCGCCTCCCCCTTGCCCTTCCCTTTGATCGCGAGGCCCGATACCTGGTAGAAATTGTACCCCGGGTACTTGCCCTGTCCGTTCACGAGGAGATCCTGCTTCTCGTAGACCATGTTGGGGCGTCCATACTCCGCCATCTCGTAGTCCGGGACCAGCTGGATCGCGTAGGTCGGGCAGGCCTCCTCGCAGTAGCCGCAGAAGATGCAGCGCGAAAAGTTGATCCGGAAGTACGCCGGATAGCGCCGTCCATGCTCGTCCTCGGTAGCCTGGAGCGCGATGCAGCCCACCGGACAGGCGACCGCGCAGAGGTTGCAGGCGACGCACCGCTCCTCTCCGTCAGGGTCGCGGGTGAGCACGATCCGCCCGCGCCAGCGCGGGGGGAGGGTGCGTTTCTCGTCGGGATACTGAACGGTCTCCCGCTTCCGGAACATGTGCAGAAATATCGTCCATATCGTAACCAGGTTACTGAGCACTTCCTACCCCCCAGCCGGGACCTTGCGGCCCAGACGCAATCCCTCGTTTCGATTGCTGCGCTGCATCGCACGCGCAAGCCTGCGCGGCAACCCCTCTACTTCCCTACCAGAAGCACCACCGCCCCCGTCGCGACCAGGTTTAGCAGCGACAGCGGCAGCAGGATCTTCCACCCCAGGTCCATCAGCTGGTCATAGCGGTAGCGCGGCAGCGCCGCGCGCACCAGGATGAAGAAGGCAATCACGACGGCCACCTTCAGCACAAACCAGACGATGGGTGGAAGGAAGGGACCGAGCCATCCGCCGAAATAGAGCACGACGATGAGGGCTGCGTTCAGCGACATCCCCATGTACTCGCTCAGAAAGAAGAGCGCGAACTTCATCCCCGAGTACTCGGTGTGGAAGCCGGCCACAATCTCGGTCTCCGCTTCCGGAATGTCGAAGGGAACCCGCCGGGTCTCCGCGAGCCCCGCGATCAAGAATATCACGAACCCAACCGGCTGATAGACGATGTACCACAGCCCCTGCTGCGCCCGCACGATGTCGCCGAGGCTGAAGGAGCCGGCGATGATCACCACCCCCATGAGCGCGATCCCCATGAAGACCTCGTAGCTGATCATCTGGGCGACCGCTCGGATCCCGCCGATGAGCGAATACTTGTTGTTCGAGGCCCAACCTGCGAGGGCGACCCCGTAGACCGCCATCGAGGACATCGCGAGGAAAAAGAGCAGCCCGATGTTGAGATCGACCACGTAGAGGTGGGGCGTGAAGACGACCACCGCGAAGCCGAGCGCAACCGAAACCACCATCACGATGGGGGCGAGGACGAACACGGGGCGATCGGCGAACTTCGGGATCCAGTCCTCCTTCGTGAGGAGCTTGAGGATGTCGGCAAAGACTTGGAGCACCCCGCCCGGGCCCGCGCGATTCGGCCCGTAGCGATCCTGCCACACCCCGAGGAGCCTCCGCTCGACCCAGGTCAGCACGCCTCCGACGAGGAAGAGCATCACCACGAGAACAATTCCCGTTATGAGCGAAATGAGTGTCTGGCTCATGCCCCCGCTCCTTCCGCGGATTGCGCGCGGACCCCCGCCCGCGAGGCCCCTGCCGCGACCCCCTCCGCCGGGAGCGGCCCGGCCTTGAGGCGGGCCCAGATGGCGAGAGCGCTCGCCGATCCCCCGGGGAGCCCTGCCGGATAGAGGGCGATCCCGCTCGGACAGCCGATGGAAAGGCTTACCGGCAGCCGAAGCTCCTCGCCATTCGCGACGAGGATGACCGTTTGCCCCTCGACCACCTGAAGGCGCGCCGCATCCTGCGGCGCAAGCGCGAGGTAGGGACGCGCCGCGAGCTCCCTCACGCCGGGAGAATGGATGGACAGCTCCTCGGAGCCGTAGATGTGCCAGGCCGGGACGAGCAGCCACTCCGCCTCGTGGGCCGTGAAGGCGCCGGGGATGCGGTCAAAGTAGGAGGGCACCCCGCTCGATCGCCCGTCGCTCGCGCGCGCACCCTCGATGAGCAGCTGCCCGCTCGCCCCCCCTTTGAGAAGCCCGGCCACCTCAATCTGGAACTTGTTGAGGGATTGGACCGAGTTCCATCCCGGCGCCCAATAGCGCGCGAGGAGCGCCGCGGGAGGCATTCCGGGAAATCCTTCCATGGAGAAGCTCATGGGATTGTCGTTGTCGCGGGGGGGCGGAGGCTCGTGGACGGTGCGGTTCGCCACGAGAGCAGTTCGCCCGCTCGCCCGGTGCGCCATGCGCGGGATGCGCTGGCCCACCGCACGGTAATCCGCGGGGGGGGCGATCTCCGGGACCGCCCGGAAGTAGGGCGCCGAGGCTGCGAGAGCGGTCTGAACGGCGCTGAGGCTCTCCCAGGCGGTGGCGTGGCTTCCGCTCTGCTCCCCCTGAAGGAGGCCGAGCCATCGCCAGCCCTCCTTCACCGCCGCTCCCTTTGGAACAAAGACCTGTACGAAGCGCTGGGCCCGCCCCTCGTTGTTGACGAAGGTTCCGTCCCCCTCGGGGACCGTCGCCGCTGGGAGCACCACCTCCGCACGTTCGACCGTGGGGTTCGTGAGGTGATCGATCGCGATTGTCCGCGTCTTTCCGCTGTAGAGGCGGTCGAGCGCCTCATGAGGAAGGCGTCGGGCGAGGTCGTTCTCGAGGATCACGACCGTTTCCGCCTCGCCCTTGGCGAGGGCCTCGATCGCGGCCTCAAGCCCTTGCCCCTCCATCATCGCGCTGCCGGCACTGTTGGCCTCGGGAACGGTGAAACAGATGCGAGCCGCGGTGCCGGAGGCCCGAAGGGCCCAGGCAAGGTTGGCTGCCGCCTCGATGAGCTCCTCGCTACCGCAGCTTGTTCCGCATACGACGAGGGGACTTGCGGCGGTTTTCAGCGCCGCCGCGATACTGCGGGCGCGCGCGCCCGCCTCGCTCGCCAGATCGGACACCCGGGGTGAGCGAGGATCGATCTCATGCGCGATCTGGAAGGTGAGGCGGGCAAGATCGTCGGGGGCGCCGCGATCGGGGGCGGCGCTCAGATCATCGAGCTTCGTCGGGCCCGGTGTGGCGACGAAGAAGGGCCCGCGCTCGCCCTGCACCGCCTCGCGCAGAGCGGAATCGTCCCAGACGTGGATGCCGCCCACGACCTCGGCGCGGGCGGCCTGCTCGGGGCGGCGAAGGGCGGCCTGGCGGAGGGAGAGGGCGAGAAGGGGCGCGCTGTTCGTCACGTCCTCGCCGAGCACGAACACCGCGTCGCTCTTCGCCGCCTCCTGCAGCGATGCCCCGGGGGCGCTCCCCTTCTCGAGAATCGAGCGGACGAGGCGGAGCAGGCGCAGCTCGCGCTCGCTCACCCCATGGTAGAAGCGCCCGGGGCCGACGAGCGCGCTCAAGGCGTAGTTCGATTCAAGTGAGGCCCGCGGCGATCCGATCCCGATCACCTTGCCCCGCCGAAGGAGCTCGCCCGCTCGCGGAAGGGCCTCGGAGGCGCTCACCGCCTCGAGTCTCCCCGACTGGGTGCGGGCGAGCGGTTCGGTCACGCGCTCGGGGCTGTTCACGTATTCGTAGCCATAGCGCCCGCGGTCGCAGATGAAGTAGCCATTCACGTCCGGGTTGTAGCGGCTGTTCTTGCGCCGCAGGATACCCTCCCGCTCCCCCGCGATGGTGTTGCAGCCAAGGCCACAGTGCTCGCAGATGGAGGCGGCGGTCTCCATGTCCCACTTGCGGGTGTAGTGACGCTTGAGGCTCTTGTCGGTGAAGACCCCGGTCGGACAGATCTCTACGAGGTTTCCGCTGAACTCGCTCTCGAGGGTTCCCTCCTCGGCTCGTCCGAAATAGACGTGATCGTGCCACGAGAACACGCCGAAGTCCTTTCCGCCCGCGAAGTCGTTGTAGAAGCGCACGCAGCGGTAGCACTGGATGCAGCGGTTCATCTCGTGGTTGAGGAAGGGGCCAAGGTTCTGATTGACGTGGGTCCGCTTCGTAAAGTGGTAGCGGCGGTGGTTGTGGCCGGTCATGACGGTCATGTCCTGGAGGTGGCATTCGCCGCCCTCGTCGCAGATCGGGCAGTCATGGGGATGGTTCACCATGAGCCACTCGGTGACCCCCGCCCGAAAGTCGACCGCCTCCGGATGCGCGAGCGAAATCCGCATTCCGGGAGCCATCGGTGTCATGCAGGCCATCACCAGCCTTCCGCGGGTGTCGTT
>DAHVAK010000038.1 GCA_027314665.1 Spirochaetales bacterium
CGCGCGGGGAGGAGGCGCCCTTAGCAGGCACGGGCCGCACGCCCGGCCGGACGCTGCGGCGCGGCGCTCCCCGCGCCTCCACGTCACGCAGTCGGCGCGCGGGCGAGGGAGGCCGCTGCGTTGCGGCGGATTTCCCCCTCTTCGCGGGGAAGCGAGCCACCGCATCCGCCTGCCGCGTTTGCTTGCGACCCCGCTCTTCCGCGACTATACTTGGGCCATGAACAGTCCAAGCCCATCGGCCGGCGGCTTCGTCCGGGAGAACGCAGCCTCCCGCGCGAGGCTCGTAACCCTCGCCTCGCGCCTCACGGACCGGGAGCTATCTTTGAAGGTGAGCCACGGCTGGACCGTCGCCGCGGCTCTTGCCCACATGGCCTTCTGGGACTACGACTATCTGGCGCTGCTCATGATCTGGGAACGGGAGGGCTACTCGCCTCCCGGCCGAAGCGCCGAGCACGTCAACGATGCCCTGCGCCCGCTCATCGACGTCATCCCCGCGCGCGAGGCCGTGAGGTTGGCGCTGGCCGCGGCGGGGCCTCGATCGACGGAAGTCGCGTCGACCGGTCCCATTGCGCGCCCGTCACTGCACGACGACGAAGGCGTTGCCGTCGGGGTCGGCGAAGATCCCCTGCCCACCCCAGGGCTGCTGGGAGGGCTCTTCGAGGATCTTCGCTCCGTGCGCCCGCAGGGTGGAGAAGAGCGCCTTGATGTCGTCAGCGCGCAGTCCGACCCCGGAGAAGGCGCCGATCCGGGCGCGAGCCTCTGCGAGCGTGCTCGCCCCGGGCATCGCCTCGCTTGGCGTATAGAGGAGCACCGTTGTCTCGCCGCCCGGTGGGGCCACCTCGATCCAGCGCTGACCGGGGCCCATCGGATCGTCGCGCCGGGCTCGGCGTCGGAGCGGTGGTAGGGGGCGCCGAAATTGAAGAAGAGCTCGATCCCGATGTCGGCAACGACGTTTTCGGCGCTCACGAGGCTGTTCGAGCCCTCGTTGTCCATGGTCCAGTAGCACCCGACGTGGTCGCGCAGAAGCGGTTGGGGTTGATATTTCACATACCGCATGCGCCGCCCAGCGATTACTGCTCGACCAAACCTTTCAACGCGCCGAGCATCGCCTCCCAATTCTTCGCGGAGTGAGTGCGCTCCTGCTCGTTCGCGTTGTTGTCTTGCGTGAGCACGACGGTGGTGGTCGAACCGGCCGGCGTCAATTCCACCGTCACCGTGTGATGATTCTCCGGGGTGTCCGGCAGTCCGGAGAGGGGGCTGTAGTGGCTGTATTGGACGAGCCTCCGGGGTTGGAACTGCAGAATCGTACCTTTGTCCTCGTAGGTTGTCCCCTTCCACTCCCCCTTCCAGACAATCGGGCTTCCCTCCCGCCAATCCGTGACCACGTTGGTCCCGAACATGTACTGCTTGATTGTCTCGGGATTTGTGAGCGCCTCCCATACCTTTTCGGCGGAGGCCTCGATGGCCACCGACGCTTTCGCGATCAACTTTTTGTCCATGTCAGCCGCTTCCTCCATACGGTCACACGCAATTATCGCCGTCAAGTCAGTGTCTGAATAGTAAGAACGCGAAGACGTGTACCGGGGCTCGGGAGACGGCGGCTCGGCGTCTGTGGCTCTTGCCACACTGTCGACCGCCATCCTATGTTGATCCCGAAAAACATGAAGTGCACAATGATAACCCGCCACGGCGGGCCTGAAGTGCTTGAGGTACGGGAGATAGCGGTTCCCCAGCCGAGCCCCGGCCAGGTCTTGATCAAGGTTGCCTTCGCCGGCGTGAACTACGTCGATCTTCTCGCGCGCCGCGGCGGTCCCTATTCGCGCGGGCTGCCCTCGGTGCCGGGCTACGAGGTCTCCGGGACCGTGAGCGGGCTCGGCGAGGGAGTGACGGGGCTGCGCATCGGAGAGCCGGTCGCGGCCCTGACCACGCAGGGCGGCTACGCCGAGTACGCGCTCGCCCGCGCAACGCTCACCTTTCCCCTGGCGGGGCAGGCGCGGGCGGTGGGTCTCGAGCAGGGCGCCGCCTTCCCCGCGGTGGGAATCACCGCCTACGACCTGCTCGTGAGGGCTGGGCGGGTAGCCTCCGGCGAGCGCATCCTCATCCACGCGGCTTCAGGCGGTGTCGGAACGGCGGCTGGACAGATTGCGCGAGCCCTCGGCGCCGGGCTCGTGTTGGGGGTGGCCGGAAGCGAGGCGAAGGCCGCCTACGCCGCACAATTCGGCTACGACCGCGTCGTGCCGACCGAAGGCTTCGAGGAAGCGGTGCGGGAGGCCACCGCAGGGGAGGGGGTGGATATCGCGCTGGACGCAAGCGGCGAGCCGACGCGAAGCCGAAGCCTCGCACTCCTCGCCCGCTTCGGGCGCCTGGTGGTCTTCGGCAACGCGAGCGGGAATCCCGAGCGGGCGATCCCTCCCGGCGAGCTCCTGCGGTCGAACCGCTCGCTCGTCGGCTACAGCATCACGGCCCTGACCGAAAGCGCGCCGCAGCTCGTCGCCGAGAGCGCGAGGCGCGTCCTCGCCCTCATGGGGGAAGGCAAGCTCACCCTCCCGATCTCGGAGATCCTTCCCCTCGAGCAGGCCGTCGAGGCGCACCGCCGCATCGAGGCAAGGGCCCACCTCGGGAAGCTGCTCCTGCGGGTTGGGTAGGGCCTGCCGCCCCGCGATAGGCAATCCGGCTGCGCCGGGGAGGGGCCCTTCCGGCTACCGCGAGTCGAGAAAGGAGAAGTCGACCGTGACCGCGTCCCCTTCGGCCGCCGAGCGGTAGATGGCATCCAGGACCATGCTGTTTGTGAGCCCCGACAGGGGATCCGATATCGGCTGAGTGCCGGAAAGGATGCAGTCCACGAAGTGGCGGGAGAGGAGCACCCGGGGATTCTCGAGAGGCTCGGGCGCAGGCACCTCGATGGCGAAGGGGCGATCGAACTTCTGCCCGGTAAGAACCATGCGCTTGGGATAGAGCGAGAGTCCTCCCTCGCTGCCCATGAGATGGACGTAGTGACCGTTGTCCGAGTCCGTGTTGACCGCCCAGCTCACCTCGAGGGAGAGGGTGCGCCCGTCGTCGAACTTGATGAGCGCGGTGGCAAGATCCTCCACGTCGAAGCGCCCGTCCCACTGCGGGGTGCCCCAGCTTCCCGTTCCCTTCTTGTGCGGTCCGAACTCCGCGAAGGTCGAGCCGAAGACCCTCTCCGGGCGAGGGTTCCCCATGAGCCAAAGCGCAAGATCCAGGACGTGGACGCCGATGTCGATGAGGGGTCCGCCTCCCGCTTCCGACTTTCGGGTGAACCAGCTCCCCCAGCCTGGGATACTCTTGCGGCGCATCATCCCGGCCTTTGCGTTGTAGACCCTTCCCAGCTCTCCGCTCGCGGCGAGGCTCTTTGCCTGCTGCGAGAGGGGCTCCCACCGCATCTGATGCGCAATCATGAGGATGCGGTCGGTCGACCTCCACGCCCGGTAGATCTCTGCGGCGGCGCTCCCGTCGATGGCCATCGGTTTTTCGAGAAGAACGTGCTTGCCCCGCTCGAGCGCCCTCAGCGCGAGGGGGCGGTGGAAGGCGTTCGGAACCCCGATGACCACCGCGTCGAGCTCGCTCGAGTCGATCAGCTCCTCCGCACTTCGAAAGACGGGCTTCAGCCCAAACTGCTGTGCCGCCTGCTCGGCGAGAGCGGGAAGGGCATCGCTCACTCCCACCAGCTCCGCCTGTTCCACCTGGCTGAACATGGCGAGGTGTGTCCGCCCGATGAAGCCGGCGCCGATGACCCCAATTCGCAACTTTTCGCTCAGGCGCGGCCTCCCTCAAGGCGCGGCATCTCGGAGCGAAGGCGGGCCACGCACTCCGTGAGGGCGGAGAGGGGATTCGTTACGTCGCCCTCGTACTCGAGGATCGCGGGTCCATCGAAGCCG
>DAHVAK010000045.1 GCA_027314665.1 Spirochaetales bacterium
CGGCTCGCCCTTTCTCGAGAAGGGATGCCTCATCGACGTCTCCGCCGAGCGCTACGCAACCGTCCCCTCGCCCAACGAGTTCGATCCGACCGGTCGCCTCGCCGCCGGGGCCCAATTCAGCGACCTGTCGAAGGCGCCCCTGCGCACCGGCAAGAAGGCCGATCTGCGGGTGGTGCCGGGAATGATCGGCTACACCGACTTCATCACCGGTCCGGTCCCGGCCAAGGCCCCCATCGGGTGGAGCTCGGTCGTCAATCCCAGCCTCGGGGCGCTCTATCTCTGCTTCTTCAAGGGGCCGAGCGCGGGGACGAAGGAGGAGATCACCCTCGCCTTCAACGATCTGTGGATGCAGTACGGCGGACGCCCCTTCACCCCCTGGGCGAGCAGCGCGGGGGGAAGCGATCTCACCTTCTGTTTGGGGACCGAGAATGCGGTCGCGGCCTACGCCAACGGGCTGGAGTACTCCCTGAGCCATCCCGAGCTCTTGGGAAGTCCGACGACAGTCGAGATCGCCCCGGGCGAGGAGAAGAGCCTCTTCTACGGAACCCTCGCCGCTGAGTACGCAAAGACCAGCCTCAGCGCCGGAGTCGAGCAGGTGGACGCCGCGAAGACGGGCCTGGTGGTCGTTGGACGGAAGGCTGCCGGAACAGGGAAGCAGAGCTTCAAGGCGGACGTCGGGTTTGCCGAGATCGCGAAGCTCGCGGGCGAGCTCGTCTGAACGGCCGGGCGGCAGCAACGGCTCCGCTTGCGCGACGAGCGGAGGGCTGGGAGTCTGCGCTCCCAGCTTCGCACTACCGCTCACCCTCCCGGTAGAGCCGATAGATCGCCGAAAAATCCTCATCCCCCAACCCGGCCTTCAGGGCGAGGGCGAAGGCTTCCCGCGTGGCGCTGCCGGCGAGGAGCACCGCACCGCTTGCCGCAGCCTCCTGCGCGGCGAGGTCAAGGTCCTTCAGCATCCACCGAAGCGGGAACTCGGTGTCGTAGGAGCCGCTCTCGATCTTCGAGCGCTTCGCCTGAAGGAAGGGGGCCGCGGTAGCCCCTCCGAGGAGGGTGTCGAGGACGGCGGAGCGCTCCAGCCCCAGCGACTCGGCGAAGGCCACCGCCTCGGAAAAGGCCGCCATCGCTTGACCGAGCATGAGGTTGACCACCATCTTCATTGCGGTTCCCGACCCGGCTGCCCCAAGATGAAGGATTTTCTTTCCCATCTGCTCGAGGATCGGACGGACCGCAGCGAGGTCGTGCGCCTCGCCGCCGGCGAGGAACAAAAGCTCGCCCCGCTCGGCAGGGAGCTTCGATCCCGCCACCGGGGCGTCGATGAAGCGAAGGCCGCGCTCCCTCGCTGCCGCCGCCATCTGGCGCGAGAAGGCGGGATTCACGGTGCTGCAGTCGACCCACAGGGCATTCGGCTTCATGCGAGGGAGAAAGCCCTGCGCGCCCTCTTCGCCGCGAGCGCCCTTGCCCCCCGCCTCGACGGAGCCGAGCGCCGCCTCGCGCACCGCGGCGGGGGTCGAAAGCATCGTGAAAACGACCTCGGCGCCCTCGACGGCTTGCGCCGGGGAAGAGGCGAGGCGGGCGCCCTTTCGCACGAGCTCCTGAGCCTTCGAGACCGAGCGGTTGTAGACCACGAGATCGGGATGGGACTTCTGGATGTTGGCGGCCATCCGGCTTCCCATGATGCCGAGACCGATGAATGCAATTCTCATTCCGGATTGATTCCTCCAGCCGACACTATAGCCGCCTGAGGCGGCAGGATACAACACCGAGTCGAAGAAGGGCTATAATCCAACCTCGCGGAGGTGTGTGAGATGAAGAACGCAAGCTATGCGCTCGGGCTCGACTCGAGCACGCAGAGTCTCACCGCGGTCGTGGTGGACTTCGTTGAGGGGAGGGTCATCTTCGAGCGTTCGCTCGACTATGCCCGCGACGAGCGCCTCGCCGGGTACGGGATCGACCGCAAGAGCTATCTCGTTCCGCCCCGCGTGAGCGGCGAGGCGGATCAGCCGCCGGCGCTCTACCTCGCCTCGCTCGATGCCCTCTTTGCGGACATGCGCGCCGAGCGCTTTCCCATGGAGCGCATCGCCGTCATCAACGTCTCCGGTCAGCAGCATGGGCATCTCTACCTCGGGGCCCGGGCTCGGGCGCTCTTCGCCCGGCTGCGCGCCGCCGACGCGAGCGCGAGCGATCTGGTGACGCTTCTCGAGGGGAGCCTCGCCTACGGGACCGCGCCGATCTGGCGCACCTCGAACACCGTGGAGGAGGCGGAGGCGATCCGGCGAGGGGTCGGAGGCAAGGCGAGGATGATCGAGCTCTCGGGCTCCGACTCGCCCCTTCGATTCACCGGGGCGGTCGTGCGAAGGGTCGCGCGGCAGTTCCCCGCGGCCTACGGCGAGACCTCCACGATCCACCTCATCTCGAGCTTCCTGCCCGCCGTCCTCGTCGGCGACCCGACCATCCCGACCGACTTCGGCAACGCCTCGGGCACCTCGCTCATGGACTACCAAAGACGCCTCTGGTCCGATGAGCTCATCGCGGCGGCGGCGGAGGGGCTGCCGGGAGGCAGCTCGGCCCTGCGGGAGAAGCTTCCGCCTCTCGTCGCTCCGGATACCTGCGTCGGCGGAGTAGCCCCCTACTTCGTCGCCAAGTACGGCCTCACTTCGAGCTGCCGCGTCGCGGTCGGCTCGGGGGACAACCCGCAGACGAAGGTTCTCGTGGCCGGAGATCTCCTGAGCCTCGGTACGAGCTTCGTCTTCATGGTGGCCACCGGGGGCGGGGCGGTGGACCTCGAGGGATACGCGAATGGGATGTACGACGGGGTCGGTCGGCCCTTCATGTTCGGCTGTCGAACCAACGGGGCAATGGTGTGGGATCGCGTCCGCGCTCGCTACGGCCTCGCCAAGGATGACTACGAGCCAGCCGAGCGCGCCCTCGCTTCGCTCGCCCCCGGGGGATCCCTCTTCTTCTGGCAGCCGGAGACCGAATCTTTCCCGGTCTCTCCCGCCTTCGCCGAGACGCGCCTCTCGAATCGGGAGGCGGGCCTCTCGGGGGACTACGGCGGGATCGTCGACTCGACCCTCGCGGCGGTCTACCTCTACTCCCGTCACTTTGCCCCCGAAAGCAGCGCGCCCCTCTCGGTGACCGGCGGGGCGACCGCAAGCCCGCAGATCATGCGCCGGGTGGCCGCCCTGTGGAGGCGTCCGGTCGCGGCCATCGGCAAGGTGGGCGCGGCCCTCGGGAGCGCGGTCTCGGGGGTAAGCGCCCTGCGAAGGGAGGGCGGGCGCGAGAAGAGCGGGCTTCCGGACGCCGAATCCTTGAGCCGCCGGCTCCTGCCGCAGGGCTCGCCGAAGACGCCCGATCCGGGCGACATCGCCCTCTACCACGGCCCGGGCGGCTACCTCGAGCGCTTGCGTGCCGAGTACCCTCGGCTCTGGTAGCGTCAGGCTGGCGCGGCCCGCGCGGCGTTCGCCCACCCGCCCCGAATGCGCCGTGCGCTCAGGCCGAGCCGGAGACCACGTTCTGCGGCGCTCCCGCAAGGAAGGCCCGGAGGTTGGCCGCCGCGATCGCCATTGCTCGGCTTCGCGCCTCCCGGGTCGCCCAGGCGATGTGCGGGGTAACGATGCAGCCCGGAGCGGAAAGGAGCGGGTTGTCCGCTCGGGGAGGCTCCTCGGCGAGAACGTCGAGCCCGGCCCCCGCGATTCGACCGCTGGCGAGCGCCTCGGCGAGGTCCGCTTCGACGACGAGCCCGCCGCGCGAGACGTTGATCAGAAAGGCGCTTCGCTTCATCAGGGAGAGCGCCGAGCGATCGATCACGCCTGCCGTTTCGGGGGTGAGGGGGGCGGTCAGGCAGACCACGTCGGAGAGGCGAAAGAGCTCCGCTCGGGGCACCCGGGTGATCGGCGCCTCTTCGCAAGCGGAAGGCGCCCTTCCGGGGGCGGCCTCGCTTTGGGCGGGCTGCGCCTGTCGGGCGGCCGCGATCACCTCCATCCCGAAGGCTCGAGCGATGCGTGCGACGGAGCGCCCGATCTGGCCGTAGCCGAGGATGCCGAGGGTCTTGCCCGCAAGCTCGATCAGGGGAAAGCGGCGGTAGGAGAAGTCCTTCGATCGGCTCCAGTCCCCCGAGCGGACGCTCTCGCTGTGGGCCTGAACGTGGTGGCACAGCTCGAGGATCAGGGCAAAGGCGAGCTGGGCGACCGAGGGCGTGCTGTAGGCGGGGATATTCGTGACGACCACGCCCCTCCTTGCCGCGCCGGCGAGGTCGACCACATTGTAGCCGGTAGCGAGGACCCCGATGTAGCGCAGACGCGGCAGGAGCGCCATCGCAGCTGCGTCGACGGGGGTCTTGTTGGTGAGGAGCACCTCCGCCTCCCGGGCCCGTGCGGCGAGCTCGCTCGGGGCGGTGCGCTCGTAGACCGTGATCGCCCCAAGCTCCTCGATCTCGTTCCAGCTCAAATCTCCCGGGTTGAGGGTGTAGCCATCGGTGACGACGATGTTCATGGGAAGGGTATAGCGTGCTCCGAAAGGTTTGCAAAGGGCGCGGCGCCGGGCGCGCGAGTCCCTGCGGCGCACCCGCGCTTCGCGTCCGTGGAAAGCGGAACGGAGCGGCCCGCGCTGCGGGGGTGCGCACGGCCGACCCTATCGGACACTTGACCTACCCGCAGGCGGTGGCCTGCCCGAAACGCCATGTAGGACTTTTGCCGGTTCTCAAAGAGCCGTCGAGGGGTTAGCCTGGTCTGATAGCCCATTCAGGAGGTCTGCATGCGCGTGCTCAAGTCATTCCTGGCGGAAATCGTCATTCTGCTCTTCGTGGCAACGGGAGCCGCTTTCGCGGGAGGCCAGACCGAGGTCAAGCCCTCCCCGAGCGCTCCGTCGGGACCGATCCCCTCTCTTGCCGCGCTCTACAAGCCCTACTTTCCGATCGGGGCGGCCGTCGGCGATCAGCTCCTCGATCAGGAGGGGCCCTTCATCGCCTCCCAGTTTGACAGCCTCGTGGCCGCCAATGACATGAAATGGGCAATCATCCATCCCGTTCCCGGGAACAAGCCCGCCGACTACAACTTCGCCCAGGCGGACGCGATCGTCGCCTTCGCGCAGAAGCACGGGATGCTCGTGCGAGGGCACAACTTCGTCTGGCACCAGCAGGTTCCGGACTGGGTCTTCGAGGGGGCGGATGGCAGGCCGCTCTCGGCAACCAAGGCGGAGGTGCTCGCCCGCCTCAAGGAGCACATCACCACCCTTATTGACCATTTCAGGGGCAAGGTTTACTGCTGGGACGTGGTGAACGAGGCGCTCTCCGACGGAGATCACGTGTGGCGCGAGGACAGCCCCTGGTACAAGACCGCCGGGACCTCCAGCAAGGGCGATGACGGGGTCCCCGACTACATCATCAAGGCCTACGAGTACGCCCGGCAGGCGGACCCGAACGTGAAGCTCTTCTACAACGACTACAACATCGAGTCGGGGCCCAAGTTCGAGCATGCCCTCCAGCTCGCGAGGATCCTCAAGGCGAAGGGCCTGCTCGACGGAATCGGGATCCAGGGTCACTGGCAGATTCAATCGGTCGACCCTGAGGCCGTGCGGCACGCGATCGACAGCTTCGCCGCCCTTGGGCTTCAGGTGCAGATCACCGAGCTCGACCTGTCCGTCTACCGCTGGGGCGACGATTCCTCGCTCTCGTCCCTGCCGGCCGACCGTGAGGCGCTCCAAACGAAGGACTACGGAGAGCTCTTCAAGGTCTTCCGCGAGGAGGGGGCCGCGGGCAAGCTCACGGGGGTGACCTTCTGGGGCGTCACGGACGCCGACACCTGGCTGAACAATTTCCCGGTCGGGGGACGAACCGACTGGCCGCTCCTCTTCGACGCGAAGCTTCGGCCGAAGCCTGCCTTCTGGGCCGTCGCGAAATGGTAAGAACTCGAAAAACGAAGGGGCGTGAGGCCCTTTCGGCCGACCCCGGCCCCCCGCGGAGCGGAAGCACGGAGGCCCCCGCAAGCGAGCGCAGTCGCGCCGCGCCTCCCCGGCCGCGGCGGATCGGGGTGTTTACTGCCGAGCTGGACGACGCCTACCAGATCGAGGTGTGGAGCGGGATCGAGGCGCGAGCGCGCGAGCGGGGAGTGGGGGTGGCCTGCTTTCTCGGTTCGCGCATCGACTCCCTCAACGTCTCGGAGGCGGCGGCGAACGTCGCCTACCACATTGCCGATCACCGAAGCATCGACGGGCTCGTGGTGATCGCCTCCGCGATCGGGACCTTTCTGGATGCGGAGGGGCTTGCCCGGCTTTTTGCGAGCAGGGAGGGCCTTCCCCAGGTCTCGGTAGGGGTGAAGATTGCAGGCGTGGTGAGCCTCTCGGTCGACGGCTCGGCGGGGCTCCTCGAGCTGGTTCGCCACCTTGCGCGCAACCATGGGCGTCGGCGCTTCGCCCTTCTCGGCGGGCCCGGCGGCCACCCCGAGGGCGAGCAGCGGGCTCGCGCCTTCCGCCGGGCCCTCCGCGAGGCCGGGATCCCCTTTGACGCGCGCTTGGCGGTGCAGGGGAGCTTTCTTCAGGACTCAGGCGTCGAGGCCGCCCGCAGGCTCGTCGCCTCGGGCGTTCCCTTCGATGCCCTGGTCTGTCTGAACGACCGGATGGCGCTCGGGGCGATGGGCGAGCTGCGCCGGCTCGGGATTCGCGTCCCCGAAGAGGTTTCCGTGGTCGGTTTCGACGGGATCGATGAGGGACAGTACGTCACCCCGCCCCTCACGACGATTGTCCAGCCCCTCCACGAGCTCGGCTCTTCGGCGCTCGATGCCCTGCTCGCCGTCTGCGACGGGAAGGCTCCCGGTGACCGCACCCTCACCTGCTCGCCGGCCATCCGGCAATCCTGCGGATGTCCGCCGGCCAGAGGCTACGACCCCGACCTCGATCGGCTTCCCGCCGACGCCACAGCGGAGGAGCGGGGGGCGATCGAGGAGCTTATCGAGCGCGCCCGCCATGACGACCCGGACGGGTTCATCGTCCGGCTGAACGCCGCCCTCGCCGCTGCCGAGCCGGAGAGTCGGCTTTCCAAGCGATGGAACGGCTTTCTTTCGCTCATACGCCGGCGGGCCAAAGCCGAGGGTGCCGCCGTCTTCGAGTTTGCGCGGGTGCTTGTCGGCGAGACCGAGACGCGCTTTCAGGCCGCACGGCGGACGGCGTCCGAAGAGCGGTTCGCAACCCTGCGCGAGATCAGCGCCTCGCTGTCCGGCTCCTTTGAGATGCCGGTCATGCTGGCGCGCCTTGAGGCCGGGCTCGATCGCTTAGGGGTGGGCGGGGGGTATCTCGCGCTCTTCGAGCGGCGCAGGGGAAGCGCCGAGTGGTCGCGTCTGGTCATGGCTCCCCGCGAGACGGCGGTGGTGCCCCTGCCCGAGAAGGGCCTCCGCTTCCGTACGGCGCTCCTGGTCCCGCCGGGCGCGGGGGACGAGTGGCGGCGGGGGAGCTGGATCCTGGAGCCGATCGTCTTTCAGGATGAGCCCCTCGGCTACATCCTGCTTCCGGGCGGGGCGGACGAGCTTTCGGTCTACGACACTCTTCGCGATCAAGTGGCAAGCGCGGTCAAGGGTGCCCTCCTCCTCGAGCAGGTGCGCACCCACGAGCATCGGCTGGAGGCCGAGGTGAGGCGGCGCACGGCGGAGCTCACCGAGGCGAACGCCGAGCTCACCCACGAGATTGAGCGGAGGGTCCGCCTGGAGGAGGAGGTGGTCGACATCTCGAACCGCACGATGCAGCGAATCGGACAGGATATCCACGATGACCTCTGCCAGCATCTGGCGGGCATCGCAATGCTCGCGACCGTGCTTCGCGGAGAACTCGCCGAGGTCGACGGAGGCGCGGTTTCCTCTATCGATCGCATCGCCGACCTCCTCGCCGATTCGATAGCCCGAGCCAAGCAGATCGCCCGCGGGCTCTTTCCGACCGGGCTCGAGGAGCACGGCCTTAGCGCGGCAATCGAGGAGATGGTGGTGATGGCGCGACAGCGATTTCATGCGAGCATCGAGTTTCGCGCCTCGCCGGATTTCGCGGTGCCGGACACGGACCGAGCCCTCCAGGTCTACCGCATCGTTCAGGAGGCCCTTTCGAACGCCCTCAAGCACTCGGAATCGAGCCGCGTCGAGGTGCGGCTCTTCCGGGAGCTCCTACCGAAGGCGGAGGGAGGTGAATCCACGGCCCTTCTCATCGCCGAGGTGATTGACTACGGGGTCGGTCTTGCGTCAGAGGTTCCGGAGCGCGGGATGGGGCTTCGCATCATGCGCTATCGGGCGGAGAAGGCGGGCTTCGAGCTGCGCATCGAGAGTCTCGATCCGGGGACGCGGGTATCCTGCCGATTCGAGCAGGCTCAGGCGGCCGCGCGATGACGAAACAGGTAACCTTCCTTGTCGTCGACGATCATCCGGTCTTCCGTCAGGGGCTCGTAGCGCTTGTGCGTAGCAACGAGCGTTACCAGATTTGCGCGGAGGCCGGCACCGTGTCCGAGGCCCTTGACGCCCTCGAGCGCTCCTTACCCGACATCGCCCTCGTGGACATCTCCCTGGTCGGTCAGAGCGGGCTGGATCTGGTGCGCAGCATCAAGGCCAGCTTTCCCCAGGTGCTCGTCCTCATCATCTCGATGCACGATGAGGTCGTCTACGCGGAGCGGGCGTTGAAAGCGGGGGCTCGCGGCTACGTGATGAAGCAGGAGGCGGCCTCGGTCATGCTCGATGCCATCAAGACCGTGCTCTCCGGCAAGATCTACGTCTCGGCCGCGATGCGCGATCGCCTCCTCGAGACCATGTTCAGCCGAAGCGGCGAGGCCGAAGCCCCTACGGTGGAGCGCCTGAGCGACCGGGAGCTGGAGGTTCTCGACCTCCTCGGTCAGGGGTACGGGACTGCCGACGTGGCAAAGGTGCTCAATCTCTCCGTAAAGACCGTCAATACCTACCGGGACCACATCAAGGAAAAGCTCCGGATTGACGGGGCGGGCGAGTTGCGCCGCTTCGCGGTCAAGTGGGTCCAGAGCAGGGATAGGTAATAGCTCCTACGCCGTGACTCGCAAATTGTCCGATTCCCACCGAGAGCCTCCCGCCTTAGGCTGAGACGAAGTGACAGTCGGACTGTACGTCCGTGCACGTATCACGTCTCCAAACGATAGAGGAGGAAGCGCATGAGGAAGTTTGTGAGGATCGCGGCAATCGCCGCCGTCACTCTCCTAATCGCTGCGGGCATAGGCTTCGCCGGCGGGCAGAAGGAGGGCGGCAGCGCGCCGACCGGGCCTGTCAAGTTCACCTTCTGGCACATCGACACGGCCCACCAGGCCTATTGGAAGGGGTTGGCCGACGAGTTCATGAAGGCCCACCCGAACGTCACCATCGACATCACGGTGCTCGCGAACGAGGCCTTCAAGAGCAAGATGACCACGGTCATGCAGGCGGGAACCCCCCCGGACCTCTTCCAGAGCTGGGGCGGCGGGGTCATGATGGAGTACGCCAAGGCCGGTCTCCTGCGCGACATCACCAAGTTCGTGAAGGGCACGGCGTGGGGCCAGTCGATGGCGCCCGGGGTCATCGCCGTCTACGCCTACGACGGCAAGCAGTACGGAATGCCCTATGACATGGGGGCGGTCACCTTCTGGTACAACAAGCAGATGCTCGCCAACGCGGGCTACACCTCCTTCCCGACGACGTGGAGCGATTTCCTCACCATGATCGGCAAGCTCAAGAGCACCGGGGTCACTCCGATCTCGATCGCCGAAGGCGACAAGTGGCCGGGAATGTTCTGGTGGGCCTACCTCGCAATGCGAATCGGCGGCGAGGCCGCCTTCAACAACATCGTCTCCGGACAGGGCAAGTTCACCGACGCCCCCTTCGTCGATGCGGGGCAGAAGCTGGTCGAGCTCACGAAGCTGCAGCCCTTTGAGGACGGCTTCCTTGGGACGCCCCAGGCAGCCGGCGCCGCCCTCGTCGGAAACGGCAAAGCGGCGATGGAGCTGATGGGACAATGGGGCCCGAGCACCGAGGCCTCCAACTCCGTCAACAAGAAGGGGATCGGCGATCTGCTCGGCACCGCCCCCTTCCCGATGGTCGAGGGAGGCGCTGGGGCCGGAACCGACGTCCTCGGCGGCGGCAACGGCTACGCGGTCGGGAAGAACGCCCCGGACGCGGCAGTCGAGTTCCTACGGTTCGTCACAAACGAGAAGAACAACGCAGCTCTCGCGGCGACCGGAGCGATCGTTCCCACGGCGATCGGCGCCGACGCGGCGATGACCGACCCGCTGATGAAAGAGGTCAAGAGCATCGTGAACAAGGCCGGCTACTTCCAGCTGTATCTCGACCAGTACTACACTCCGGCGGTCGGCAGCGCGATCAACGACGCGGTCCAGCAGATCTTTGCCGGCACCATGACTCCCGCTCAGGCTGCGGCATCGATCCAGCAGACCTATGAGATGAACCAATAACCGAAAGGGGTATCGAATCCGGAGCTGCGCCTCGCCTGCGAGGCGCGGCCCGGAGCGTTTCACCATGACGAACCAAAGCAGACCTACCCGATCAAAGGCGTTCAAGAACAAGAGGAGGACGACCTTCCTCATCCTTCTTCTCCTGGTCGGTCCGGCCTTCATCCTCTTCACGGTCCTGGTGATCGTGCCGGTTCTAGAGGCGGCGGAGTACAGCCTGTTCAGATGGAATGGGTTGGGCCCCTTGAAGCATTTCACGGGGCTCAAGAACTTCGTCTATCTCTTCAGCGACGCGGTATTTCACAAGGCCCTGCTTCACAACATGCTCATCATCGTGTTCTCCCTCGTCGTGGAGCTGCCGCTGGCCCTTCTCCTGGCGATGATCGTGGGACGAGGAACCTTCAAGCTCGCCGTCTTCTTTCGAACCTTCTTCTTTCTGCCGTTCGTGCTTTCCGAGGTCATCACCGGGGTGTTGTGGCAATTCATCTACAATCCCCAGTACGGTCTCTTGAACCCGATCATCCACTTCTTTTCGCCGGGGAGCCCCGGGGTTGCGCCGCTCGGAAGCCCCACGAGCGTGTTCTGGGCCATTCTGGTCGTGATCATCTGGAAGTACTTCGGGCTGCACATGACGATCTACATTGCCGGGCTGCAGGGGATCCCGGTGGAGCTGGAGGAGGCCGCGCGGATCGACGGAGCCACCAACGCTCAGGTGATTCGACACGTCGTGCTTCCGCTTCTCGCGACGACTATCCAGATAACAGTCTTCTTTTCGATCATCGGCTCCTTCCAGATCTTCGACATCGTATGGGCGATGGGCCAGGGAGATCCGGTGAACGGCGCGGAGACCATGGTCACCTACCTATACAAGTTCGGATTCCAGAGGCTCGAGATGGGATACGGAGGAAGCGTCGCGGTGGCGATCTTCGTGATCTGTCTCTCGTTTAGCATCATCTACCAAAGGCTCCTGCTTCGCGAGCGCGGCAACTAGGAGAGAAAGACGTATGACAACCGGAGTGATGACTGCGCGAGCTCGGGTCTTGAGCTCCCTCTTCAAGTACGCCGTCTCGATCGTCGTTGGGCTGATCATCGCCATCCCGCTCTACATCTCGATCATCGGCGGATTCAAATCCCTGGGTCAGCTCCAGGCTCAACCGATGAGATTCCCCGTGCCGCTGGACTTGACGCAGTACCGCGAGCTTCTCACCGGGGCGGTCGGGAGCTTCTGGCGCGATCTGGCGAACTCGACCCTCGTGGCCGCCCTCACGGTCGGTCTCGCCCTGATTCTCTGCGCGGCCGCCGCTTTCGCCCTGGCTCGCATTCGCTTTCGCTTGAGCAGCGTCATTTACAACTACTTTCTGATCGGGCTGCTCTTTCCCCTTGCCGTCGCGATCCTGCCCCTCTACCTTCAGCTGCGCACGCTGGGGCTGCTGAACACCTATTGGGGGGTGGTGCTGCCCCAAATCGCCTTCCAACTGCCGTGGAACATCGTCCTCCTTCGGGGCTTCTTCCTGTCGATTCCGCGGGATCTCGAGGACGCGACCGCGATCGACGGCTACGGGCCGCTCGGGTTTTTCTATTACATGGTTCTGCCTCTCTCCACCCCGATCCTCGCGACTGCGGGAATCCTTGCCCTGGTGGCGAGTTGGAACAACTTTTTTCTTCCGCTCCTGGTGTTCAACGACTCGACGAAATTCACGCTTCCGATGGGCGTCATGGATTTCATGACGCAGCACGGGGTCGCGTGGAACCAGATCCTGGCCTTTCTCACGCTTGCGATGATTCCCGCGGTCATTCTCTTCATCCTGGCGCAGAAGTACATCGTGGCCGGGCTCACGAGCGGAGCGGTTAAGGGATAGGGCCGCGCTCGGCATTTCGCATCTCACACACATTCAAGGAGCACAAGCGCCTACATGGAAAAGCAAGCGACTGCAAGCGACACGATGCCGCTTCCCTATCGAGATCGGAGTCTCCCCTTCGGGCAGAGGGTGAAGGACCTCCTCAAGCGCCTCACCCTCGAGGAGAAGGTCTCGCAGATGACCTACCAGTCCGCAGCCATCCCCCGCTTGGGAATTCCCGAGTACAACTGGTGGAACGAGTGCCTGCACGGGGTCGGTCGGGCGGGCATAGCGACGGTCTTCCCGCAGGCGATCGGGCTTGCGGCGACCTTCGATGTGCCGCTCGTGGGACGGGTGGCGGCCGCCATCGCGGATGAGGCTCGGGCCAAGCACCACGAAGCAAAGCGCCGCGGGGACCGGCGCATTTTCCGGGGGCTCACCTTTTGGACGCCGAACGTCAACATCTTTCGCGACCCGCGATGGGGCCGGGGTCAGGAGACCTACGGCGAGGATCCCTTCCTCACGGGGCGAATGGGGGTCGCCTTCGTCCGAAACCTCCAGGGCGACGATCCGACCTACCTGAAGCTCGTCGCCACCCCGAAGCACTTCGCCGTGCACTCGGGCCCTGAGTCGCTGCGACACAGCTTCGACGCGCGGGTGAGCGAGAAGGATCTTCGCGAGACCTATCTTCCCGCTTTCAAGGAGTGCGTGGTGGAGGGGGGGGCCCTCTCGGTGATGGGCGCCTACAATCGCACCAACGGAGAGCCCTGCTGCGCGAGCCCGACCCTGCTGGAGGGGATCCTCCGCAAGGAGTGGGGTTTCCAAGGCTACGTCGTCTCCGACTGCGGCGCCATCGCCGACATTCATCTCCATCACAAGCTGACCGGCACGGCGGCGGAGTCGTCCGCCCTCGCGGTGAAGAACGGCTGCGACCTCTGCTGCGGCCAGGACTACAGAAGCCTCGTCGAGGCGGTGCGGCAAGGACTCATCACCGAAGAGGAGATCGACCGCTCGGTCACGCGCCTGCTGGAGGTTCGACTTCGATTGGGGATGCTCGACGACGACGAGCAGGTTCCCTACGCCAAGATTCCGCTCGAGGTGAACGACTCGATCGAGCACCGCAGACTTGCCCTCGAATCCGCCCGCGAGTCGATCGTGCTCCTGAGGAACGCGGAGAGGCTCCTGCCGCTGCGCAAGGAGCTTGGCGCAATCGCGGTCATCGGACCGAACGCCGACAGCCGTTCGGTGCTTCTCGGTAACTACAACGGCCTTCCCTCCAGCTCGGTGACCGTCCTTGACGGGATCCGCGCCGCTGTATCCGGCTCGACGACGGTGATCTACGCCCGCGGCTGCGATCTCGTGGCGAAGGGCCCGGATCAATGGGGTCGGCGGGACGACGACGGCTTCTCGGAAGCCTGTTCGGCGGCGGAGCGCGCCGACGTCGTCGTGATGTGTCTCGGGATCTCCGCCTCGATCGAGGGGGAGGAGGGGGACGCGGCGGGCTCCGAGTCGCAGGGAGACCGCGTGCACATCGGGCTTCCCGACGTCCAAGAGCGCCTGCTGCGGGCGGTGGCGGGCGTGGGCAAGCCGATCGTGCTCGTGCTGATGAGCGGAAGCGCGGTTGCGCTTGGATGGGCGTCGGAGAACGTCCCGGCGATCCTCAGCGGCTGGTATCCGGGGGAGGAGGGGGGGGCAGCCATTGCCGAGGTCCTGTTCGGCGACTACAACCCCGCAGGCAGGCTGCCGATCACCTTCGTTCGGTCGGTCGAGCAGCTGCCGCCCTTTACGGACTACAGCATGAAGGGCAGAACCTACCGCTACCTCACCGAGGAACCGCTCTACCCCTTCGGCTACGGGCTCTCCTACACGACCTTCTCGTACCGAAACCTCTCTCTTTCGAAAAGAGTGATCGGCACCCGCGAGGGAATACGCGTGCAGGTCGAGGTACGCAACGACGGACGCCTCGCCGGGGAGGAAGTTGTGCAGCTTTACCTCTCCGATCTCGAGGCATCGGTGGAGGTTCCGCGTTGGAGTCTGAAGGGCTTCACACGGCTTCGCCTCGAGGCGGGCGAGAAGCGAGGCGTGGAGTTTGAGCTTACCTCGCGGCAGCTCGCCCTCGTCGACAACGACGGAAGGAGCGTGCTCGAGCCGGGTTCCTTCCGGGTCTACGTCGGCGGATCGCAGCCCGATGAGCGAAGCGGGACGCTTTGCGGCACCCTCCCGCTTTGGGCAGATTTCGAAGTCACGGGGGAGGCGATTCTTTTCGCCGATTGATATGGCGGTGAGGAAGGGCGCCTAGGGGACAAGAATGGCCATAGGAATCCGGTGGAAGCTCCTCTTTCTGATTGCGATCCTGGTCGTGGCCTTCGGTATCAGCGCAGGCATCTACTTCTCCGTGCGCTCGCCCGTCGGCGAGATCCGCTCAGAGCAGCGGACTCTCTCCTTCTTGCGCACCGCCTTTCTCGGCCAGGCCCTGAGCGCAAACCGCCTGACCAATTCGCCCTTCGCACTGCAGAGCGACGCCTTCAAGAACGCCGTGGAGACGACGACCTTCTCCTTCATGCAGGGGGGGCGCCTGAAAATCCTTCCGCGGATCAGCGCTTCCGTGCGCGGGGCCCTCGCCTCGATTGCGGCGCTGAAGGGCACCCTCGATGCCGACGATGCCGCCTTGCTCGCGCCGCTCGCAGCGGTTCAGGCGGTCGGCGATCGCTACTACGGAGCCTCGAAGGCCTACACCCTTCTTGACCTCACGATGGATCCCCGCCTCGAACGCGATCCGCACAAAGAGAGCGTGACGCTCGACATCGGCGAGCTCTCCGCGCGCATCGAAAAGCTCACGACCGATCTCGTGAGCTCCGTGGCGGTCATCAACCACGAGACGCAGATCATCGACAAGGCGATAGCGACAATCGAAGGCCGCAGCGCGGCCATCGCGCTCATGGTCATCATCGCGCTGTCGGCCGCGACCCTGCTCGTAGCCCTCGTGGTGGCCAACCGGATCGTGCGCTCGGTGCGCTCGATCGAAAGCAGCGTGGCCGGCATGAGCGAGGGCGATCTCACCCGAAGCTTTTCCGTGGAGAGCCGCGACGAGATCGGAAGGCTCTCGACGAACCTCAATCGCTTCATCGCGAGC
>DAHVAK010000063.1 GCA_027314665.1 Spirochaetales bacterium
GTCTGGTTCGCGAGGGCGGCTCGTTTCGCGCGGCGGCGAGCGGCGCCTTCTCTCACCCCGTGCGCCACGCCGCGTCGGAGGCGATCCTCGCGGATCGCGCCCTTTCAGCGCAGGAGCGCGCCGCGGCGGCCGCCCAAGCGATCCCCCACGCCTTCCTCGAAGACTTTCGCGCCTCGAGCGTCTTCAGGCGCCACCTCTTCGAGCTCGCCCTCGCCGAGGGCCTTCGGGCCCTGGAAGCCGGGAGATGAGACGCCGCGCAAACCCTCTCGGCGCGGGCACCGGCGGGCACGCGCCCCAGGCGCTCTGATGAAGCGCTACGAGGGGTGGCTCGCCCTGATGCTCGACATCAACGGCGAGAGACGCGAAACGGTGGTACGCCCGGCCGACACCATGCTGCGCGTCCTGCGGGAGCGGCTGGGGCTGCGCGGGACGCGGATCGGGTGCGAGAACGGCGACTGCGGGGCCTGCACGGTGCTCGTGGGCGGCGAACCCGTGAAGTCCTGCATGGTGCTTGCGGTGGAGGTTGAGGGCGAGCGAATCACGACGATCGAAGGGCTCTCGAACGAGGCCCTCAAGGAAGCCTTCCTCTCCGAGGGGGGCTTCCAGTGCGGCTACTGCACGCCGGGCTTTCTCCTCAACGCGGCCGCCCTCCTCGCGCGTCACCCCAAACCGAGCGACGAGGAGATCCGCCTCTGGCTCGAGAGCAACCTCTGCCGCTGCACGGGCTACGAGGGGATCGAGCGGGCGGTGAAGCGGGCCGCGCGGGGAAGTGAGGGGGGGCGCGCAGAAGGGTCGGCCTAGTAGGCGACGATCGTCGTGCCCTCCTTGCCCTCCATGGCGGCGATGAGGTTGTCGACGTCGGTGATGATGACGCGGTTCTTCGGATTCGCCTGGACGAACTCGATGGCAGCCGAGATCTTCGGCCCCATCGAGCCGGGTGGGAACTGTCCCTGCTCGTGGTGGTAGCGCGCCTGCGCGAGGGTGAGGCGCCCCAAGTCCTCCTGCTGGGGAGTGCCGAAGTTGAGCGAGACCCGCGGCACCCCGGTGATGATGATGAGGGTCATGGCCCCCACTGCGAGGGCGATCTTCATGCTCGCGAGGTCCTTGTCGATCACGCAGTCGACCCCCTCGATGGTGCGGTCGTTCTCGAAGTAGACCGGAATCCCACCCCCGCCCCCGGTAATGACGATGTACTCCTTCTCGAGCAGGAGCTTGATGGCGTCCTTCTCGATGACGTCGATCGGATAGGGCGAGGCGACGTAGCGGCGGTAGCCGCGCTTCGCGTCCTCCTTCATCACCCAGCCCTTCTCCTTCATGAGCTGCTCGGCATCCTCCTTTGTATAGAAGGGGCCGATCGGCTTGGTGGGATGAGCGAGGGCAGGATCGTGCTGGTCGACGAGGATCTGAGCCGGGATAGTGACCACGTTCCGCCAAACCCCGGCGCGAATCATGATGTTCTGCAGGCTCTGTTCGATCATGTAGCCCATCGAGCCGCAGGTCATGGCGTCCGCCACGCCGAGCGGGGTCTCGGGAACGAGCTCCTTCGCCTTGTCCACCATCAGCATGAGATTCCCGACCTGCGGGCCGTTGCCGTGGGTGAGGATGAAGTTGTATCCCCGCTTCATCAGCTCGACGACCGGCCCCATGGAGCGGCGGGTGTTGGCGAATTGTTCGTGGATGTCCCCCCGCTCTCCCTTGTTGATGATCGCGTTCCCGCCCAGGGCGATAACCGCGAGCTTTTCGTTGCTCCCTTCGACGAACTTCATCCTTCTGCTCCTTGCGCGAGGAGGCGGCAATGCCTCGAATGGCGAGCGAGGCGCAAGCCCCGCGAACACCTACTTCGATCCAACCAGCAAGACGCTTTTTGGGTATGCCGAATTGTCCCCGTCCCGCGCGCTTCTGTCAATCGGGAGGCTCCCGGCGAAATCGCGGCTGCCCGCGGTGCTTCCGCGTCGTTTCGCCCGCGATGCGACTCGCCGAGACAGTCGCCTTCCCGGCCTATTTCTGGGTATGCGCGACCACCCCCGTCCAGTCGGCGGGAGGGGGAGAGGCGAGATAGAGCCGGCAGCGCTTGACGAAGGCGGGGGCCACCGCATCCTCGGGAAGCAGGGTGACGACCTCGGTGAAGCGCCGCAGAGCGCCGGCGAAATCGCGGTCGTAGTAGCTGTGGAGCGCCTCTTCGTGGAGAGTCCATGCGCGCTCCTCCCTTTCGGACAGAGTCCCGCGCACCCCGTAGATGGCAAGACCGCGCTTCCTGCCCTTCACCTGGACGCGATCCACGAGCCGGCAGGGTACCTTGCCGACCACGAACTGCTGGACGGACTCGGAGATGAGGATCGGCTCCTGATAGAACTTCGTGAGCCCCTCCAGGCGCGAGGCGACGTTGACCATGTCCCCGATGACCGTGTAGTCCATCTTCGCCTCGGAGCCGATGTTACCGACCGTCACCGTGCCGTAGTTGATGCCCACGCCGATTCGGATCGGGGTGCGCCCGCGCTCCGACTGCCAGGCGTTGAAGGCCGCGAGCTCTTCGTTCATCGCGAGCCCAGCCTGAACGGAGTGCAGGGCGCTCTGCTCGTCGTCGGCCGGCGCCCCGAAAAAGGCCATGATCGCGTCGCCGATGTACTTGTCGACCAGGCCCCGGCGCTGCATGATCGCATCAACCATTCGCCCGAAATACTGATTCAGCGACTCGACGATCTCGCGCGAGCTCATGCCCTCGGACAGCGAGGTGAAGTCTCGAATGTCCGAAAAGAGGATCGCGAGGGCTCGATCTTCACCGACGAGCATCGACTCCGGCGATGCGAAGAACTGCTCGATGACCTGGTTGGGCACGTACTTCTGGAAGACGTTGCGGATCTTCATCTCGCGCCGCTGGGCGATTGCCGCCTTCAGGGCGTAGCTCTTGATCTCGCCGTAGGCCTGCTCGAGGGCGCTCGTCATGGCATTGAAGCCGTCCCCGAGCTCGCCAACCTCGTCGGCGTAGGGCACCTCCACGCGGCGCGTCAAGTCCCGGGTCTTCACGATATCCCGCATTGCCTGGACCACCTGGTTCAAGGGGCGGGTGATGAGGCCGCTTAGGACGATGACGAGGAGGATGACCGTCAGGAGCGAGACCCCGGTGGTGATACCGCTTTCGATGGTGATGCGGTCGACCGACTTGAAGAAGGCCTCCCGCTTCTCGCTTACCACAAGGGCCCAGGAAAAGGGCTTGAAGAAGGAGAGGTCCGCGACCCGCCTCGTGCCGGCCACGGTGAGGTGGATCCAACCGGGCTTGCCGGCGGCGATGAGCGACAGAAGCCGGCTGCCTTCCCCGGGCAGAAGGCTGACATCGGAGGTCGAGAACGCGACGGCGCCGTCGGGCTCGAAGGCGGCGATGAGCTCGGTCGAGCCGCGGGTGAGGCCCTTCGCGTAGTTTGCCACCGCTCGCTTCGCGGCATCGATGTACTGGGGGGAATCTTCAAGCCCGTTCGCGGACAGAAGGTCGTACTCGCTTTGGGCGAAGCGGGTGAGCTCGCTCGCCTTGAACTCGAGAAACTCGGTGGCAACGGTGGTAATCCCCTCGCGCGCCGTGGTGGTGGAGATGAGGGCGAGAAACACCATCGGAGCGAGAAACAGCGGCAGGAATATCGCTATGATCCGCGAGGCGATTCTCATGCTTGCACCGTCTCTCTATTCTCGGAAAAAAGCACGAAAGAATTCTTCCGCTCCGCACACTTTTCTTGCGGCTCTTCGGTCAAATGGTATATACTGATGGCGGAATACGCCATGCCGAGTCTGCTCGAGCACGCAATTCGCGTGAGCAAGGCCTCAAACGGGAGAACGCGGTTTGAAGCACCGGTCGTTGCGACCAACGGCGACGACGGAATCTCTGCCGCCGAGCGCGGCGAGCTCGCCGACGAGATCGACCGCCTCTTTACCGACCGCAGCCTCATCCGAACGGACGAGGGAAGCCCCCGCCCGAAGCGCCGCCGGGGGGTGGCCCTGCCGATCGCGGTAAACCTT
>DAHVAK010000072.1 GCA_027314665.1 Spirochaetales bacterium
GCTCGCACCGCACGGCAGCGTAGCGGGGTCTCGTCAAGGTTGCCCGCGGTACGCGATTCCTATTTCTTACCGCGTACGACGACCCATGAGGCTACCCATTCTTGTCTTCGATTCCTCGAGGCACTTTCTGGGCAACCTAACATATTCTGTTTACTTGTTTTGTAGCGAACCAGGCCGGGAGGTATTTTCGTGCGCAGTCGTAGCTGTCCGGGGTCGTCTCGCGTCGAAGCAGCATAACAACATCGGCAGTTAGTTATTGAAGCGGCCCCTCGAATCTGGCCGCAGAGCACCTTATGCAGCGATTCAGTGACTTTCTTCGCGACACCTGCCACGTCCAAGAGAAGAGCATTTCCCACTATCTTCGCTGGATGGATTGGTACGAGGAGTTCAAACGGCGTCGGAAACCCGGTGCCTCGGGTGTCGAGGAGTTCGTTTCGCTCCTGAAGTCCCGGGTCGAGCCTTGGCAGGTGGATCAGGCGCGACGCGCCATCCGACTCTACGCAGACTATCGGATGAGGCGCCGCATGGTGCCCGCCGACGCCGCAGCCGCGCCAGTTCCGGCGAAGGCGATCCCACCCGTGCAGGCGAAGGCCTTCGCGGCAGGCAGCACCCAGAGGACCGCTCCATCAAATCCGGCGAGACCTGCGATTTCAGGCACCATTTCTCGCAAGCCGGATGTGAGCGTGCCATCCTGTCCCATTTCAACTCCGACACCGCCGGGGTGGGCTGAGGTAGAGCCCGCCCTGGTGAGACTCTTCAGACTGCGACATCTGTCCTTCAGGACCGAGAAGACCTATCTCGCCTGGGTACGGCGCTTCCGAGCCTTCTGCGGCGCAAAAGCCTTCGTTGAAATCACCGCCGAGGATCTCAAGGAGTTCCTCTCGCAGCTCGCGGTACAGGGAGCCGTTTCCGCCGCAACGCAGAAGCAAGCCTTCAACGCCCTCCTCTTCTTGTACCGAAACCTCCTGCACAGAGGGATCGAGAGCCTCAAGGCGGTGATACGTGCAAGGGTTCCGCCGCGCCTGCCGGTAGTTCTCACCACAGAAGAGGTCAAACGAGTGCTGTCCTTCCTGCGCGGAACGCACCACCTTGCCGCCTGCATGATCTACGGAGGTGGTCTCAGGCTTCGGGAGTGTCTTGCCTTGCGCGTCAAGGATATCGACTTTTCGCGCCGATGCCTAGTCATACGGTCGGGCAAGGGTGACAAGGATCGAGAGACCGTCCTTCCCGAGAAGGTCGCCGCCAGGCTCGAGGCGCACCTCGTGAGGATCCGGGCGCTTCATGAGCAAGACCGAAGCCGACAGGTAGCAGGGGTCTGGATGCCCCCCGCCCTTGAACGCAAATATCCACACGCCGGTACCGAATGGACCTGGTTCTGGGTGTTTCCTTCAGCGAGGCTTTCCGTCGACCCGTTTTCAGGAGTTGCTCGGCGCCATCACCTCTATCCCACGACCCTTCAGAAAGGATTTCGCGAGGCGGTTCGAAGCTCCGGAATTGCCAAGCGTGCGACGGTCCACACGCTTCGGCACTGTTTCGCGACCCACCTCATCGAAAGGGGCTACGACATCCGAACGGTACAAGAGCTGCTCGGTCATTCCGACGTCTCGACGACGATGATCTACACTCACGTGGCCCGGAAAAATAAGCTTGGCGTCACAAGCCCCATGGATGTCCTGTGAAAGAGCGTCCGATGCGACGCGAGTTGCCGATCCGTGTGAGTCGCGGACCGACTCTGCGCGCGGCACCTCAGGGTCCTGAGGGTCGGTCCCGTCCCTCCTCGCTTGCGCGTGGACGCCCTCGCGGCACGTGCCTGACGGCGGGCATCTCCTTCGATGCGGGTGCGCTCAGCTCGGCCGGTCGGGCGCTTGGCCCCACGATTGCGTTCAAAGGTTAGCGACGAACCGGTCAAGCGAAGGTGGGGTGCGCGACTGCAGAGCCGAGTGGGCTATACCACGTTTGCCATGTCACCGAGTCGCTCGACACGCGCACCCCGTTCGGCGGACCGGTGCCGTCTTTCTCCGAAACGTGCGAAGGGCCTCCTGCCGCCCGCGGGCACTCCTGTCGGAGGCCGGACCGGGATGCTTTGCCTCCGGAGCCTTCCGCGCACCCTTCGGCGCATGTCTCGCCTTCTCCACCCTCGGCCATCGCATTTGCCGAGAGCACCCACGCCGCAGCAGCTTTCCGGACGGCAAGAACCCTCCGGGGGCAGCGGTAACCCTATCTCGAAGCGGCACCGCCGAAACAGGAGTCGCTCCGATTCTCGATCGCCGGGCGCAGCTGCGTCGGATGCACGCGAGGGCTCCGTATGGGGAGTCGGACGCGGTCCGACTGGCACCAGCTGCTTCTCGCCCTTGAAGAATTATAGGTATTTCTGAATGCGACGCAAGGGAAATGCTCCCGGCAACGCAAGAACAGGAGCCCCTTCGGGTCGCAGCTTGCCGACAGCGCAAGGGCACCTGCCAAAACGACGTTTTCTCGAGTCAATTCAGAATGAAAGGTCAGGGTGAATCCCGTTCTTGCAGGGGATCCCATCACTCTGTCAGCACCCTGTCAGGAAGCCTGACCTGGAATGCCGGGGTCTTGCCGCCGCAGGGCAGCAATCGTGCCGATAGAATGTTGTTTACGGGGCAGCGCCCCGAAGGTGCCTCTCAACAGCCCCCTCGCGAGGCCTCTGTTCGGCAGCCCCACGACTCGCGAGGCCTCTAGCCGACGGCGTTCTGGAGATCGGCCACCTTGTCGGTGCGCTCCCAGGCGAATCCGTCGCGCCCGAAGTGCCCGTAGGTGGCGGTCCGCTGGTAGATCGGCTTTTTCAAGTCCAGCGAGCGGACGATCCCCGCGGGCGAGAGATCAAAGACCTTCTGGACCGCCCGTTCGATGCGCTCCTCGGGAGCCTTCGCCGTGCCGAAGGCGTCGACGGTCACGGAAATGGGGAAGGGAACGCCGATGGCGTAGGCAAGCTCGATCTCGCAGCGGTCACAGAGCCCCGCCGCGACGATGTTCTTCGCGACGTACCGCGCCATGTAGGCGGCGGATCGGTCGACCTTGCTCGGATCCTTGCCGCTGAAGGCTCCGCCCCCGTGCCGGCCCATCCCGCCGTAGCTGTCCACGATGATCTTCCGTCCGGTGAGGCCGCTGTCCCCTTGAGGACCGCCGATCACAAAGCGTCCGGTTGGATTGATGAAGCACTTCGTGCTCTTGTCGAGCAGCCCCGTCGGCCCGAGCACCGGCTCGATGATCATCTTGATGATTCGTTCGGCGAGCTCGTCGTGGCTGATCTCCTCGTCGTGCTGATGGCTAACGACGATGGTGTGGATGCGCTTGGGTTTCCCGTTCTCATATTCCACGGTGACCTGGCTCTTCGAATCAGGCCTGAGGAAGGGCATCTCCCCGTTCTTTCGCGCCTCGGCGGCGCGAAGGAGAAGCTTGTGGGCGAACATGATCGGGGCGGGCATGAGCTCCGGGGTTTCGCGGCAGGCAAAGCCGAACATCATCCCCTGATCCCCTGCCCCCTGCTGCCCAGCGTATTCCGGCAGGCCATGGCCCGAAACGCCCTGGTCGATGTCGGGCGACTGTGCGTGCACCGTGCTTAAGACCGCCATCGACTGGTAGTCGAGGCCGTACTCGGGGCGATCGTAGCCGATTCGGCGCGCTACCCCGCGCGCGACCTCCTGGAAGTCGACGTAGGTCTTGGTAGATATCTCACCCCCGACGAGCACCATGCCCGTGGAGGTGAAGGTTTCGCACGCGACGTGTGATTCGGGATCGTCCTTCAGGCAGGCATCGAGCACCGCATCGGAGATCTGATCGCAGATCTTGTCGGGATGCCCCTCGCCGACGGACTCGGAGGTAAAAAGGTAGGGTCGATTCTCCATGGCTGTATCCTCTTCAACTTGCTGGCGTTCGGCGCGAAGGCGCCGGCAGTATCAGCACGGGCCTCTTTTCAGTACCGGTACAGATCGCTCTTATAGGGGCCGTCGACGTCGACGCTCAGGTATTCGGCCTGCTCGGGGCGCAGCCTCGTCAGCCTTGCTCCGACCCGCTCGAGATGGAGGCGAGCAACCTCCTCATCCAGATGCTTGGGCAGGGTGTAGACCTTCCGCTCGTAGCCGCCATGCCGCTCCCAGAGATCCAGCTGCGCCAGAACCTGGTTCGTGAAGGAGTTGGACATTACGAAGGAGGGGTGCCCGGAGGCGCAGCCGAGGTTCACGAGTCGACCCTCGGCAAGGATGAAGACCTCGTGCCCATCGGCGAAGCGGTACTTGTCCACCTGCGGCTTGATGTTCTCCTGCCGCACCCCGGGCAGCTTTCCGAGCTTCGACACCTGGATCTCATTGTCGAAGTGCCCGATGTTGCAGACGATCGCCTGGTCACGCATCTTTTCCATGTGCTCGACGGTGATGACGTCCCGGTTTCCGGTCGCGGTCACGTAGATGTCGCCCACCCCGAGGGTGTCCTCGACCGTGAGCACCTGGTAGCCCTCCATGGCCGCCTGCAGGGCACAGATGGGATCGATCTCGGTCACCACGACCTTCGCCCCGTAGGCCCGAAGGGACTGTGCGCAGCCCTTGCCGACGTCCCCGTAGCCGCACACGACCGCGGTCTTGCCCGCGATCATGACGTCGGTCGCACGCTTGATCCCGTCGATGAGCGACTCGCGGCACCCGTAGAGGTTGTCGAACTTCGATTTGGTCACCGAGTCATTGACGTTGATCGCCGGCACCAGCAGCCGCTTCTCCTTCTCCATGCGGTAGAGGCGGTGCACTCCCGTCGTCGTCTCCTCCGAGACCCCCACCCACTCCGCGACCGCGTCGCGCCACTTGTGCGGGCTCTCGGCGAGGATCCGCGACAGCGTGCGCAGGAGCGCCGTTTCGTCCTCGGTCTCGGTTTTTCGATTGAGAATCGCAGGATCGCTCTCGGCCTGAAAGCCGAGGTGGAGCATGAGGGTCGCGTCCCCGCCATCGTCCACGACGAGCTGGGGTCCCTTTCCCCCCGGAAAACTCAGAGCCTGCTCGAGGGCCCACCAGTACTCATCGAGGCTCTCGCCCTTCCAGGCGAAAACCGGGATCCCGGCTGCGGCGATTGCGGCGGCGGCGTGGTCCTGGGTGGAGAAGATGTTGCAGCTGCTCCAGCGTAGGTCGGCGCCAAGCTCCGCAAGGGTCTCGATGAGCACGGCGGTCTCGACCGTCATATGGAGAGAGCCGCTTATTCGCACGCCCGCAAGCGGCTTCGTCTTGCCGTACTTCGCCCGAAGGCTCATCAAACCGGGCATCTCGGCTTCGGCGACGCGGATCTCCTTCCGTCCCCACTCCGCGAGACCCATGTCGCGGACCTTGTAGTCAACCTTCTCTCGTGTGGTTACCATTGATCTCTCCCCGTCGCTGAAATTACGTCCAATCTCTCCACGGAATTGACAGCCGCTGCCGTTGTGTCATATTCTCAAAAAGCTATACCATGTTTGGGTCACGTGCTCAAGTGATATACTCGACAACAGGATGAACATCGAGACCGCCGTAGTTGCGCTGATCGCGCTGGTCGCAAGCCTGCTCCTCAATTTACTCTTCACCCCGCTCCTTCTCGGTCTCTCGCATCGCTACGGCTGGTACGACGAGGTCAATCACCGCAAGATTCACACGGGAAACATACCCCGCATCGGCGGGGCGGGCATCTTCCTGTCGTTCCTCGTGATCAGCGTCAGCCTTGTTCTCCTGCGGCCCCTTCTTCCCGCGCAGCTCGAGCTCCAGCCGCTTGCGCGCTATCTGCCCTTTCTGCTCGCCTTC
>DAHVAK010000075.1 GCA_027314665.1 Spirochaetales bacterium
CTGTAGCGCATGATCCGATCCCAGTGCTCTTTCAGATAGACGCCGGCGATGGCGAGAAAGCTGTTGTAGATTCCGGCGCCGATGACGGTAAAGATCGAGAATCGCAGGAGATTCATCTCGGCAAGCCCGGCGGGGATCGAGATGAGATGGCGCACCACCGGGATGAAGCGGCTTATGAGGATGGTGATCTCACCTCGCCGATTGAAGAAGCGCTCGGTCATCTCGAGATCACGATGATCGAGGAGCACCCACTTCCCGAAGCGCACCACGAAGGGCCGACCCCCGCGCTGGCCGACGAACCACGAGACCAACGAGCCGCAAAGGCTGCCGAAGGTTGCTACGAGAATGACAACGACGAGTGAGAAGCGCCCGTCGGCCACGAGGAAACCCGCGAAGGGCATGACCCCCTCCGCGGGAACCGGAAAGACCATGCTCTCGGCGGCCATCGCGAGAAAGACCCCTAGGTAGCCCACGGCGCCGATCGCGGTGGTCGCCCAGTGTGCGATGGTAGCGGTGATCCCGCGCGGGGCTTGCGCCGGCGGCGCGACCGTGGGGGCGGGAGCGGGGGCGGCCGAAAGGGTTCCCTTGAAGAGGGGAGCGCCCGCGGGCTGGGCAACCGCAGGCAGCGGAGCGAGGAGCGTCGAAAGCAGGAGCAGCAGAGGTACAGCAAACAGCCGAAGGGCCGATAGTCTCATGATCCATCCTTGCGCGCGGGGGACTTCGCGCCCCGCCCGGGAGGCCCCGGGCGGGCGGCGAGCCGCGCGCTCCCAAATATAGCCCGGATCGCGCGCGTTATCATCCCCTCGGAAAGGCTTGACTCGGTGGCCGCCTCGAGTGGAAATTCTCACCAAGTGAAAAACATGGGATCGCAAACGACACGGAGCTACACGGTCAGTTGGTTCGACAAGATCGGCGACATCGACGAGCGGGCCTGGAACGCTCTCGCGGAGCCCCTTCCCACGCCGATCCTCGAGTGGGAATGGCTGCGCCAGATGGAGGTCTCCGGGAGCATGTGCCCCGCCACCGGCTGGACCCCCTCGCACCTCACGGTGTGGTCCGGAACGAGCCTCGTCGCCGCCGCGCCCCTCTACGTGAAGGGGCACAGCTCGGGCGAGTTCGTCTACGACTACGCCTGGGCCGACGTGGCGCGCCAGCTTGGCCTGCGCTACTATCCGAAGCTGGTCGGGATGAGCCCCGCCACCCCTTCAGTCGGCTATCGCTTCCTAATCGCTCCGGGCGAGGACGAGGAGGCGCTCCACGAGCTCCTGCTCGCCGAGATCGACCGCTTCTGTGAGCGCCACCGACTCTCCGGCTGCAGCTACAACTTCGTCGACCCCGCGTGGCAGGAGCTGCTCGTCCGCCGCGGCTACACCTCGTGGACCCACCAAAGCTACGAGTGGCGCAACAAGGGCTTCGCAACCTTCGACGACTACCTCGGGGTGTTCAACAAGAACCAGCGGCGCAACATCAAGCGCGAGCGGGCCTCGATGGAGGAGCAGGGAGTGGTCCTCAAGCCCATCCGAGGCGAGGAGATTCCGAAGTCCTATTTGGCGATCATGTACCAGTTCTACGACCGGACCAACGCCCAGTTCGGACCATGGGCGGCGCGCTTTCTCACGAAGGAGTTCTTCCTGGGGCTCGCCGAGCGCTTCCGCCACCGGCTGCTCTTCGTCGCCGCCTTCCACGAGCGCCATCCCGACCGCCCGATCGGCATGTCCTTCCTTCTCGCAAAGGGAGATCAGCTGGTGGGACGCTACTGGGGCACCGTAGGCTCGATGGAGAATCTCTACTTCAACACCTGCTACTATCGACCCATCGAGTGGGCAATCGAGAACGGGATGCGCACCTTCGATCCCGGCGCGGGCTCGCCGCTCAAGATCCGGCGCGGCTTCGAGGCCGTGCAGAACTTCAGCCTCCATCACTTCCTCGACCGGCGCATGCAGAAGGTGATGAATGCCTACATCGGGGAGATCAACGAGATGGAGCAGGAGCAGATCGATGCGATGAACGCCCGCTTGCCCTTCGCGAGGGGACGCGGGCTTTTCGGTCCGGCCGACGAGATGCCTTCCTCTCCCGAAGGGGTTCCCTCCGACGGCGAGGAGTAGGATCCGCGCGCGGGCCGCGGTCCCTCTTACTCGACGGTCCTGGTCGTGTAGACGAGGGAGATGTAGCTGTGCTGGAAGCCGCCGATCTCTTTCACGACCCCGAGAAACTTCTGAGCCTCCTGTTCGCTGCGGTAGGGACCCACGCGAACCCGGAAGAAGGTGGTATTTCCCACCTGATGGGTGGTGACGAGGCTCGCGAGCCCCTTGTGATCGAGGAGCTTCTTCACCGCTTCGGCCCGGAAGCTGCTCTCGTAGGAGCCTGCCTGGATCCAACGCTCGGTAACCTGGATCGTGCGCGGGACGGGCTGGGCTGCCGGATGGCTCACCGCCGGACGGGGCGCCGGGGCCGCGCTCTTCACGGCGACCTGCGGGACGGGGACCGGCTGGGGCGTGGGGGCCGCCGCGCTCGCAGCGGGTTGGGCGGCAGGGGCAGGAGCAGACTGCGGGGCGATCGAAAGGTTCCCGTTCGCCGGGCTTGCGGGATTCTGGCCATAGATGATCGTGAAATTGTCGCCGGACCCGCTTTTCGGCTGGGGCCCCTCGTTGAGGCCGGGATAGGCGTTGTTCTGGGTCTTGGCCCATTCGTAGGGATCAAAGGAGCTCTTCGCGCCGTTCGGGGTCTGGATGCTTGCGGTCTGGGGCGTCTTCGCCCCCCCGGGCAAAAACCAGATGACCCCAACCCCGACCACAACGAGGATGAAGAGCGCCACCGAAAAGATGATCCAGAGCACTTTCTGCTGTTCTATCGACCCTTTCTCACTCATTGACCGACTCCGAAACCCGCGAGAATGCGCGAGAGCCGCGGCTCGAGACTTCGCACCGCTCCCGAGTTCTTCACGATTTGAGTATCGACATTTTCCCGACAGGATTGAGGGGAGAGTTTCCGCTGGGACCAGATTCTCCGCGCAATCTGGAGCAGCGGCAGGCGATCCCTTCGAAGCGCCCGCCAGATTCGAACCGGCAGGCAGGCCCTCACGTAGATGACGTGGTCGCAGAGGCGGTGAAGCCCCATCGGAAAGAGAAGGGCGGCGTTGACGGCGAAGCGCCCGGTCGAGCGGGATGCGCCTCGGCCATCGCCCGATGCGACGAGCCGTTCGACTGCCGCGACCATCGCGGGATGAAGGATCGCCTCGAGGGCGGCCCGCTCCCTGTGGTCGGCAAAGACGAGCGCCCCGAGGCGACGCCGGTCGATCCCCCCCTCGGGGGTAAGGACCCCGGGGCCGAAGCGCCCGACCACCGCATCCCGCCTTTCGACGAGGGCATCATGGCCGAGATGGTCCACGTCGATCACCTGAAACCCACGCCGAGAGAGAAGCTCGGCGACTCGATTCTTTCCGGAGCAGTACTTGCCGGTGATCCCGATCGTCATCGAGAGCGCGCCCCCGAGTCCCCTAGTGGAGGGCTCCCCAGCTCACACCGGTCTCCACGCTCACCCGCAGGGGCACCTCGAGCTTGACCGCGGACTCCATCTCCTCCTTGAGCAGGGCCATGAGCTGGGTCACCTCGATCTCCGGAGCCTCGAAGATGAGCTCGTCGTGAACCTGGAGAATCATGCGCGAGGCGAGCCGCTCCCTCTTGATCCGGGCGGCCACTTTCAGCATCGCGAGCTTGACGATATCGGCGGCGCTGCCCTGGATGGGGGTATTCACCGCGATGCGCTGGGCCGCCATCTGCTCGGTCCGGTTGCGGCTCGCGATGCCCGGGACCGGGCGCCGCCGCCCGAGCAGGGTGGTCACGTAGCCCGTCTTCTTCGTCTTCTCGGCGGTCTCGTCGATGAACTTCCGGATTGAGGCGTACTTCTGGAAGTAGGCCTCGATGAACTGAGCGGCTACGCTGCGAGGGATGGAAAGCTCGCGTGCGAGACGGAAGGCGGACATCCCATACATCACCCCGAAGTTGATGGTCTTCGCGATGCGCCGCTGGTCGGGGGTTACCGCGCCCTCGCTCACTCCGAAGATGAGGGCGCCGGTCTGGGCATGCACGTCGCTGCCGGCGGCGAACGCCGCGCGCAGGGCGGGGTCGCCCGAGAGGTGAGCAAGCACCACCAGCTCGATCTGCGCGTAGTCCGCGCTCACGAAAACCTTGCCCGCGTCGGGAACGAACGCCGAGCGGATCTGCCTTCCCTCCTCGTCGCGGATCGGGATGTTCTGCAGATTCGGATCGCGGCTCGCAATGCGCCCGGTGGCGGTTCCGGTTTGAACGAAGCTCGTGTGGATCCTCCCCGTGTTCGGGTTGATGAGGGTCGGCAGGGTGTCTACGTAGGTGCTCTTAAGCTTCGAGAGCAGTCGATAGCGCAGAAGAAGGCGCGGCACCTCTCCTCCCGGACCCTCCACGGAGGCGAGCTCTTCGAGGACCGCCGTATCGGTCGAGTAGCCGGTCTGGGTCTTCTTTGTCGGCGCAAGCCCCAGGTCGTGAAAGAGAACCTCCTGCAGCTGGCGAGTCGAGTTGAGATTGAACTCTTTGCCGCTCGCGGCGTAGATCTCCCCCTCGAGCTCCGCGAGCTCCTTGCCCAGCTTCGTCCCGTAGCGATTGAGGACCTGCGGCAGCAGCCGGATTCCGGCAAGCTCCATCTCCGCAAGGACGGGGATGAGCGGCATCTCGACGTCGAAGAACAGGCGCGCAAGATCGTGCTCCCGAAGGAGCGGCTCGAACTTCTCGTAGAGCCGGAAGGTGATGTCGGCGTCCTCGGCGGCGTATTGAGTCGCCGGCTCGGGGGTGACCGCATCGAAGGTTTCGCCCTTCGGAACGACGTCGCCGAAGTGTATCGTCTTGTAGTCGAGGTACCACTCGGCGAGGTCGTCCATGTTGTAGGTGGCCCTCGTGCTGTCGATGAGCCAGGCCGCGATCATCGTGTCGAACCAGGGGCGGAAGGGAACGCCCCATCGGGAGAGAACCTTGAGGTCGTATTTTATGTTCGGCCCGATGATCTCGATCGACGGATCGGCGAAGAGCGAGCGAAGCCGTTCGCGCACCGTCTCCTCCGGCAGGCAGACCGCCCCGGCGGCCTTCAGCGGGATGTAGCAGGCCTCGCCCGCCTTCAGCGCGAGGGAGAACCCGACGGGCTCGGCGAGGGTTGCGTCGATTGCGGTGGTCTCCGAATCGAAGGCAAAACGCTTGGCCTTGCGCGCTGCCGTCATCCAGCGGTCGAGCTCGGCCGCCTCGGTGATGGTCGTGTAGCGCCCGCGCTTCGGCTCGGCGAAGGCCTGGCTCCTTCGCAGCTCCTCGGCCGCCTTGGTCCCGCCGGACGCCCTTCCGCCGCCGACAACCCGCTCCTTGGCGCCCGGAGCCTCCGGTGCGCCGTCCTCGGCGGGCTCCTCCTCGCCGGAGACGCCTTCGGGGGCCCCCTTCTTCGCAGCGCCGCGCTTGCCGCGGCCCTTTCCCGCCGCCGGGCTTCCCGCTTCGGAGCCCTCCCCGCCCGTGGCCTGCGCCGCGGCGGCCGCCTGGGTGGCGAGCCCCTTCAAGCCCTCCCGCTGGAAAAGGGGGGCCGCCGGGCTGAGATCGAGCGATCCGATGCGGAAGGCTTCCAGGCTCGCGGCGCTTTTCGGCAGGGGAACGTTCGTGCGCAGGGTGATGAGCTCGCGGCTCAGGTAGGCGTTCTCGCGGTCCTCGGCGAGCTTGTCGGCCTGGCTCTTGGGGGCCTTGTCGAGGCTCCGATAGACTCCGTCGAGGGTGTCGAAATCCTGGAGGAGCTTCGCGGCGCTCTTGGGGCCGATCCCCCGCACGCCCGGAACGTTGTCCGAGGCGTCGCCGGTGAGGGCAAGGTAGTCGAGGATCTGATCGGGGCGGACTCCCCAATCCCGAACCACCTCCTCAGGACCCATCTCCTCGTAGCCGCCCTTCTCGGGACGAAGGACCGTAACCGGTCCCTCGACGAGCTGGAGGAGGTCCTTGTCGCCGGAGATGAGGTAGCACCGGCGGCCCTCCTGCCGGCAGCGTTGGGCGAGGGTCGCCATGACGTCGTCGGCCTCGAAGCCTTGGACGCGGATCACCGGGATGCGAAGAGCGCCGAGGATCTCCTCGATTGTCGGAACCTGCTCGTGCAGCCCGGTCGGGGTCTTCTCGCGGGTCGCCTTGTAGTCGCGGTAGCGCTCATGGCGGAAGGTGGGCACGGTCGAGTCCATGGCGACCGCAAAGTAGGCCGGCTTGAACTGGTCGAAGAAGCTTACGAGCGTGCGAAAGAAGCCGAACATTGCCGAGACGTTTCGGCCCTGCTGATTGATGAGAGGGTTTCGAATGAAGGCGAAATAGGACCGGTAGACGAGGGCGTATCCATCCAGTAGATACAGCTCATTCATGTAGTAATGTCTATCATGGATGGAACTCCCACGTCACCATAGGGTGACTTCGCCCGCTTCGGGATGCGAAGCGAGGCAATCTCCTGGCGCAGCGTCTCGAGGTTCTTCTTCAGGAGGCTGCGGTTGCGCTCGTTGCGGGCAAGGACCTCCTGCCTCGCGTGCTCGAGCGATTCCGACAGAAGCGGTATCTCGGGCTCCGAGGCCGGGTAGGCCATTCGGTAGACCTCGGTGAGGGGGTCGATGACCTTCTGGAAGGCGTAGATCTCCTCGATGATCCCCTTCTCGAGCTCGATGTGCGCCTGAAGGCGCTCCATGTCGCCCGATTGGATCGACTCCTCCTGCCGATCGAGGAGGTCAAGGTACTGCTCGAACTTGTCGCGCTGGGCGATGAGATGCCCTTTCAGGCTCTTCAGGAGGGCGATCCGCTCTTCGACGCTCCCCTTGTCGCTGTGCTTTTCGTTGGACACCCTTCCCTCCCGCGCCTCGGTCACGTGGGACCGCGCCGCTTACCCCGCGATGTTCACCCCGCTTCGAGCGGCCTCCACCTCGATGCCGGTCTTGCTGATCTGCACCCATGCCTCCCGGAGCTCGGCGAGCATGGAGCGCACATTCGCAAGCATCTCAGGGCTCTTCTTGATGTTGGCTTCGGTGAGGTGCTGGCGAAAGAACATGTAGAGGCTGAACAACCCGCGCGCGATCTCGCCGCCGCGGTCGAAATCCAGCGAAACGGTGAGCTCGGTGATGAGGTCTTGCGCCTTGACAATCGCATTGTGGACTGCGTCGAGCCTTCGATTGGCGCTGCCCAGCGCCTCAACCGCGAGGTCGATCTGTCGGATAGTCTCGTCGTAGATCATGATGATCAGCTGGCCCTGACTCGCAGTCCTGATTTTGGTCTCCTTGTAGGCGTTGAGCGGATTTATCTTGGCCAAGATGACTCTCCCTCCCCGGCTGGATATCGTAGATATTATCGACGGGCACAGCCGTAAAATTGACTGCAAAACCTCTGCCCGAGGGCGGGCTACTGCGACTTTTCGACGAGGGTCGACACCGGCACGATGGAATAGCCGCGAGAGAGCAGGGCATTGATCAGGAGGCCGAGCTTCTCGAACAGGTAGTCGGCCCGCTGTCCATTCGGACGACCGATCCGAATGGGGATGATCGAGCCGGGCTTTTTCAGGCTCATGATCCGATCGACGATCTGCGTCGCGCTCAGGTAGAGCCCCGCCCCGCGAAGCCCGTCCTCCTCGGTGACCCAATCGAGGGGGTCCACGTCGCGTCCGATGTACATGTAGCCGACCTCGCGGGCCGCGGCGTTGATCGCATCGGTGGTGAGGTAGTCGGGGGTATGCCACAGCAGGGAGAGCTCCTTGCCCGTGAGGGCGTAGTACTCGTCCTCGTTGCGTCCGAGTCCTTCTTTGACAAAGCTCGAATCCACCCGGTAGCGGGAGTCGGTCATGTTGAAGTTGACGTAGAACAGGGAGCCGACCTCCTGACCCGAGGCGGCGATCTCCCGCACGGCGTCGGGGTTGCGCCGCATGAACTCCCCGTTGATGAAGAAGGTGCAGGTGAGATGGTACTCTCGGAGGGTCGAGAGGATCCTCGTGAGCCCTTCGACCGTATCCACCGCGTTGAATACCAGCGAGACCTCCCTGCTGCGGATCCGCGAGCCGTGGTTGAAGTTCAAGAGGTCCACAGGCTGCCCCTCGGTGGGAAGGGGAGTGAAGCGGGTCTGGGGATACTCGAACAGCGGCCAGGTGCCGACGCCCTGGATGGTGCGAACCATCACCATGTCGAGATAGCTTCCCGCCGGGCTGTCGTCGAGGAAGACGCGGTAGTGGTCCGATGCGACCGAGATCGGCAACGGGGCGTAGGAGCTCGCCTGCTGCCACTCGATGCCCGCGAACGGGGCGGCCTCGCCGGGCATCTGCCCCCCGCCCGCGGTCGAGGTCGCCTGGGGGGCGACGGCTGCCGCAGGCAGGCTGAAGGCCTTGCCCTGCACGCGCGCCACCACCGCTCCTTCCGCGCTTGCGAACCCGAAGTCTCCCGGCTGGGAAAGCGAGATGATGCGCTCGCTCCTCGTGGCGAGGTCGACCTCCTCGGTGAACCAGCCCCCGGCAAGGATGATCCGATCGCTGGAGAGCCAGAGCACGTGGAGGGGATCGGGGGCAGGAAGCGAGAAAAGGTCCTTCCAGGTCGCGTAGTCGCGGATGATGATCCGATCGCTTTCCAGCACCGCGACCCGCGTCCCGTCCGGGCTCAAGGTGAGGCCCCGTACCCCTGCGTCGGCGGTCCGCTCGAAGAGGTGGGGGGCGCTGCCCCGATAGAGGTCCAGGCGGTAGACCGCTGTTTGCCCCCCCTGCCCGAGCACGGCGGCGGTGAGGAGAGTGACGATGCCTCCGCTGCTCCAGAGCACCCTTTCGACCTCGGTGTTCCGGGGCAGGAGGAGGTAGGGCAGATTCGCGGGGTCGCCGGTTGAGGAGTAGTCGTCGCCTCGCAGAAGGTAGAGAAAGAGGTTGTGCCCCGCCTTGTCGAAGAGGATCGATTGGCCGTCCGGCGAGATCCAGAAGCGGTCGAAGTTTGGATCGAAGGTAAAGGGAATCTTGCCGACGATGCGTCCGATCGAGAGGAGGTCGGAGTACAGCGAACGGTTGAAGAACTCCGAGGCGCGAATCCGATAGACGAGGGAGCCGCGGAGGTAGAACAGGCCCCCGTTCGGATCCCAGCGAAGGTTGGCGATGGTTCCCTGTCCGATTGCGCGGAGATCCTCGGGGAACAGGCGGTTGCCCAAGAGCTGATCGATCGAGTAGTAGTAGAGCTCGTCGTGCTTCTGGTAGACGAAGTACTGCGAATCGGGCGACCAGAGCGCCTCCGGTCCCTGCAGCGACATATCGACCTCGGTGGAAACGGTCACCCAGCTCTGGTCCGCCACCCGGTAGAGCAGAAGGTCCGCCCGCCCGAAGGTGACGGGCTTGAGATAGAGGAGGTAGCGCCCGTCGGGGGAGGCCTTCGCGATGTTGATCTTTCCTGTCTGGATTTCCTGACCCTTCACGAAGGAGGGGAAACCGGCGACAGGGGCCAGGTTCCGAAGTTGGGCATCGGTCCGGAAGACTCCGAAGCGATTCTGGATCTGCAGCTCCGTGTTTCCCGCAAGGAGCGTCACCGCTTCGGGGAAAAAGGTGAGCTGTCTCATCGTCTTCGCGTTGAGGTCGGCGGCAAAAAGGGTGGCGTAGCTTCCGAAACTCGGAGCGTCGGCCTCAGCGCGGAAGAGGAGTCGCTCGTTGGGCGACAGATCCAGGCCCGAGAAATTCACCTGGCCGTGGGCAAGCGACGCGCAGATGAGCATCAAGGGCAGAGGCAGCCGCTTCATATCGTAGAGATTTTCGGCATTTAGCCGAGAGAGGTTCACAAAAAGATTGGCTGCTCAGCAGGGTGCTGACAAACGCAAAGGTACCCGCCAAATCGGCGTTTTCTCGAACCGAATTGGGGCAACAGGCTCAACCGAAGACGCCGTTTTGGCGGCGGGTCAATCACTTTGTCGGCACCCTGTTAGGGTTTTCGCGTGGACAGGAAATGATCGAGCTCGCTCTCCATGTCGGTGAGAGCGGAGGCCAGCACCTCGAGGCGATGAATTGCGGTTTGCGAGCTTGAGGCGCAAGCCTCTTCGCAGCTATCGCTTTCGCCCGATCCGGGCAAATCTCTGCACTGGACCCCGCAGAATGGGCAGAACTGGAACTCACTCCGCACGACCCTTCCGCAGAAGGAGCAATACATGCAGTCTTCCATCGCACTGTGCCCATTATAAGTCCAACTTCCCCAACACGCAAGAACTTATCGCGTCCGGGAGGGCGTCTTTCGCTGCGGCTCGTGCCTTGGTGCCTCGAGCCCGCCCCTTCCCCAGCGCCGCAGGACGAGGCCGGGAGGATGTCCGCTTTAGGCGCGGTCCCACACCTCCGCCTCCTGATCCATCGCCAGCACGAGCTTGTCGAGCTTCGTGAGCGCCCCCTGCCGCTCGCGCTCGGCAAGCTCGGCCTCGCTCGGAAGGGGCTCTTGGGTGTAGCGCTCGACCGTCTCCCGCGCCCTCTCCCGGGAGCTTGAGCCGTTCGATCCGTTGAAATAGGCAAGGATCAGCAGCTGGCTGCTCACGCGAAGCTCGGTGCGCGTCGCCTGCTCGATCACCGCGAAAAGCGCCTTTCGAAAGCTCTCCCTGCTCACCCTCGCCTCCTACAGGAGCTCGGCGGCCAATTCGGCAAGCTCGCTGCGCTCGGACTTCTCGAGGGTCACGTGTCCGAAGAGGCGCTGACCCTTGAAGGCCTCGACGAGATAGGTGAGCCCGTTGGAGTTGGAGTCGAGGTAGGGGCTGTCGATCTGGTAGGGATCGCCGGTAAGCACCATCTTCGTCCCCTCTCCGGCGCGCGAGACGATGGTCTTGATCTCGTGGGGAGAGAGGTTTTGGGCCTCGTCGATGATGATGTACTGGTTCGGCAGGGAGCGCCCCCGAATGTAGGTGAGCGCCTCGATCTCGATGAGCTTGTTCGTCAGCAGCCACTCGGTGCTCTTGACCGCCGGATTGCGGTAGACGCTCATGATGTAGTCCAGGTTGTCGAACAGCGGCTGCATCCAGGGGGAGAGCTTCTCGGACTTCGCGCCGGGAAGAAAGCCGATGTCCTTGCCCATCGGGATCACGGGCCGGGCAACGAGCACCCGAGCATAGGCCTTGTCCTCGAGGACCTTCTTCAGCCCGCCGGCTATGGCGAGGAGGGTCTTGCCGGTCCCTGCCTTGCCAATCAGGGTCACGAGCCGGATCGACTCGTCGAGAAGCAGGCTCAAGGCGATGCGCTGATTGTCGTTCAAGGGGAGCACCCCGGTCACCGGGCCGTCGCTTTGGCCGTCGACCAGGGCGGCGATTGCCCCGTCGCTGCTGTAGCGGGCTATCGCGGAGCCGCTCCCGCCCTTCTCAGAGAGAATGAGAAACTCATTGTCCCGCATCTCATGGGCCCAGGGAATCCGCCCCTCCTGGCGGAGAGCGGCAAGGGTCTCCGCAGAGGCGCTCTCAAGCCGGTAGCCGGAGTACAGGGAGCTGATGTTGACCTTCTGCTTCTCGTAGTCCACCGCCGCGATCCCGAGGGCGATCGCCTTGACTCGCGCGTTGATGTCCTTGGAAACAAAGAAGACCTGCCGGCCCTCTTTCTTCAGGGTCAGGGCGGTGAGGAGGATCTTGTTGTCGGCGCTGTCCTGGCGGAGGTCGGCGGGAACATCCTTCTCGTGGGTGAGGACGACCCGCAGAATCGAGCCGTTTTCCATCCGCACCCCTCGGCTCAGGTTCCCCCGCTTTCCGATCGACTCGATCAATCGGATCGCCTGGCGAGCGTTTCGCCCCTTCTCGTCGCTGAAGGTCTTCAGCTTGTCGAGCTCTTCGAGCACCCAGAGCGGGACAACGACCTCGCTGTCGCGGAAGGAAAGAATTGCGTCGGACTTGTGAATGAATACGTTCGTATCGATAACAAACGACTTCACGTCGCTACTCGGCACTTGTGGCATTCCATCCCATCGCTGCATCAAGTATATAGAAGATGGTATCAGCTCTTCAACTCATTTCCTCATCCAGTCTTGGGTCGCGGCGGCTCCAAGAGCCATGACGCTGAGCCTGCAAATGGGGTAGGATGGGGCCTGAAGCGGAGGCAAGCGGGATGAAAGGCGCGCGCAGGCCGGTGATCATCGATGCCGACCCGGGGCTGGGGTTCCCCTGGGCGGACGTCGACGACAACCTCGCGGTGGCTCTCGCCCTCGCCCACGAGGAGCTCGACGTGCGGCTGATCTCCGTAGTCGCCGGCAACACCCCCGCCCCTGAAGGGGCGGCAAGCATCAGCGAAACGGTCGCGAAGCTCGATCGCAGCGTTCCGGTTGCCCTCGGAGCGCAGAAGCCGCTCGTCAAGCCCTTCGTGTCGGGCCGCGAGCTGCTCGCCGAGCGAGTGAAGGGGCAAGCGGGCGAGAATCGCCCCGAAAGCGCTCGCAATCCCCCCGCCCTCCCGGAGCATCTCCCCTCCGCCCTCTCGGCGCAGATCGAGCTTCTCGAATCCTCCCGCGAGCGGCCCGACATGGTCTGCCTCGGCCCCCTCACCAACCTGGCTACCCTTGCGCGGGAGCGTCCAGACCTCCTGCTGCGCTTGGGCTCGGTGGTGATCATGGGCGGGGCGATCGATCATCCGGGAAACGTCACCCCCGCCGCCGAGTTCAACATCTGGATCGATCCGGAGGCCGCGGGGATCGTCTTCGCTGCGCCGGTGCCGAAGATCCTCGTCGCCCTCGACGTTACGACGAGCGTCGAGATCGCTCAAGCGGAGGTGGAGAATGCCCTGTGCGGCGGGAGCCCCGCCGCGCAGTACCTCGTCGAGGGGGTCCGCTCGTGGACGGGAATCTGGAGGAGCGCGAGGGGGGCAGCCTCCTTCGTCCCGCACGATCCGGTCGCCCTTTCCTACCTTATCGACCCTACCCTGTTCGAAAGCGAGCCGATGCGGGTCGTCGTGGATCGCGACACGGGAAGAACCTGCGGCGAGCGGGAGCCGAGCAGCGATTTGCAAGTCGCACGGCGGATCGATGCGGCTCGGTTCAAGAGGCTCTTCCTTGCCGCGCTCTCACGCATCGCCGGGGCCGGCAGCGCCGACGAGGCGCGAGATTGATGCGCTTCCTTCCGCAGGCTATCATCTCGGCAATGATCCCCACCGACGCCCATCCGCCGAGCCTCCGGGTTTTTCTCGGAGAGCGGCTCGTCTTTTCGAGCAACGGGCGGTGGCTCCACCCCCTCTTCGAGCTCGAGGAGCAGCTTGCGGTTTCCGCCTACCCGCGCGGGGAGCTCTTGGCGAGCGACCGCATCGTCGGGAAGGCCGCAGCCCTCCTCATCGCGCGCTTGGGAATTCGCAGGGTTCGCGCCGAAACCTTGAGCCGCCTGGGCGAAGGGGTGCTTCACGCGCGGGGAATCGAGTACAGCTACGGAACCCTCGTCGATCGAATCGCGTGCGCCACCGAGGCGCTCCTCTTGGAGGTCGACGACCTCGAGAGCGCCTATCGCCTGCTCGCACGGCGTGCAGGGCGTCCCCTTCCGGGCGACGGCGCGATGGGCCGCGGCCTTCCGGTTTTTCGTTGACAGCTCGCTAAAGGGCGCCTCATAATGAGGTGATGTCTCTGGGCGCTTCCCGCCGCCGGCCATCCTGCACTGCGGTGGAGGTCGTACGACGCGCAGTGGTGCTCGACACGACGAAGATCCCGGCCCTTGCCGTACAGATCGATAGGTCCTTTCTCAAGCTCTCCCGGCGAGCGCGGCCGGGAAGCGGTCGGCTTCGGTCAAAGAAGGAGGAAGCCAATGAGGGAGGGAGACATCATTCAGATTGCCCACGTGGTGCGGAACCTCGACGAGACGATGAAGAGGTATTGGGAGACCTTCCACATCGGTCCTTGGGGGATCTACACCTTCGCACCGCCTGCGGTGCGCGATTCGATGGTGCGGGGCAAGCCTTCGGATCACACCTACCTGCTTGCCATCACCTGGATCGACGGGGTGCAGCTCGAGCTGATGCAGCCGCTTACCGGGCGGAGCATCTATGACGAGCACCTCGAGAGCAAGGGGGAGGGCGTCCACCACATCAAGCTCTTCTCTAGAAACTGCGGCGAGGCTCTGAAGCGATTCACCGCGCAAGGAATTCCGGTGATCCAGAGCGGGAAGATCGACAAGGACGAGTTCTACTACCTGGACACCGAAAAACTCTTCGGCTACATCATCGAGATCGGTAACAACGGCAAGATTCGCGCGCCCGAGCGCCGCTACCCGGCGCGGTAGCCCTCGATTCTCCAAGCGCAGATTCCCTCTGTCCTACGGGGCAATGGTCTAGAGAGAGAGTCCGAGAGGAGGTATCGATATGCGGAACAGGTTTTCTGCCGTTCTCATCGTCATGGTCGTGCTCATCGTCGGCGCCGCGGCGCTCTACGCCGGCGGCCAGAAGGAGGGGACTACGCCGGCGGCGCAGCCGGCGAAGCAGTACACGATGGAGTCGGTTCCGAAGCTCGTGGCGACGTGGTTCGACCGCTTCTACGTCGGGGTGAAGAAAGCGGGGAGCGACTACGAAGTGAAGGTTAGCCAGCAGGCTCCAGCGGCAGCCGATCCGGCGCAGCAGGTGAGGCTCATCGAGGACGCGATCAACGCCGGGAACAACGCGATCCTCGTCGTCCCCAACGACGCGCAGTCCATCGAGCCGGTGCTGGCCCGCGCCAAGGCCCAAGGGATCGCCACGATCACCCATGAGTCGCCGGACCAGAAGAACGCCGATTTCGACATCGAGATGATCGACAACAAGGCCTTCGGGCGCAAGGCGATGGAGCTCATGGTCAAGGGGATGGGAGCGACCTCGGGCGAGTATGTCGTCTTCGTCGGCTCGCTCACGGTTCCCGCCCACAACATCTGGGCGGACGCGGCGGTCGCGCTCGCAGGGGAGAAGTATCCCGGGCTGAAGCAGGTTGCCGACCGGTATCCCGTTTCAGAGGACCAGAACGCGGCGCGTCAGGCTGCGCTTGCCATCATTACCGCCCACCCCAACATCAAGGCCTTCCTGACCTTCGGCAGCCAAGGCGGGCCGGGGGCTGCGCAGGCGCTGCGTCAGAAGGGGCTCATCGGCAAGATCACGGTCATCGCGACGACCGCGCCGAGTCAGGCATCCGAGTACCTGAAGGACGGATCGATGTACTCGAGCGTGCTGTGGGACCCCGGGGAGGCCGGCTACGCGATGGTCTACCTCTCCAAGCTGATCCTGGACGGCAAGCGGGACACGATCGGCTCGAACCTCGACATACCAACGCTCGGCAAGCCCTACACCGTGAGCGGGAACACCCTCGTCTACGACCGTCCGCTCGTCGTGACCAAGGACAACGTCGACCAGTTCAGCGGATTCTGACAGTCCCGCAGACACTGGCGCCGGTTTGAGTCAGCGGTCCGGCCGGATAACCTGCCGGACCGCCGTCGTGGGGTGTTGCGAGG
>DAHVAK010000076.1 GCA_027314665.1 Spirochaetales bacterium
TACTAGAACATGAGATATGGGTACCCGTCGTGTACCCCCTCGATGTCCTGATTTGGCTCAGCATAGGTGAGATTGCTCATTGCTCATACGGTACGGCACCACAAAAGAGGGTAAACGGGTCGAGATCGCCCGGATCTACACGGTTGACGAGCACGGCATCACGCGCGCGAAGATCGATCCCGAGGCTCGCAAGGTCACGGAACGCCTCAGCAGCGAGGGCTTTCAGGCCTACATCGTCGGGGGCGCGGTTCGAGATCTTCTCGTCGGAAAGGCTCCCAAGGATTTCGATGTCGCCACGGATGCCCACCCCCGGCGCGTGCGCAAGATGTTCTGGAGCTCCCGCATCATCGGCAAGCGCTTTCGGCTCGTGCACGTCGAGATCAACGGAAAGATCATCGAGGTCGCGACCTTTCGCTCGTTGAGCGGCCAGAACGAGTTCGGAACGATTGATGAGGACGTGGCCCGCCGCGACTTTACGATGAACGCCCTCTACTACTCTCCGGAAAAAGAGCAGGTTCTCGACTACGTCGGCGGCTTCGAAGACATCCGTGCGCGCCGCATTCGCTCGCTGCTGCCCATCGAGACGACCTTCGTCGATGATCCGGTACGCATGGTGCGTGCCGTCAAGTACGCGGTCGGCACCGGCTTCGACCTTCCACCGAAGCTCAGGGCGCGAATCCGCAAGAGCGCCGACGAGCTCGCCCGCTGCTCGTCCTCCCGCATGACGGAGGAGGTCTTCAAGATCCTCCAATCCGGGCGATCGGCGGCAGTATTCACGCTTTCGATGGAGCTGGGGCTCTTCCCCCACATGATAAACGTGATGCACGAGCGCCTTGCGGGGAGCGGTCAGCGCGAGAAGACAAGCGCCTTGCTCGCCTCCCTCTCTCGCCTCGACGAGGAGATGCAGAGCGAGGCGGAGGTCGCGCGCTCGCGCATGATACTCGCCCTCGTCGAGCCCTTCCTCGTCTTTCCGAAGGAGCTTCCGCACGATCGCGCAGCACTCGTGAAGGACCTCTTTGCCGGAATGAAGGCCCTCATCAAGCCCATCACTCCGCCGAATGCCGACGTCGAAGCTGCCGTGAAGGAGCTCATGGAGAAGCGAGGGATCGCGCCGCCGCCGCGGCCTCGGCGGCGCAGGCGAGTCTCGCGCGCCGGCGGAGGCCCGCCGCGGGCCCCGGAGCAGCCCTCCGCCCGATAGGACGGCTCGATCGCCGCCGCCTGAGGCTACTGAGCGGACAGGCCGTTGATGCGCTTCAGGAGCGAGTCGGCCTTATCCTTGAAATTGGCGCTTGCCGTCGCCTCGTTGAGGTAGCTCTTCGCATCGTCGATCCGGTCGTCGGCGAAGGCGTTCACCCCGAGGGCGTAGTCGACCAAGCCGCGATCCGCGCCCATCAGGAGGGCGGTGCGGAAATAGTGCTCCGCGACGTAGTAGTCCTTCTGGCCGTATTTCACCAGACCAAGGTAGTAGTAGGGGATGCTGTTCGTTCGGTTCAGGGTGACGGCTTGGGTAAAGTCGGCCTCGGCGGTCGCGAGATCGCCGGCGGAATAGGCTCGCATCCCGTCGTTCACGAGCTCGGGGAAGGTCTTCACCGTGTCGAGGTACGAAGCAAAGGCCGTCAGCAGCTGGTTGTCCGGAACCCATGAGAAGGCTCGCGCCTCCATTGCCGCGGCATTGGCGGCGGCCGTCGCGTTCGGCTGGAGGGCCGTAATGCCGTCCCAAAGAACTCGATTGTACTCGGAGTCCTTGGAGTCGGCGAGAAAGCTTACGAGTCCCCACGCCTCTGCGTAAAAGGCCGGCAGCCTTTTCAACGCGGCGGCGGTGTCCATCGTGAGAAGGGTGTCGACCGGGATGATCGCGTTCGGGTCATTCGACGAGAGATAGGCTCCCACCTCCTGCTTGAGCGTCGCTACCCAGCCGAGGTTGGGATGGAAGACCGCGACGTTCTTAGCCGCGTCGTACTCCGATGCCTCGAAGTAGACCGCGCATCCCTCCTGGAGCCAAAGGGGCGGCTCAGGGATGAAGGAACGCAGGAACTGCACGAAGCCGTGGTGGATGAGGGCCATCTGGAAGCTCGCGAGGCTGCCGGTATCGTAGCCCACCAGGACGCTGCGCCGCGGATCTTGATACTGCAGGTAGACAAAGGAGTCATGAGTCCCCGGGACGATCTTTGCGAGATAGCTGTCGAACTCCTGTCGATTTGCATAGATCCGCACGTTGAGCCTGCTCTTGAGCACGGACGGATCGAAGTGGAAGAAGCTGTTGTAGAGGCCGAAGAAGGCCTCCATCCCGTTGGCAATCGTCTTGGCTTGGTCCGCTCCGGCCGAGGCATATACGTCGTAGTGCGCCGTCAGCGCCTCGTTTGGGCCCGCCTGTTGTGCGTACGCGAGGCTCGAGACTCCGATGAGAGCGGCGAGCAGAAGCGCCACCTTTTTCATGCATCTCCTCCAGCGCAAATATCTTACGAGGGCCGGCGCCCCTTGTCAAACACATCTGCTATCGAGTTGTCACCCGCTCGACGTTCACGTTGGCCTCTTCAATGAGAATTCCCGTGAAGTGCTCGAGGTTTCCGATGACGTATTCCTGGAAGTTGTGGAGGTTCCCCGCAAGCTGCACCCCGTAGGGCACGTGGAGAAAGATGTCGATCGAGTATCCGGCCTGGGTCTGCTTGATGGAAACCTTTCTGACGCTGAGGGAGTGGTCGAACTCGTCAGCGCACTGGAGAACCATCTGAGTGAGCGCAATCTCGGAAATAGTCACCCGCCCTCGGCGCGAGTACCGCGGACGAACGACGGTCTTCTCGAAAACCCTCGAGTCGTGTGGGAACGCGAGCCGCCTCTGGAGGAAGAGCTTGACGGTGTCGTAGACCATGTGGGGATAGGTCTTGGATACCTCAAGCGGCGGGACGGGAATCACGTGGCTCCCCTCGACCGTGCGGGAGCTGATTGCCCGGCCGATCTCCTCCTTGCTCGCGATATCCTCGATATGGAGGGTTCTGGACACGGAGGGAAGACCGAGCGTCTCGGCGATCTTGGCGACCATCCGCTCGGAGGTTCCAAGGATGAGAAGCCGCTTGAAGCGCTCGCGGTCGAGCGCAGCGCGAACCTCTTTTCGGTGCTCGTTGTCGTCAAACAGGGCGGTTCGGATCGCCCCCAAGAAGGCCTTCTCCTTCTTCGCGGAGCGCCCGGCGATGATCCGGTCGTCTCGGATGAGAAGCCCGTCATCGATGATCAAGTCGATGCCCCATTTCTGCGCCACGAGCTTTGCCCGAAAGCTCTTGCCGGTGCCGCTCTTCCCGACCAGCGCGAAGACTTTTACACCCTTGATGAGCCAGGCGAGATGGTGGAAAAGTCGCTTCATTGGGACATGATAGCTTGATCACCCTGGAAAGGGAAGTGGGAAGCGCTCAGCGTTCCCGAGAAGCGAGTCGACGGGCTCACCTCCGAGCTCGAGCCGCAGGCGTGAGAGCGACTCGGGAGGCGGGGGGGCCACCACCCGCGTGATCCCGAGAAGCTCGCCGGTCGCGGGCAACTCGAGGATCCAGGCGTGAAGGAGATAGCCCCCCGGGCACGGCGCTCCGCCGTATTTGATGTCCCCTGCGAGGGGATGGCCGTGGATCCTCGCCTGGGCTCGGATTTGATGGGTGAAGCCGGTGGCGATCTGGAGGGCCGCGAGCGTGAAGCGATGGCTGCGCAGGAGGGGTAGGACGAACGTCCGCGCGACCGGACCGCGAGCGCTGGGCCGCGTGATGGCCTCGCGGCTCGTGCGCTCGAGGCTGTCCTCCCATTCGGCGCGCTCGCTCAGCGAGCCTTCAAGGAGCCCGAGATAGAGCTTGCCGATCGCCCCTTCGCGGAGCAGGTGTGTAAAGAGCCGCGAGCCCTGGAGGGATTTCCCGAACACGAGCGCGCCCGAGGTGTTGCGATCGAGGCGGTGCAGCGGGCCCGGAGCGTAAGAGAGGGCGGCAGGGAGGCTCGGGGCAAGATAGGCGCGCACCGCGCGCTCGACCGAGCCCTCCCCGTGGACGAGGAGACCGCGTGGCTTATTGAGGATGAGAAGATGCTCGTTCTCGAAGAGAATCGCGGACGATAGCCACCGAGGGGGAGTCCCCTCCCGCGCGGGAAGCGTCTGCGCGCTGCCGCTCTCGAAAAGATCGGCTCGGATCCTGATGACATCGCCGTCAGACAGCCGATAGGCTCCCGCAACCGCCCGCTCGCCGACCAGGACCTCTCCGGTGCGAATCGCCTGGAAGACTCGCGATAGAGGGGCTGCCGGAAGGAGCCGCCGCACTACGCGGTCGAGCCGCCGACCGAGATCGTCGCGCCCGGGCCGGAAATCTCTCATGAGGAAAGACTCTCGCGCCATCAGACTCCTCGTGAGCCGCAGCGCTTGTCGTGGGCTCACAGCGCGTCGGCGCTTGACAAATACCGGGGCTGCCCTAACACTAGTCGGACGATGCCAGGGCGCGCAGTTCAGCAGTTCACCGAGCTCATTCATCACCCGGTCTTCCTGTCGGCCGTCTTCAGCTGGTTCATTGCCCAGCTGCTGAAGGCGATCATCAACATCGCGTCCGGCAAAGGCCGCTCCTCGAAGGATATCCTTCTCACCTTCTTCTGGGCAACTGGAGGGATGCCGAGCAGTCACTCCTGCATGGTCACGGCCCTCGCCACTTCGATCGGTTTCGTAGAGGGGGTGAGCTCACCGCTCTTCATTGCGATGCTCTGCTACGGGCTGCTCACGATCCGCGACGCCCTGGGTGTGCGTCGAGCTGCGGGCACGCAGGCGAGGGCGATCAATTATCTGAACAGTCAGCTGAGCGCGAGATTCTCCATCCCTCCTCATCCGGTCAAGGAGATCCACGGACATACCATGGCCGAGGTATCTGTTGGCGTGATCCTCGGCTTTTTTATTGCCGTTGCCTTCTGCAGCCTCTGAGCTGCGCGCGTAGGACGCATGGAATCCAGGGGTGTCCGACCGTCGATCCTCATCCTTCTCTGTCTCGTGGTCTATCCGGCGGCGCTCGCGCGCCTCGTTTTTCTTCCTATCGACGGCTCGACCCTCTGGCGGGGTTACTACACCCTGCTCGTCCCCGAAGGAGTGAGGCTCTCCGAGGTGGAGGCCCGCCTCGAAGGCGCCGGTCTCAAGAACATCTCGGCGTCGAACGCCCGCCTCGAGTTTACGGACTTCTCGGGACCGGCGACCGTGACCGTTGCCGATCTCTTCCGGCGGTTTGATCCGAGCGATCCTCGCCTCGATCCCTACCTGCGCGGCGCGCCTGAGCTCTTCTCCGCCGGGCACGATCGTCTGATCTACCTGCGCTCCCGCGCCGGCATCCTTGCGACCGAGCTCCAGCTTCGAGCCGTTCTCTCGGGGATGCCGTGGCGGCTCGCCGACGCAAGCGCGGGGGCGCAGCTCGGCGGGATCGCTCTGCTCCTTCTCGTCGCCCTCCTCGCGGCCACGCAGCGGGAGAATCGCCGCCTGCTCGCCGCGGCTCGCACGCTGGGGATGCTGCCATGGATCCCTCTGGCCGCCACGGGGGCCCCTGCGCTCGTCGCCTCAGCGCTCCTGCTCTACGGCGGATGGACGCTCCTCCTCGACAGGGGGCTCGCGGCCCTGGAGGAGTGGGGGAGCTACGGGCGCTTCGAGGGGCGCCCGCTCGCTCAAGGGGTGGGAGTGATGGCCGCGGGGCTCCTTGCCGTCTGGGTGCTCGGAACCGATCGGCTGGGTCTGAGGGTCGTGGCGGGGGTGGCCTTCGCCGCGGATCTTTCGGTCGCTGGCGTGCTCTTCGCGGCGCGCGCGAGCGCCCTCTCGCGCCGAGCCCACCGGCTGTTTGTCCCGGTCGCCGTTTTCCGGCGGAGCCTCTTCCAGAGGGGCGGGCTCCTCTCTTTCGCCGCGCTCGCGCTGCTCTTTCTGCTCATGCAGGCCCCCGCGTTCCTCGGGTGGGTTGACCCCGTCCGCGAGCGCCTTCCCTCCCCCGTTTCCGTGGCGGGGGTGCGCGGATGGTCGGAGGCGGCTCTTGCGGGATTGTGGAAGAGGGTGGGCGGCGGCTCGCTTCCCGACGCTGCCTCCTATCTCGCTCATCGAGCCTACCAAGCGGGCCTCTCCTACGGGCGGCCCTACGGCTTTCCGAAGCCGGAGGAAAGGATCATGCTCGACTCCTTTCAGCGCGAGGGGGTGCGGATCCGAGAAGCGCGAGTCTCCGTGGAACGCCTGGGGGGCGCCTGGTACGCTCGGGTCATGCGTGAAGGCGACGGGCTTACCCCCCTGTTCCGAGCGGAGATTCGACCCTCGGCCACCCGCCTTGTTCGACCCACCGAGCGCTTCGGACTAGGGGCCCGGGGCTGGCTCCTGTGGCCGCTCGGCCTCCTTGTCCTCGTGCCCCTGATCGTCCTTCGTGATGATTTGACACCCCAGATGATGTATGGTATGAGAAGTCCTGTCTCAAGGAGAAAGCAACAAGCAGCATGAGCGGCCGCAAGAGCCTTCCTGAGCGGGGTGTGAACCTACCGGATCGTAAACGCCTCGCCATGGATTCTCCGATACGCAACGCCATTCTTCCCTCGACCGCGACGGTTCCTATGGTCCAGCACCTCGGGACACCGGCTCACTGCGTGGTGCGGGTGGGGGAGCGCGTGCGAGAGGGGATGCTCATCGGCAAGCCGCAGGGGATCATCTCGGCAGGCGTGCATTCGCCGATACCGGGGGTGGTCACCGGGATTCGCGAGGTCGATCTCGCTCAAGGCTCGCGCTGTCAGGCGGCGGTGATCGATCTCGGGGGCGAGTTCGATCGCCTTGCTTACAAGCGGGGGCCCGCGTCCGGCGAACGCAGCGAATCGGAGATCCTCGCCCTTCTGGAGGAGATGGGGGTCGTCGGGCTCGGCGGCGCCGGCTTCCCTTCCCACGTGAAGCTTCGCCCGCCAAAGGGGCTCTCGATTGAGCACCTCCTCGTGAACGGGATCGAGTGCGAGCCCTATCTCGCAGGGGATTTCCGCCTCATGGTGGAGCGACCGCGCGAGATCGTCGAGGGCATCCGGATAGCGGCCCGCCTGCTGAGGCCTCGAAGCATCCTCATCGGCATTCAGGAGCTCTATGCAGAGGCGATCGAGGCCATGAGGGGCGCCTGCCGAGAGAGCGGGCTGCCGATGGAGGTGGTATCGCTGCCCGCGAAATACCCCCTCGGCGACGAGAGGCAGCTCGTGAAGGCCCTCGTGGGTCGCACGCTTGCAGCCGGCATGCTTCCGCTTTCCGAGGGGCTCGTGGTTTTCAGCGTGGCCACCCTCGTCGCGGTCTACGAGGCGGTCGCCCTCGAGAAACCGCTTTTCGAGCGAGTCGTCACCGTGTCGGGCGGGGCCGTTCGGGAGCCGGCAAACCTGAAGGTTCGCATCGGCACCCCGATCGGGGCTCTCCTTGCGGAATGCGGAGGCTTGAACGGGGTCCCCGAGCGGGTCGTTGTCGGAGGTCCCTTTACCGGCTCGGCGGTCTACGATCTCGACACCCCGGTTACCAAGAGCACCACCGCCCTGCTCGCCTTGAGCGCGGAGGAGGTTCGGCCCGGACGCCGCACCTCCTGCATCAGCTGCGGGCGCTGCGCGAGCGTCTGCCCCTCCGGGCTCGACCCCTCGCGGCTCCTCAAGCTTGTCGGCCGCGATCTGTACGCCGATGCGCGGCGCGAGGGACTCCTCGATTGCAGCGAGTGCGGCTGCTGCAGCTACGTCTGCCCGGCGCATCTCCCCCTCGTCGAAACCCTGCGGGTCGGCAAGCGTCTCGCTCGCGAGAGCGGCGTCGCGTGATGGAGCTCTCGGCTTCAGGCGGAGCAGCGGGGGCTCCCCATCTTCACGAGGGAAGCACGACTGCCTCGATGATGTGGACCGTGACCCTCTGCCTCGTTCCGAGCGGGCTGTGGGGAATCTGGCAATTCGGGTTTCCGGCGCTGTTCGTCGTCTCGGTATCGATCGGCGCGGCCCTCCTCGGAGAGCTCAGCATGGGGCTCATCCTGAGGCGACCGGTCTTGCAGGACGGTAGCGCCTTCCTGACGGGCCTCCTCGTCGGCTATCTCATGCCGCCCGGCGCGCCGCTGTACGCGCCGCTTGCCGCCTCGCTTTTCGCCGTGGTCGTGGTCAAGTGGAGCTTCGGCGGGCTCGGCGGCAATTGGATGAACCCCGCCCTCGGCGGCGTCATCTTCGCGCTCCTGTCCTGGCGTGTGGCGCTCGAGAGCTGGATCGCTCCCCGCGCGTGGCACGGGGAGCTCGCCGGCTCGGGCGCTGCGGTCCTTTCGCCGGTCGCCTTTGTCGCCGCGAGCATCAAGCGGGCGGGCAGGGTCGGGCCCGTCGGCCTACTCGCTCAGGGCCACTACCCCGTGAGCGCCGTCTCGGGTGCGGTCGCGCAGTGGCTCGGCGCGCACGCGGGGATTCGCTTCGATCCCCACTATCTCGATCTTTTCCTCGGGCTCGTCCCGGGCTCGATCGGCGAGATCTCGGCGCCTCTCCTCCTGCTGGGGGCCGTCGTCCTGTTTCACCGGCGGATAATCCGCTGGCTGGCGCCGGTCGCCTACCTCGCCGCCTTCCTTCTGCTCTGCTGGGGCTTCGGCGGTCTCCCCCTGGGGCGTGCTCTCTTCCAAGGGGATCCCCTCTTCTATCTTCTCTCGGGAGGGATCCTTCTTGGCGCGTTCTACCTGGCCGTCGATCCGGTGACGAGCCCCCGTTCGCCGGCGGGGGTGCTTGCCTACGGAGCCGGGGCCGGCGCGCTGACCTTTCTCTTCCGGCTCTACGGAGATCTTCCGGCGGCCATGCCCTTCGGCATCGTGCTCATGAACATGCTCGTGCCCGCGATCGACCGCATGGGGCGCCCACTCGGTCCCGAAGCGAGGGAGGCCGCCCGGTGAGCGCCGGCGCGCCGCAGCCTCCGGCCAATCGCTACGCCCTCCTCCGGGAGAGCCCGGTAGCGGCCCTTGCGGCGGGGCTCTTCCCGTCGATTGCGGTGACTACCCGCGTCGATTATGCCTTGGCATTGGCCGGGGGTGCGCTCCTGGTTCTGGTCGGGTCGAGGCTCATCGCGAGCCTCATCGCTCCCGTCATCCCCGGGGTGCTCCGCTTTCTCGCGCATCTCTTCGTCATTGCGATCCTCGTCACAGGCGTGGATCTGACGCTGAGGGCCTATGCCCCCTCGCTTTCGCGATCCCTCGGAATCTACGTTCCTCTCCTTGCCGTCAACTGCCTGTTTCTCGGACGGTTGATGGCGGATCGAGGGGCGCTCGCGCGCAGCGTGCTGGATGCTCTTGGCATGGGGCTCGCCTTCGGCGTGAGCCTCATCCTCATTGCGCTCGTTCGCGAGACGCTTGGGTCGGGAACGATCACCCTTCTTCCGATTCGGGGGTGGTCGATCAGGATTCCGGGGCTGGTGCGCGCGCCGATCGGGGCGCTTGTGCTTCCGGGCGGCGCCTTCCTCGTTGTCGGGTATCTGTTGGCGCTTTCGAATTGGATGAGGCAGCGCCGCGAGTCGGCCCGCCGCCTGCGTGAACAGCGCGAGGGTTCGGCGGCAGACGACCCGAACGAAGGCGAGCCGGAGAATCGAAAGCCGCCGCGCGAGCAAGCGCACCTCCAGGGCTCACGAGGCCGAGAGGCTCGCGGTGTCGCCGGAGAAAGCGAGGCGGGAGAGCGTGGGGCGGGCGCGCCGGGGACGACACCATGAGCTACGTGGGCATCGTTATCAGCCTCGTCTTCATCAACAACATCGCGCTGAATCTTCTTCTCGGAGTTTGCGTGTCGCTTGACGCGACCAGACGGCTCGCCTCGGCGCTCACCCTGGGAGTCGCGGTAGCGGTCGTCTCCTCCCTTGCCGCGCTCCTCACCTGGGCGATTCAGCACCTCATCCTTGCGCCGCTCGGAATCGTTTTCCTTCAGACCGTCGTCTTCGTCCTCCTCGCCGGCGCCCTTGCCCTGCTCCTGGAGGGGATGGCGACGAGATTTCCGCTCGGTCGCGGGGCCTCGCTCGATCTGCCCGTCGCGCTTGTCGCCGCCAACAGCGCAGTCTTCGGGATTACCCTGATCGCGGTGCGTGCCGACTACGATCCGCTCGGAAGCCTTCTTGCCGGCCTCGGGGCCGGAGGCGGGTTTCTTCTGGTGCTCCTCCTGCTTTCCCTGATTCGCGAGAAGCTCGAGGCGGAGTGGATTCCGCGCCCCCTGCGCGGTCTTCCGATTACCTTCATTACCTTGGGGTTGATGGCGCTCGCCTTCGCGGCCTTCGACAAGGGGCTGCTTGCCAACCTGATGGGGCGGTAGGCGGAGTGCCCCGGGCTCTCCCGCAGGCCGGCTCGAGGATGTCGCGCGTCGCGAGACGCTCGCCCGCGGCGGGTCTGGGAAAAAACAGTTGCGAACCGGGTCGCGTTGCATATATAGTCTACCGAATGCACCACGGGCGGCTTCCGCCATGATGGAAGTACAGAAACTTGAGACGCGTTAAGCTTATCGTCGGTACCCACAACGCCCAGTCGGTCGGCGCCACTGATGCGCAGTTCGAGGAAGCCTATCAGGCGTCGTACAAGCCGTACCTCACGGCTCTCTACGGCCACCCTGAGGTCGACGGCGTGCTGTTCTACTCCGGGGTGCTCCTCGCGTGGCTCGAGGAGCATCATCCCGAGTTCCTCATGCTTCTCGAAGAGATGGTCAAGCGCAAGCAGATCGAGCTGCTCGGAGGGGGGTTCTACGATCCGATTCTCTCCCTCATCCCCAGCCAGGATCGCCTCGGGCAGTTCGAGCTGCTGACCACCTTCCTGCGGCAGCACTTTGGCAGGCGACCGCGCGGCGGCTGGATAACCGAGCGAATCTGGGAGCCCACCTTGGCCTCCACCGTCAAGAACAGCGGTATGGACTACGTGTTGCTCGACGACCGGTGCTTTGCCTCGGCCGGCTTCGTCGGGAGCGATCTCCATCGACCTTGCATCACCGAGGACCAGGGAAAGGCCCTCATCGTCTACCCTGTCTCGACGTCGCTCACGCGGATGATACCGAGCGAGTCCCCGCAGCGTGTCGTCGATCAGATCCTCGCGCTTGCAGACCGCGACGAGGAGGCGGTTGCCGTGCTTTTTGACGCGGGCGAGCGCTACGGCCTGCTCGACAAGAGGGGCAAGAGGCTCTTTAAGGAAGGATGGTTCGATCTCTTCTACTCGCTGCTCGAGAACAAGCGAGAGTGGATCGAGTTCATCCTTCCCGGACGTCAGCCGGATCGGTTCGGGCCGGT
>DAHVAK010000077.1 GCA_027314665.1 Spirochaetales bacterium
AACGGCAACTGGGAGGTCCCGACCATGGTCGACGCGCAGAAGAAGGGCACCTTGACCTTCGGCTATGGGGTCATGGCCTTCCCGCAGCTCTTCAACAACCGCGACACCTGGGCGGATTCCCACAATCTCTCGATTCCGAACAACACCAAGAACCCGATCTCGCCCGCGATGCTCCATGATGTCCTGACGCTCATCGCCTACATCGAGCATCACGCGATCATCTGGGCGGGCGGCGGCCACCTCCCGGCATACCTCCCCGTGCTCGATAGCAGCGAGCTTGCTCACATGGTTCCGAACGACGAGTACAGCGTCCAGGCCGCGAAGGATGCCACCTTCGAGCCGATCAGCCCGGTCTTCGGCGTCGGTGACCCAGCCTATGACGCAGTCGGCAACTTCCTCACTCCTGCTCTCACCGGCCAGCTGTCGGTCGGGGATGCGATAGCCAAGTTCAAGGCGCAGCTCGAGAGCTACGCGCAATAAGGCATCTGCTATACTACTTGTATGATCAAGAAAGGGCCCCGCTTCGTGGGGCCCTTCTCTGTGAGATCGCATCAACACTTTCCGAAGGGGAGTGACATGACCCCAAACGTCGAGACCACCCACGACATTCCCGCAGCCAGGATGCCAGCCCGTCGACCGGGCGGCAAGATAAAGTCAGTGAGCTGGCGAACGATCGTTCTTCTCGTTGCGCCCTTCACGATCGTCTATCTGGCGTTCCTCATCTATCCGACCATTCGCGTCATCGAGCTCAGCTTCACGAACGCGGACATCGCCGGAGTGGGGCACTTCATCGGAGGGCGGAACTACCAGCTCTTGATGAAGGATCCGCTCTTCTGGGCGTCCTTGTGGCACACGATCTACTTCATTATCCTGACGGTCGTTCCCAACACGCTGGTCGGGTTGCTCTTCGGCCTCATGGTCGTCCGCCTCAAGCGGCTTCGCAACACCGCCCTCGCCCTGTTCTTTCTTCCCTACATCCTCCCCGTCAGCGTCGTGACGCAGATATGGCTGTGGGTCTTGGACCCAAACTTCGGGATCATCAACTTCCTCACGAAGCTCAAGATCAACTGGTTCTCGGACGCCGCCTGGGCGATGCCGGCGGTTGCCTTCGTCACCATCTGGTGGACGGTGGGCTTCAACATCCTGCTCTTCATTGCAGGGCTCGAGGCGATCCCCCGCGAATACTATGAGGCGGCGGCGCTTGACGGCGCAGGGGGCGGCTTTCGGGCCTTCCGCTTCATCACCTGGCCGCTGCTGTGGCCGGTAACCTCGCTCGTGCTGCTCCTCCAGCTCATCGCCCAGTGGCAGATATTCAACCAGGTTTACCTGCTCACCGCCGGCGGACCCTACAACTCCACGATCGTCGTCCTGCAGTACATGTACGTACGGGCCTTCCAGCAGCAGCAGGGCGGCTACGCCTCGGCAATCTCGGTGGTGTTGTTCGTCATCATCCTCATCACCTCGCTCATCTATCTCCGCTTTGTTCGGTTGAGGGGGAACACATGAACCCAACTCGGAGCAAGCTATCGATCCTTTCCGTCGCCGCGACCGGGCTCTCGCTCATCATAGGCCTCGCGTGGGTGTTCCCCGTCTACTGGGCGGTCAATACCTCCTTCAGCGTGCCGGAAAACACCGTCAAGATCCCGCCGATCTGGTTTCCCACCCCGCTGATCCTCAATTCCTTTGAGTACGTGATCAAGAATACGGCGATCATCCGCTGGTACCTCAACAGCGTCATTACCTCCGTTGCGGTCGCCGGCAGCGTCATCCTTCTCACGATGATGTGCGCCTACGCCCTCTCCCAGATCGATTTCAAGGGAAAGCGAGCCCTGTTTGTCGCGTTTCTCGCGGGCTTCATGATTCCGGGAGCTACGAACGTCGTGCCCCTCTTCTTGTTCCTGAACCACCTGAACATGGTGAACACCTACTGGGGGCTCATTCTCCCGCAGCTGGTCTCCCCGATCGCTGTGGTCATCTACAAGCAGTTCTTCGACCAGATGCCCCACGAGCTGACCGACGCCGCGCGCATGGACGGGGCCGGCGAATGGAGGATCCTGTTTCGGATCTTCCTGCCGCTCAACTGGGGGATAACCTGGGCGCTCGCGATCGTGCTCTTCATTTGGACGTGGAACAACTTCTTCTGGCCCTTTATCATCATTGCATCGAACCACATGATGACGATTCCCGTTGGAATCACCCAGGTCCAGTCGTGGTACGGCATAGCTTACCCGCGGGTGATGGCCTCTGCGGTCCTCGCGGGACTGCCGACCGCGATCCTCTATCTGATTTTCCAGAGGCGCGTTGCTCAGGGCGTGGCGATCACCGCCGGCATAAAGTAGCAGAGAGAGGAGCCGCGAAACATGAGACCGAAGCGTATCTCTGCCGATCCCGCTCGGGTCGTTCTTTCCGCAGTGCTGCCCCTGCTCGGCATCCTTGCAGCCGCCTTGCTTGCCGGCTGCAAGAGCCTCCCTCCGCAGCCGAGCCTCCCTCCGCCGCCGGCCCTCGCGCTTTCGGGCTCCATCCTCGACGTTCATGATCCGAGCAGCATCGTGAAGGACGGGAAGCTCTACTATCTCTTCTCGACGGGCACCACCATTCCGATTCACTGCTCCAGCAATCTGCGCGACTGGAAGAGCTGCGGCAACGTCTTCACGACCTGGCCCTCGTGGGTCGTGAGCGACATCCCAGCGGCCGACAGCATCTGGGCCCCCGACATCTCCTACTACAATGGAAGCTACCATCTCTACTTTGCAGTCTCGACCTTCGGAAGCAATCGCTCCGACATCGGGCTGCTCACCAATGCGACCCTCGACCAGAAGAGCCCCGACTACCATTGGATCGACCAGGGAAGGGTCATCGAGTCCAAGTCCTGGGACGATTGGAACGCGATCGATCCGAACCTCGTCCTCGATGCCAACGGGAAGCCCTGGCTCGCCTTCGGGAGCTTCTGGAGCGGGCTCAAGATCGTGAAGATCGATCCGGCGACGGGAAAGCCCGAGAAGGGAGCGCAAATCTACTCGATCGCGGAGCGCACGCAGCCGCCCGATGCGATCGAGGCCTCTTTCATCATCTATCGGGACGGTTACTACTACCTTTTCGCATCCTATGATTTCTGCTGCCGCGGAAGCGACAGCACCTACAATATTCGGGTCGGACGCTCGAAGTCGGTCACCGGACCCTATGTCGACGAGAGCGGAGTAGCGATGACGGAAGGGGGCGGCACCCGAATCGCCGAGGGCGGGCCGCGATGGCGCGGGCCGGGCGGCGAGTCGGTCTTTCACCAGGGCGACGATACCTGGTGGCTCATCTATCACGCCTACGACGCCGACATGGCCGGCACCCCCACCCTTCGCATCAGCCCGCTGCTCTGGAACAGCGCGGGGTGGCCGCGCCCAGTGACGCCAATTGCACGATAGGATAGTTCAAACGCACGAAATGAACCAAGGAGGAAAGTGTGGCAAACGCTAGAACCGCAACGCTCGCAATCGATCGCGCCTTCAAGATCGCCGAGGTGGACCCCCGCATCTTCGGCTCTTTTATCGAGCACCTCGGACGCGCCGTCTACGAGGGCATCTATGAGCCCGGCCACCCGAAGGCCGACAAGAACGGCTTTCGAACCGACGTGGCCGCGCTCGTCAAAGAGCTCGGCGTCCCGATAGTACGCTATCCGGGCGGCAATTTCGTCTCCGGCTACAACTGGGAAGACGGGGTTGGCCCCGTGGACAAGCGCCCTCGGAGGCTCGACCTCGCGTGGAGCACGATCGAGCCGAACCTCATAGGGGTCAACGAGTTCGCCGACTGGGCGCGCCTCGTCGGCGCCGAGATCAACATGACCGTCAATCTCGGCACGCGCGGCCCCGACGAGGCGCGAGCCCTGGTGGAGTACTGCAATCATTCCGCGGGCTCCCAATGGAGCGACCTTCGCGTTTCACACGGCGTGCGGGAGCCCCACCGCGTTCGCACCTGGTGCCTCGGCAACGAGATGGACGGTCCCTGGCAGATCAGCCACAAGACGGCGGATGAGTACGGCAGGGTAGCCTGCGAGGCGGCGAAGGTCATGAAGTGGGTCGACCCCGGAATCGAGCTCGTCGCCTGCGGCAGCTCGCACAGCCACATGCCGACCTTCCCGATGTGGGAGTCGACCGTCCTCGACCACGTCTACGACCACGTCGACTACATCTCGCTGCACAGCTACTTCACCAACTACGAGAACGACATCGACAACTTCCTCGCGAAGTCGCTCGACATGGACGCCTACATTCGGACGGTGGTCGCCGCCTGCGATGTGGCCCAAGCCAAGCACCGCGGCAAGAAGAAGATCAACCTCTCCTTCGACGAGTGGAACGTCTGGTTCCATTCCCGTGAGGACGACAAGAAGATCGCGCCCTGGAGCGAGGCGCCCCACTTGCTCGAGGACATCTACACCTTTGAGGACGCCCTCCTCGTCGGCTGCCTGCTCATCACGCTGCTCAATCACTCCGACCGAGTCAAGATCGCCTGTCTCGCGCAGCTCGTGAACGTCATCGCCCCGATCATGACCGAGAAGGGAGGCGCCGCCTGGCGCCAGTCGATCTACTATCCCTTCCTTCATGCCTCGCGCTATGGACGAGGCACGGCGCTCCAGGTCGTGGTTTCCTCCCCACGCTACGACAGCAAGGACTTCACCGATGTCCCTTACGTCGAGGCGACCGCGGTGCACAACGAGCCCTCCAACGAGCTCACGATCTTCGCCGTCAATCGCGACAAGGAGGGGGACATGGACCTCGAGGCCGACCTCCGAAGCTTCGCCAACTACCGGTTCGTGGAGCACCTTGTGCTGGAAAACCCCGACCTCAAAGCCGTCAACACCAAAAACAAGGAAACCGTGGCTCCTCACCCCCTTGCGGGCGACAAGCTCGACGGCGGGCGACTGCGGACTCGTCTTCCCAAGCTTTCGTGGAATGTGATTCGACTGAAAGGCTGACCCTTCACCTGACCCGTGGCGGCGCACCGGGAAACCGCGCGCCCGCCGCCGCGGGTTCGCTTGCCTACTCCGTGCGGAACAGCGCGCTTGCGACGCTCAAGTCCTCGATCCGGTCGGCGGTTTCTCTGCTGACGCTCTTCATTGCGGTCACCACGCCGAGCACGCTCTTTGCCGCTTGATCGATCTCGCGAATCTGCTCGGCCACCCCTTCCGAAATCGTCCTCAAGTCCCTCATGGCCTGCTCGATGTTCCTGGCGTGGCCCTGGATCGCCACCGAGCTTTCCGAGATGCGCCCGGTCACGTCGGAAACCTCGCTCGTCGCCTCGAGAACGCCGGAGCTCCCCGCGGAAAGCTCCTCCATGCTCACGAGAATCTCGCTCAAGGCCGCAACGAAGGTGGCCATCTCGCCGCTTATGGCCTCAAGGGATTTGTGGCTCGCATCGCTCTCGACCATCGCCTGCTCGATCTTCGTCGTGATCGACTTCAGCGAGGCGCTGATTGCCCCCGAGTTCTGCGCCGTCGAGACCGCCAGCTTGTGGATCTCGGCGGCGACCACCGCGAAGCCCTTGCCGGCCTCGCCCGCGTGAGCGCTTTCGATTGCCGCGTTCATCGACAGAAGATTCGTCTGATCCGAAATGTCGTTGATGATGTCGATAACCCCGAGAATCTGGCCGACCTCGCCGGCGACCGACTTGATGATGCTGTTGGTCGAGGCGACCTTGGTCTCGCCCTCTTTGATGATCCGCATCAGCTCGTTGGACCTCCGCCTCCGCTCCTCGGAGACCTTCGCGACGTTCTTGATCGAGCCCGCCATCTCCTCGATCGACGAGGAGGCCGCGGCCACCGCCCGCGACTGGCTCTCGATGCTTCCGCCCAGGGCGGAGATCTGCTCGCCTACGACAAGAACCGCGTTCACGGACTCGCTGATCGTGGAGTTGAGGCTCAGGATCTGCGATTCGATGGAGCCGATGCTCTCGCTTATCTGGTTGACCGAGGTGGCGGACGATTCCGCCCCCTCCGACAGTCGCCCGCGCAGCTCCATCATCATCTGGGCGGAGCCCTGCACCCGGCGCAGGAAGTCGAGCAGAATGTCGAGCACCCCGTTAATGTGGCGGCCGAGCGCTCCGATCTCGTCGGAGGCCCGGTCGGTGGTGCGGTTCGTTAGGTCCCGGTCAGCCACCCGGCTCATCGCAGACTCGATCTGCGTCACGCGATTCGCGAGGCGTCCCGCGAAGAGATAGACGAAGAGGGCGGCGATGAGGATGATGACGAGCACGAGAATCACCGCGATTCGAACGCCGGCGGCGGTGGTCCGCCGCACCTGCTCCTTCACGTTTGCCGCAATCTCCTGCAGGAGGCTGTTGTAGGTTTCGCTCGCGAAGTTGAACCTGGTGACCCCGCTCGTCATCTGGTTGATATCGTTGACGACGTCCGGGCTCGATAGGATCGCGGCAGCCCCGCGGGTGTAGTAGTTGTGGAGGAGCCCCCCGCTCAGGACGGAGACGGCCTCCTCGTTCTGAGCGAGATTGTTGAGCGCGCTTTGCACGTTGTCGAGCGGAAACTTCGTAACCGTGGTCCACAGGCTCACCGCGGACTGGACGCGATCCCGCATCTCGCCTGAGAGGCGAGCCACCGAGCGATCCTTCGAAAAGGCGTCGAGCGCCTTCTCGAAGGCCGTCCGATCCGCTCGCAGGCTCTCTTTCAGGCTCGGAAGCGAGTCCGGCGCGACAAGGATGCCGTTCGTCGCGTATTCCAGCCGATAGAATCGATAGAGCACTCTCACCGTCGAAGCTTCGAGTCTGCTCAAGGACACTGTGAGGCTGTTGATATAGAGGAGAATGCCGCACAGCACGACAAAAGCGGCGATGACGGCAAAGACAGCGACATAGAGCTTTCCGCGCAGGGACATGACAGACTCCTTTCGCCCGGACGGCGGTGGCCGCGGCCAGGCCAGCATACACTATGCTCACAGCGTTCGTCAAAGTCAGGGGCATGCCGGCGATGCCCCTGCATCCCCGCCTACAGCGTGAATCCAACGAGCAGATCGAGATCCCAGGTCCACCAGATTACCGAGCCGGAGGCATTCGAATAGCCGCTTGAGGTTACGTAGTTTTCAAGCCCCGTAATCGTGCTGTTGTCGGTCGGGCTGAGCAGCTTGAAGCCCGCAAGCAGCTCGGGCCGAAGATAGAAGCTGCCGAAGGAAAGGTCGAACCCCGCGCCTCCCTTGAGCCACAGTTGGTTCAGATCGGCCAACTCCTGGCTCGTCAACAAAGGCTTCAAGTCGTTGCCGTTCGTATCGGTCAGGGTCAGATTGTAGTCGTACTCAGCGCCGAGGAGCGGGAAGACGCTCACCGATCCCGCCCTGAAGGGAAACTTCAGATAGCCGGCGAAGGTGAGGTAGCTCGCATCATAGGCGGAACCGTTTGAGAAAGAGAGCGCACCCGTCTGCGTGGTGCTCTGATTGCCGCCCTGAGCAACTCTGTAGCCCGCCTCGAGCTGGAGGAAGGTGGCATCCAGGAAAACCTTGGCAGAAAAGGGAATCTGCGTGAGGGTGTAGGTAGCGCTGTCGGTGGTTCCAAGATAGCTCCCCGACATCCCTTCGTTGTAGGAAAATACGGAAACCGAACCCCCGATTCCCGCGCTCAGACCTATCGAGAAGGCGCTTCCCGCCGCAGCCAACAACAAAACGATCGAAAACAGCTTCTTCATGCTCGCGATTGCTCCTTTGCTCTCGTCGAAGGAAAAGGCTTTCGAGCAATTGTAGTCTCTGGGAGTGTCCACCGCAAGCTTCACCCCAAAGATGCCCGCCCCCCGACTGCCCGCCGTTTGCGGTCAAAAAGGGTCCACAAGAGCCGAAAAACGGATTATACTATGGGTATATCAGTAAAAAAGTCCGCGTAGTGCATCCTCGTGCTGCTGCCATTCAGCCTGGCGAAGGAGGTAGGGTATGCCAGAGATAGAGCACGTAGTCCTCGACCATATTCAGAACGAACCGGCTCTCAGCCATGACTCGATCGGGGTCGAGGTCAAAGCGGGCGGACTCTTCCACCGGCGAAAGACGCTGCATCTGTACGGCTCGGTCCATTCGAAGGCGGAGAAGGAGCGAGCGGAGCGGATCGCCGAGAAGGAGGGGGGCGACAACTACGACATCGTGAACGACATCACGGTGAAGGAGTAGCCGACTTGGCCCATGGGGCCGGCGCCGGCGCGTGAACCCAAGCCGAACGGCAACGGGCGCGCCCAGGTCGGCGCCGGCCTGTCATCACCGCTCCCCCCCCGCATGATTGACCGCGCGCCCAGCAGCGGGTACGCTGTCAGCGCAGGGGGGTGTTGTGTTTGAATCACTGAGCGCTGTCCTTGAAGGGCTTGCCCTGTCGCCGAAGATCCTCCGCGAGCTCGTCGAGTCCATTCCCGCGTCGCAGCTTACGATGGTGCGACGTGCCGGTTTCTGGTCGATCCAAGATCATGTCAGCCACCTTGCCGAGGTTCAGCCTATGCTGTACGCCCGGCTCGTGCGCTTTCGCGACGAGGATCACCCGGACTTCGAGCCCTACCTGCCCGACCCGCAGGCGCCGCCGACCCCTCGACCGGAGACCGCCGACGCGGCCGCGGCTCTCGCCGCGTTCACCGAGCGCCGAGAAAAGATGCTTTCCCGCATCGCGACCTACCCCCTGGCGATCTGGCAGAAAAGCGGAAGCCATCGCGAATATACCCACTACACGGCCTTCGGGCTCCTGCGTCATATCCTCCTGCACGATCACTGGCATATGTACCGCATCGAGGAGCTGTGGCTCACTCGCGACGAGTTTCTCACCGAGCTGCATTGACAGCGCTCGCAGCTGAAGACTAGAGTGCTTCCACCATGACCGGCTCCCACGACGACGGCTACAAGTGGATCGCCCTTTCCAACACGACCCTGGGCATCCTGATGGCCACGATCAATTCCTCCATCGTCCTCATCTCCCTGCCCGCTATCTTCCGCGGGATCCGGCTCAATCCGCTCACTCCCGACAACGTCAGCTACCTGCTCTGGATGCTGATGGGCTACATGGTGGTCACGGCAGTGCTCGTGGTGAGCCTTGGCAGGGTCGGCGACATGTTCGGGCGCGTGCGGATGTACAACCTCGGCTTCGCCGTGTTCACCCTCGCCTCGATCGGGCTCTCTCTCGTCTTCTGGGAGGGTCCCTCCGCCGCGCTTGCCCTGATTGGGCTTCGAATCGTGCAGGGGATCGGCGGGGCGCTCCTCATGGCAAACTCGGCGGCCATTCTCACCGACGCCTTTCCCGCCAACCAGCGCGGGATGGCCCTCGGGATCAACTCGGTCGCCGGGATCGCCGGCTCCTTCATCGGGCTCGTCGTGGGCGGCCTGCTCGCTTCAGGCGACTGGCACCTCGTCTTTCTCGTTTCGGTGCCCATCGGGATCGCCGGAACCGTCTGGGCCTACCTTCGCCTGCGTGAGATGGGCGAGATGCGCCCCGCCCGAATCGACTGGTGGGGCAACCTCACCTTTGGGGTCGGCCTCATCGCCCTCCTTGCTGGCATCACCTATGGAATCCAGCCCTACGGAGGCCACGCGATGGGGTGGACGAACCCCGCGGTCCTTGCGGCAATCGGAGGTGGGCTTCTGCTCCTCGGGCTCTTCGCCTACATCGAGACTCGCGTGAGCGAGCCGATGTTCCGACTCGCCCTCTTCCGGATACCCGCCTTTACGGCGGGCAATCTCGCGGGCCTTCTCGCCTCGATCGGACGAGGAGGCTTGATGTTCATGCTGATCATCTGGCTGCAGGGGATCTGGCTGCCCTCACACGGCTTTAGCTACGAGTCGACGCCGCTCTGGGCGGCGATCTACATGCTGCCCATGACCGCCGGCTTTCTCATAGCCGGGCCGCTGTCGGGCTACTTCTCCGACCGCTTCGGGGCTCGGCCCTTTGCCACGGGGGGGATGCTCGCCGCCGCGCTTACCTTCGCGCTCATGCTCCTGCTGCCCGCGCTCTTCTCCTATCTTCCCTTCGGGCTGCTCCTCCTCGGAAATGGGCTCGCGATGGGCCTCTTCACCTCTCCGAATACCGCAGGGATCATGAACGCGGTGCCTGCCTCCGAGCGCGGCGTCGCCTCCGGGATGCGAGCGACCTTCCAGAACGCCGGGATGAATCTCTCGATTGGGCTCTTCTTCTCCCTCATGATCGCCGGCCTGAGCGCGCAGCTCCCGGGAGCCCTTTATCGCGGGCTCACCTCCCAGGGGGTGCCGCAGGCGGCCGCCTCGAGAATCGCTGACCTCCCCCCGGTCGGGAGTCTCTTCGCAGCCTTCCTCGGCTACAATCCGATCAAGTCCCTGCTCGGCCCCCTCCTCAGCCAGCTTCCGGCAGACCGCGCCGCCTATCTCACGAGCACGGCCTTCTTCCCCCACCTCATCGCCCGTCCCTTCATGCACGGGATGCACATCACCTTCACCTTCGCCTTCGTGATGATGCTGATCGCGGCGGGGGCCTCCTGGCTGCGCGGCAAGCGCTACGTCCACGAAGAGGCGCTCGCCGCAGCCGGTCCGGCGCTCCCCCCGCCGAGCGCCAAACCGCGGCAGCTCTCCCCGCACCCGATGGTGGCGCTCTCGGCAGCCTACGGCGCCGCTGGCGGCGAGATCGGGCGCGCCCTGTCGCGGAGCCTCACGGTACCCTTCATCGACCGCGCCATTCCGGCCTCGCTCGCCGACCGCGTGGCCGAGGCCCTGCAGGAGACGATCGAGGAGGAGGATCGCTCCACGAGCGCGATCGGCGGGATTCTTGCGGAGCTTCGGGCAACCTCACAGCTCTTCGGGGTCCAGGGACTCTCGGCGAACGACAAGCCCCTGAGCGTCAAAGACTACCGTCGCCTCGCCGAGGAGGCGATGGGCCAGCTTGCCGCCACCTCGGGGGCCGTTGTCGTCGGACACGGCGCTGCGGCCGCCCTGAGAGCGAATCCGGCCGTCCTCCGCGTCGCGGTGAGAGCGTCGCTCGAGGCCCGCGTCAGGCGGGTCATGCAGATCGAGGGGCTGGATCTCCAGGAGGCCCGCCGGAAGGTCGAGGCTGCCGACGCGGCGCGGCGCGTCTACCTGCGCAGGCTCTACGGGGTGTCGCCCGACGACCCGAGCCTGTACAACCTGATCATCGACACCTCCGCAATTCCTCCCGAAGCCTCCATCGCGGTCATTCTCCAAGCGCTTCAGGGACTACGCGCAGGCGCCTCCCTCCAATAGTCTTCGATCATGGACAGAAAAGCCTTCGCCGAGTGGGCCTCGCAGCACATAGCCTTCTCCTTCGCGCGATCCGCCGGGGCCGGCGGCCAGAACGTCAACAAGGTGAACACCAAGGTAATCGCCTCGCTCTCGCTTGCGGATATCCCGGCATTGAGCCCGACGGAGCTCGAGCGCGTGCGCGCGCGCC
>DAHVAK010000061.1 GCA_027314665.1 Spirochaetales bacterium
CACGCCCAAGGAGTCGCCGCCCCAGTTGAAGGACCAGGAGAGGGCGGCCCCCGCGGTGCCGTAAAGCATCCACTCGTTCTGGATCGGGTTGACGCCGGGGATCCCGTAGTGGAGGGCGCCGCTGAAGGAGAGAATCGGATAGAGCTTTGATTGGGCGAGCCTTCTGCCTTGATCGAGGATCCCGCGCTGGATGGAGAGGGCCTTGATCTCTTCGATCTGCTCCTCGCGAAGCGGCGGCAGGACGATCTCCGGATTGGCTTCGGGCGGGGGCGGAACGGAGATCTCCTTTCTGGTGAGGGACTTCAGCCGCTCGAGGGCGTCGGCGAGGGAGGCGCGCGCCTCGATCAGCTTCTGGTCGTAGCCCAGGCGGGCGATCGTAAGCGAGAGCACGTCCACCTTCTGGGCCATCCCCTGCCGCTCGAGGGCGGTAGTCTGGTCGATCTGAAGCTGGGCTCGGTCGCGCGCGGAGGTGAGGATCCGGATCTGGAGAAGGGCCGCCTGCGCCTGTCGGTAGGCGATGACCGTCTTCAGGGCTACTGCCACCCGCGTTGCATCGAGGTTGTTCCGCGCGAGGAGGGCCTGAAGGCGCTTCATCTCCACCGTGGCCTGTTGAGCGAACCCGGTGAAGGGGGCCCAGCGCACCCCCGCGAAGAGATCCACCGTGTTCTGCTGGCCGAGGGCGATGGTCTGGGCGGGCTTGCCCGGGAGGCTCGGAAGGGTAACGTTTGCCGTGGAGGAGACGTACTGATAGGAGCCGCCCAGATTCAGGCTGGGCAGGATGTCCCGGAAGGCGGCATCCGCCTCAAGGCGGGCGGACTCTGCGCCCTGAGCTGCCGCCGAGATCGACGAGTCGTTGGCGAGGGCGAGGTGGATGGTCTCCTTCAGACTCTGCCCCTGCGCCGGCTGGGGCCCGCAGGCGAGAGCGCCGAGGAGCGCGAGGGCCGCCGCCGAGAGCGAGCTGAGGCTGCGCAGGAAGCATCTACCGACCATTCGCGTCGTCCCGTATCTTGATGCCGTAGTAGAGCACATTGAAGATCTCCTCCTTGCGCTCGGCGATGAACTGCTGCCGGTCAAAGGCGATCCCAGGGTGGATCGATTGGATCACCGCGACGACGACCGGCTCAGCGGCAAAGTAGTAGATGCACGAGCCGAGCAGGGTGACCATGAACTGCAGGGGATTGACCGGACCGATGTGGCCGGCTTCCTGCTCCCGCTTGATGAGGGCGAAGAGCCGTTGGGGGAGCGTCATCCGGTTGCGGCCCAGGGTTGTGGTCAGGATGTCCTGCACCGTCTTTCCCCCTTGGGAGAGCTCCTGCATCATGAAGAGGGGAACCCGAGGATTCGCTGCCATGACCGAGAAGATGCCGTCGATGAACCGTTTCAGCGCGACCGGAAAGGAGCTGTCGCTCGTCATGGCCGCTTCGATCTGGCTGAAGAACCGGGAAAAGACCCGCTCCACAATCGTGCGGTAGATGTTTTCCTTCGATCGGAAGTAGTAGTGCAGGAGCGTCTTGTTGATTCCTGCGCGGTCGGCGATCTCCTGCATGCGAGTTCCGGCTAGCCCCTTCTCAACGATGACCTCGGCCGCCGCATTGAGGATCTGCTCCTCCTTCGAGATCTCCCCTCGCTCGGAGCCCTCCATTTCGACGTCCTCCTGTCGGAAGTTTGTCGAACAATCAAACCAAATGGTCAAACTATCCAGTTCAACATAGGGGAGAACCGAGCCCCTGTCAAGCCGCAAAAAAAGAGGGAGCGAGCAAGTTGCTGACAAACGCAAAGGTACCTGCCAAAACCGCGTTCTCTCGAGCCGATCTGGGGCAAGAGGCTCAACCGAAGACGTCGCTTTGGCAGCGGGTCATTGACTCTGTCAGCACCCTGCTAGAGGGTGTACTTGGTTCGGATGGAGCGGATGACGTCCTGCATCCCGAGGAAGACCTCCACGAGCTCGGGGTCGAACTGACGCCCGGATTCGTTGGCGATGTACTCGAGGACGATCTCGTCATCCCAGGCCTCTTTGTAGGCGCGCTCCGAGGAGAGGGCGTCGTAGACGTCGGCGATCGCCACGATCCGGGCGACGAGGGGTATCTCCTCCCCCCGCTTGCCGGGACCGAAGTGAATCTCTTCGGCATGGATGTTCTCGATCTTGCCCGGGTAGCCCCGCCCGTCCCAACGCTCGTGATGGTTGAGCACCACATCCGCCGCCATCCGATCCCAGGCTGAACGCTCGTGCTTGAACAGGCGCGCCCCGAAGACCGTGTGCATCCGGATCCTCACCTGCTCGCTCTCGGTGAGCTCGCCGGGTTTCTTGAGGATGGCATCGCTCACCGCGACCTTGCCGACATCGTGGAGCATCGCAGCGGTCCGGAGGATCTCGTGGGTCTCCCGAACCTGATTTTCGGAAATTCCGTGACGCTGAGCCCACCGGGTGTAGAGCTCCACCGTGTAGGCGCCGACGCGCTTGGCGTGCGCGCTCGTCTCGAAGGGATCCCGCAGCTCGGCAAGCTCGACCATCCGCAGGACCATCTCCTGGGAGAGGCGCGCCTGCTCGATGGTGTTGGCGGCGCTGCGGGCGAACTGGAGGATGAAGAGACGATCCTGTTCGGAGAAGGGCACGATCTGATTGTCGCCGAGCTTGGCGTTGATGAGCTGCAGGACCCCGATGACGGCTTCGTCGCGATTGCGCAGCGGCACGATCAGCATGGACTGGGTCTTGTAGGAAGATCTCGCGTCGAAGGCGGGGTTGAAGGAGAAGGAGACCCCGCTGTGGATGTGGTAGACGTCGTCGATGAGAAGGGATTCGCCCGTGGCGGCAACGTAGCCCGCGAGCGAGGTGCGATCCACGGAGATGCTGTGCTGGGAATAGATGTACTGATTCGTCATCCGATTCTGCCCTGCTTCGCTCCCCCCGAACAGGGAGTCGTTCTGCACGTAGCTAAAGTAGAGGCGGTCGTCGGATTTCAGGTAGAGGGTTCCGGCATCCGCAAAGACGAATCGCCGCGCCTCGAGGAGCACGCGCTCGAGGAGGGTGTCGAGGTCCTTAATGTTGTAGATGCTTTCGATAGTCTCGAGAAGCTCAAACACGTTTCGCCGGCCCGCTGCGGCGGCGTATCGGGCAACTCGCGAACCGTCATCTCCCGTCCGGACCGCAGCTGCCCGCTCAAGAAGTGACATACTCCTCATAGTAGGCTATTTCCGCGCGACCTGCAAGCGAAAGCTTCTTGCCGCGGCACTCGGAGGTCCGCCGGCGAAGGCGCGCGTGCTTGCAGCCGCCCCCGCGCCGATGAGAATGCGGGCAAGGGGATCGCGGTCGCGCTCACCGCCCCGCGCGCAGCGAGGACATCGATCGCTGCCTCGCGGCGGCGCCGACGCCGGAGGAGAGGCAAGGCGCCTCATATTGACAGCCCCCCCGGCTCCGACCTACCCTTTTTATCCTGAGGGCTTCCATGGAAACGGTACGCGTCACCATCTGGAATGAGTTCCGCCACGAGCGTGAGAACAAGGAAATCACCGCCATCTACCCCGAAGGGATCCACGGCGCGATCGCGGCGGGCCTGCGCGCGGCGGGGGGCTTCGAGGTTGCGGTGGGCACTCTCGACGAGCCGGAACAGGGCTTGAGCGATCGGCGCCTTGCCGAGACCGATGTCCTGATCTGGTGGGGGCATGTCGCCCACGCCGAGGTCGACGATCGGCTGGTCGAGCGGGTCTACCAGCGCGTTCTCTCCGGGATGGGGCTCATCGTTCTCCACTCGGGGCACTTTTCGAAGATCTTCAAGAGGCTCATGGGCACCAACTGCTCGCTCCTGTGGCGCGAGGCGGGGGAGAAGGAGCGGCTGTGGAACCTCGCCCCGGGCCACGAGATCACCCAGGGCTTGGGCGACTACATTGAGCTCGAGCACGAGGAGATGTACGGTGAGCGTTTCGACATCCCCGAGCCCGATCGGTTGATCTTCGTGTCCTGGTACGCGGGCGGCGAGGTCTTTCGCAGCGGCTGTGTCTGGGAGCGCGGCAACGGGCGCGTCTTCTACTTCAAGCCCGGCCATGAAAGCTATCCGGTCTATCACAATCCTGAGATCCAACGGGTGATTGCGAACGCGTGCCGCTGGGCAAGCCCGCGGGTCGTAAGCTCCACCGTCGTGGCAAGGCAGGTGAAGCAGCCGCTCGAGCAGATCGCTGCCGAGCGCAGGTAGCGGGGCGCTGACGGCATGAGTGAGCCGCTGCCAAAATCGCGTTTTCTGCGGCCTCTTGCCCCGAGTTGCTCCGGGAAGACGCCATTTTGGCGGGTACCTTTGCGTTTATCAGCAACCTGCCACTGCAGCTAGGAGGCACCATGAGGAAGGTCAAAGTCGGCATGATCGGAGCGGGAGCCATTGCGCCCTCGCATTGTCAAGGCATTCGGCTCCACCCGGGGGCGGAGCTCGTGGCCGTCGCGGATGTCAGCAAGGAGCGCGCAAGTGCTCTAGCGCACGAGTTCCACATCGACCGCGTCTACGGCGACCCCGCAGAGCTCCTGCGCGATCCCGATATCGAGGCAGTGAGCGTGGCGCTGCCGAATTTCCTCCATGCCTCGACGGCGATCGGGGCGCTCCAGGCGGGAAAGCACGTGCTGCTCGAGAAGCCCTTCGCCATGTCGGTTGCCGAGGCTACCGAGGTCGTGGCGGCAGCGAAGAAAAGCGGCAAGATCTTCACGGTCGGAATGAACCAGCGCTTCACGCGGGAGGCGCAAACCGTGCGCGCCCTGCGCGAGCGCGGGGCGCTCGGCGAGATCTACCATGCCAAGGCCTACTGGTGCCGTCGGGCCGGTGCGCCGAAGTTCGGGACCTGGTTTCTCCACAAGAAGCGTTCGGGCGGGGGGGCGCTCCTCGACATTGGGGTTCACATGCTCGACCTGGCCCTCTCGCTTATGGACAACTTCGCGGTCGAGACGGTGAGCGGCTTTTCGTATCTTAAGTTCGGCAATCGCGGGTTGGGCGAGGGCGGATGGGGCAAGTCGGACGCGGAGGAGCACCTTTTCGACGTCGACGACTTCTCGGGCGGGCTCCTGCGTCTCGCGGGAGGGGCAACCCTTCTGCTGGAGGTCTCCTGGATTCGCCACCAGGCCGACGCCGACCGGCACGATGTAGAGCTTTTCGGCACCGAGGGCGGGGCGAGCGTCTACCCGACCCGGCTTTTCAAGTTCCTTCCCGAAGGCTCCGGCTATCAGATCGTCGAGCCCAAGGGCGGAGAGTTGAGATACTCCCACTGCAACCGTCATTGCAACTGGATCGACGCGATTCTCGGCGAGGCGCCCCTCGAGGCGACGCTCGAGCAGGCGCTCATGATCCAGAGGGTGCTGGACGCCCTCTACGAATCGGCGGCGAGCGGGCGGGAGGTCGTGTTCGCGAAGCGATGAAGCACGTCGCTTGTCGAAGGAGGCATACTGATGGCAGATAAGCTTGAGGACATTGTAGCTCTCCTCAACAGCGGGGCGCTGCAGCCCGGGATGACGGAGGAGGAGCTCGTGAAGCGCGTCGGACCTCCCCTGAAGAAAAGCAAGGAAACTGAAAAGCTCGGCCCGGGCGAGCAGTTCGTCTACCCTGACGGAAGCGGCTGGTTCGTCTTCGTCTACGTGGCGGACGGCAAGGTGACCGCGGTGCGTCACTAGCGTCCGGGGCACCCTTCACGTCCCTCCGAGATCCGCATCCCGACAGCGCGCAGCGAGTCGCGAGATTATATTGACGCTGTCGATTGGATTTCGTACGTTTAGGCGGTAGGTGCGGGTGTCGAAGGGTATGGAATCGGGCGACGAAGGGCCAATCGGCCAGACAATTGCCCTCTTCCGCGAGCTCCTGGAAAAAGTGGGCGCTCCGGTCAATCCCGCGTGGATGGAGGAGGCCCAGCTGACGCTCCCGCAGCTGAAGACGGCCATGATCCTCCGCCAGCTGGGGGAATTGAGCGTGGGGCGCGTCGCGGAACGGCTCAAGGTGGGGGAGCCCACGGCAAGCCATCTCATTGATCGACTGGTGCAGTCGGGGCTGGCGGAGCGAAGCGAGGATCAGAGTGACCGGCGCCGCACCCTCGTGCGCCTGTCGTCTCTCGGGCGGATGCTCGTCGAGGAGCGGCGAAAGTGGTTGGATGAGCATTTGCAGGGCCTTTTCCTGCGAATCTCCGCCGAAGAGCTTGCCGCGTTTCAGCGCGGTTTGCGCGCGATTCTAGCGGTCCTGAAAAGCGAGCAGGAGGGGCCCCCAAAGCGCGAGCGACCGGCGACGGGTTGAACTGGAGGTTATGCATGAAGGTCGAAGATCTGCGGGAGGCAATCAGCCTCCTCGAGGAATGTGTCACGATACTCGAAGAGGAGTCGAACGGAGGCCAGAAGCAGCGCAGGGAGATATTCGAGGCGGCGCGCCATGGCGCCATGGACATCGTGCTCGCGATGCAGAGCATCATCCATGACCTTCAACCGGCGATAGCGGCAACCCCGTGACGAGGCTGCCCGCAGCGCAGCCGGCCTGACGGCTGTCACTTCCGACCTCGGCGGCTCGTGGTTCCAGCGCGGTCCGATCTCCGCTCACCCTTGTAATTTCTCGCCGGCCGCCGTATCTTCATACCAGAATGGCCGCTCGCGGATGATGGCATCGGCGAGATCGAAAGACGGCGTGCAAAAGGGGCCGGCTCTTGAAGATCTTCACCCAACCGCTCAATCAGAACCCGAACGTCAGGAACATTCTCAGGGCGGTGTTCATTGCGGTCATCATCGGGCTCCTCGTCAACCTCGTCATCGCCTTCCTCCTCAATGGGGGGGCAACCCTGCGATCCGTGGGGAGAATCCGGTGGGACTTCGTGGCGATTCCCTTCGGATGCTACCTCCTCATCTACGTCGTCGATGCGCTCCGGCTTCGGATCATCCTGTCGCAGTTCAAGATCCGGGTTTCCTTTCGCGATCTCATTGACAACGGCCTGCTGGGAGGCTTCTTTTCAAACCTGACTCCCTTCGCGAGCGGTGGGCAGCCCTTTCAGGTCTATCATCTCCACGCCCTCGGGATCGATCTCAAGAAGTCAACGAACATCATCGCTTCGCGATGGGTTGAGCATCTCGTCACCTCCCTGCTGGTGGTCGCTCTGGCATTTCATGCCGCGATCGATCTCGCCCATTCGGTGGGGGCGGGAACGGTCATCATCTACCTCGGATTTGGAGTCTCGCTTGTCTTTGCAGTCGTGGTCGCCGGGGTGCTCTTCCGGCCGGACCTCCTAGCCCGCATCGCTCAGCGGGTGGAGCGCAGCCCTGTCGGGCGCCTCATTGCGCGCATGACGCGTCGAGAGGAGTGGGGCGAGCACTTCGTCGCCTGGTCCCTGCGCTTGAAGGAGGAGGTGAGCTTCCTCTGGCGCCAGAAGCTCCACATCATGCTCCTGGACACGCTCCTCGGCTTCGTGAATCTGCTCTTCCAGGTCTGCTCTCTCGCATTCGTTCTCCAAGGGATGACAGGGCGGGAGCTCAGTGTCCTCCAGGTTCTCGTCACCTTCGTGACCGTGAATCTGGTGGCCTACTTCATCCCGACCCCCGGAGGCAGCGGCAGCATCGAGGGCATCTACTCGCTGGTCTTCTCCGGGTTCACCGGGCGGCCCGACCTGACCTTCGTCGCAATCGTGGTGTGGCGGTTCGCCACATACTATCTCCATGTTTTCCTTGGTCTGATCTTCTTTGTGCCGGTGATGAGGCGCGTGGAGGCTTTGACCAAGGCGGGTGGAAGATGAAATGAGAATCGCGCTGCTGTCTTCGTTTTTCTATCCCCACGTCGGAGGCACCGAGAAGTATGTCGAGGACCTTGCGACCGAGCTCGCAAGACGGGGCCACGCGGTCACGGTCTTTACCCATACCGCGGCCGACGGAGACGCGAGCGCCTTCCGGAAGGGATTTCGGATCGTCCGCCTCCCCACGGTCTGGGGGCGCTACCAGCCGCTGTTTTCGCTCATGCCCTACCGGCACCTCTTGAGCTTCGATGTCGTGCACAGCCATGTGCCCCCGACCCATTTTACCCAGGCGGTCGCCCGAAGGCTCGCGAGGATCCCCCTCGTCGTCACCTACCACTGCGACCTCGAGATCAACGAGAACTTCTGGATTTGGAGGGTCCCGCGCTGGGTCGTCAAGCTCGTCAACCGCTACTCGGCGTGGGCTCGCGCGCGGCTGCTTGAGGGAAGCGATCAAATCATTGCAACCACCGCAAGCTACGCGAAGGACTCGCCCGTCCTTTCGCGGTTCGAGGCGAAAATCGTACCGATCGGAGTCGATGTCGAGAAGTTCCGGTCCGTGGCCGAAAGGATCGCCTGCGGCCGGGAGCTGCGCCGAGCCGATCGCCTGTTGTACGTCGGGCGGCTCGCCCCGAGCAAGGGGATCGATCACCTCATCGAGGCGCTTACCCTCGCGCGCTCGCGCGGGGTGGCCGCCACGCTGGAGGTGGTCGGAGGGGGGGAACTCCTGCCGCGGCTTTCGCGCATGGCGCGGAGCCTTGGCGTGGAGGAGGCGGTGACCTTCTCGGGGGAGCTTCCCTTCGAAGAGCTCGTGCGCGCCTACCTCGAGGCGACCGCTTTGGTCCTACCCTCCGTGGTTCGCATCGAAGCCTTCGGGATCGTGCAGCTCGAGGCGTTGGCCTTGGGCACGCCGGTCATCGCCTCGAACCTGAGCGGGGTGCGCGAGGTGGTCGAGCGGAGCGGGGGAGGCTATCTCTTCGAGCGGGGAAGCTCGGAGTCTCTTGCCGAGACAATCGCCCGCGCCTTCTCAAACCCTCGGCTCACGAGGCAGAAGGGCGAGGCGGGACAGGCCTATGTCCGCGCCAACTACACCTGGCGGAGTATCGCCGACGAGATCGAGACGCTCTACCGCTCGGCGATCGCCTACAAGGCGTCTCAGGCGCCCGCGCGACCCCGCTCGAGCCTCCTGCGGGTCTTCGAGTCGTAGCGAGCTCTGAGTCCTCCCCGTCGTCTAGCGGGGTGCTGACAAACGCAAAG
>DAHVAK010000062.1 GCA_027314665.1 Spirochaetales bacterium
TCGAAATCATCCTCGCCGGCTATGTCTTTATGGTGAATCCGCGGGGAACGCAGAACCGACTCTTCGGAGCAGGGTGCCTCCTGCTTGCGGAGTGGGCCTTCTCCTACGCGATCTTCGCCGCCCACCGCGGGGAGAGCGCTCCTGCAACCTGGTATCGCGCGGCGGCCGCGGGATGGACGGTCTCGACGCCGGTTCTGGTCCATTTTCTCCTCGCGACGAGTCGTAGGGGGCGACTCCTCCGCAAAAGGTGGTTCCTCGCCCTCCTGTACGCCCCTGCGGTCGCTTTTCTCTACCGCGACATCACCGGGCCGTACTTCGGCGTCGGATTCGTCCAGTCGAGCCTCGGGTGGACCGCGCTCCGCCGTCCCCTCTCGCTCTGGGAGGTCGCCTTCTTTGCCTACGCAGTGGCCGCCAGCCTCGCAGGGCTGATCTCGGTGCACGGGTGGGGACGGACCACGCCTCATCGTGCCGAGCGGCTCCAGGCGCGCGTGATAGTCTACTCGGGACTGGTGTCGATTCTCTTTGCAGCCCTCTTTCAGGAGATCTCGGTGCTGGGTGCCCTGATCTGGGTCATCGGCATTGGGTTCGCGGTCGTGCGCCTCAACCTCATGTCGCTCACCTTCGAGGCGGCCGCCCACGACATCCTGCGAACCATGGGAGACGGGATCATCCTCTTCGGCTGGGACCGGCGCATCCGTGTTGTGAACCCTGCCGCCGCCAACCTCCTCGGAATCGGTCAGGAAGGGCTCGTCGGCGTTTCGATCGACGAGCTGTTTCCCCAGTTCGGGCTCGTGAAGGAGCTGACGCCGGAGCTACTCCTCCCCGGGCGCCCGCTCAGGAATATCGAGATAGAGCACGTGACCCCGAGCGCCCGCCCCGTCTCCTTGAGCCTCTCGGCCTCGTCGGTCGTGGACCGCCACGGCGAATCGATCGGGGTCGTCCTCATCCTCAGGGACATCAGCGACCTCTCGACGGCCCAGGAAAAGCTCAAGTTCATGGCGACCCACGATCCTCTCACGAGCCTGCCGAACCGCTTCTTGCTCAACGACCGGCTGCGCATGGCGATCGCCTCCGCGCAGCGCCACGGGCTTCCCCTCGCGGTCATGCTCTTGGATCTCGACAACTTCAAGAGCGTGAACGACAATCTCGGTCACAGTGTGGGGGATCAGTATCTTCGCATCATCGCGGAGAAGGTGGGGCGCTGTCTGCGCAGCACCGACACCTTCTCCCGCATGGGAGGCGACGAGTTTGTCGCGGTGCTCTCCGAGATCAAGTCGCACGACGAGGCGGCTCAGGCCGCGAGCCGCATTCTCGTGGCTCTCTCCGAGCCGCTTCGCATCGAGTCCCACGAGCTGTACCCCTCGGCGAGCATCGGGATCAGCGTCTGTCCGGACGACGGCGACACCGTCGAGCTGCTCCTGCGCAATGCGGACATGGCGATGTACAGCGTGAAGGAGGCGAGCAAGAACGGCTACCGCTTCTTCTCCGAATCCATGATCGAGGGAAGCTACGAGCAGCTCATGAGCCCGCAGTCCCTGCGCAGGGCGCTCGCCGAGAAGCAGTTCTCCGTCTACTACCAGCCCATCTGCGATCTGGAAAGCGGGGAGGTGTCGGCGGCGGAGGCGCTGCTGCGCTGGCATCATCCCGAACGGGGGCTGCTCGCGGCGCACTCCTTCATCCCGACGGCCGAGCGCAGCGGCCTCATTATCCCGATCGGGGAGTGGGTGATCCGCACGGTCTGCGAGCAGATCGAGGCCTGGAGGGCTTCGGGCCTTCGCGGAGTCCCAATCTCGGTGAACATCTCCGCCCGCCAGTTCCAGCAGGAGGATTTCGTCGAGACGACCCTTGCGGTGCTTCGCGAGAGAAGGGTCGAGCCTTCGATGCTCATCTTCGAGCTGACCGAGAGCGCGGCGATCAGGGACATCGACAAATCCCGCCGGGTGATGGGGAGGCTCATCGAGATGGGCATCCGCATCATCATCGATGACTTTGGGACCGGCTACTCTTCGCTGCGTTGGCTGAAGACCGTACCCGCCTTCGCCCTGAAGGTCGACAAGTTTTTCGTGCAGCACATGGAGGGCGACCCGGACAGCCTGGCCATCCTGCGCGCCATCATCTCCATGGCGCACAGCCTCGGGCTGGAGGTCATCGCGGAGGGTATCGAAACCAAGGAGCAGGCCGAGCGTCTGCGAGGGCTGGAGTGGAGGACCATGCCCTCGGCGCGCTGCAACCAGGTCCAAGGGTACTTCTTCGCGAGTCCGATGCCGGCCGAGGAGTTCGCGAAGAGCATGGCGCGTAGCCGGCTCGGGCCGGAGGTGGATGACCTTGGGAAGTGCGAGCGGCGTTGAGGTCTGCGTCGTGGGCGGCGGCCCCGCAGGGATGATGGCCGCCGGGCGGGCGGCGGAGTGCGGCGCGCGCGTCGTTCTGCTCGAGAAGAACGACCGCCTTGGGAAGAAGCTCCTCATCACCGGCGGCGGGCGCTGCAACGTCACCAACGCCGAGTTCCGCCGCCCGGTCTTGGTGGAGAAGTACGGCGAGCGTGGGGAGTTTCTCCACAGCCTCTTCGCGCGCTTTGGGCCGCGCGAGCTCATCGATTTTCTCGCCCGCTACGGCCTGGCGACCGTGATCGAAGAGGAGAACCGCGCCTTCCCCGCAACCCAGCGGGCCTCTTCGGTGTTGGAGGTGCTGGCGCGCTACCTTGCAGACGGCGGGGTCGAGGTGCGCACGCGTGCGCCGGTGCGCGGGCTCCAGGCCGATGCCGCCGCCCGCCGGGTGACCGGAGTGGAGACCGCCGGCGGAGTGATCGAGGCTGGCAGCGTCGTGGTCGCTACCGGCGGCCTCTCGCATCCCGAGACCGGCTCCACGGGCGAGGGGTTCGGGTGGCTGTCGGCCATCGGGCACAGCGTGCGCATCCCCGAGCCCTCGCTGGTGCCGCTTCGCGCCAGCGAGGCGTGGGTAGCGCGCCTCGCCGGGCTCGCCTTCGAGGACGCCCGCCTCACCGCCCTTTCGCTTTCCGGCGAGCGCCCGAAGAAGACTCCCTCCGAGCGGGGCAAGCTCCTCTTTACGCACTTCGGCTTGAGCGGGCCGCTCGCGCTGAACCTGAGCTCGCGCATCCTCGCGCTTGCGCGGGAGGCCGGCGATGAGGAGGAGCGCCTGCGCCTGCTCGTCGATCTCGTCCCGACGGAGGATCACGCTCGGCTCGACGCGGTCATCCGGGAGTCGCTTGCCGCCGCGCCGAACCGCAAGGTGCGGAACTCCCTTCCGCAGGCCCTCCCCGCCCGCATGGTGCCGGTGCTCCTCGAGCTCGCGAGGGTCGATCCCGATCTCCCCGCGCACAGCCTCACGAAGGCCTCGCGCCTCGAGATCGTGCGCCTCATGAAGGCCCTTCCCCTTACCTTCGACGGCCTGCTCGGCAGCGACAAGGCGATCGTGACGAGCGGCGGGGTCGCCCTGGAGGAGATCGACTTTCGCACGATGCGCTCCCGCCTCTTCGACAACCTCTACCTCGCCGGCGATCTCCTGGACTTCCAGCGCAGGAGCGGAGGCTACAGCCTCCAGATATGCTGGTCCTCCGGATGGGCGGCGGGCACTGCTTCGGGACAGGCGCGCGGTTGATCGAGGCGGGGCTGAGGCTCGGAGCTTCCGCGCGTGTCGGATCTCCCGCGCGCCGATTTCACCCCCCGGAAAAATCCTTGACTTCATGGCTCGACCCTCTAGACTGGAGGGTGGCCAAAATCGCCGGTCCTACAAGGAGGAATGATGTCATCCATCGAACCTACTGCGTTTTCAAGCAGAAGATCCACCGCGTGGATCGTGCTCGCGGTCGCGGTCGGCCTGGTCATCATCGGGGGGATCGTCGCCGAAATCGCACAGACCGCCGGCGGATCGGTTTCAGTCAGGCAGGTGAAGTTCGTCGGCTCGAACGGGGTGATGATGTACGGTCTTCTCTACAAACCGGTCGCCGCTACCGCCAAGAACCCGGCTCCGGGGGTCGTTGCCATCCACGGCTACATCAACTCCCACGACACGATGGACGGCTTTTCGATCGAGCTTGCCCGAAGGGGATGCGTCGTGCTCGCCATCGATCAGACGGGCCACGGCTTCTCGGATCCCCCGGCCTTCGCAAACGGCTACGGAGGACCCGACGCCCTCGCCTACCTGCACAGCCTCGACTTCGTGAAGGGCGACGACATCGCCCTGGTCGGGCACTCGATGGGCGGCTGGGCCTCGGTCGTGGCCGCCGCCACGCATCCGGACTACTACCGCTCGATGGTTCTGGTGAGCTCCTCCACGAGCACGCCGCCCTACGAGCCGATCCCCGGGACGCCGACCTTTCCCAAGAACGTGATGGTGCTCGAGGCGCGCTACTCCGAGTTCTCCCAGCTCATGTGGAGCGTGCCGAAGGGAAGCGAGTTCCCGACCTCCGCGCGGCTCCAGCAGCTTTTCGGCGCAAGCGGTCCGATCGTGCCCGGGAAGGTCTATGGCTCAATTGCCGACGGAACCGCGCGGATCTTCGAGTCGGTTCCGACCACCCACCCCTTCCTCACCCTCGATGGCAAGGCCGTCGCCCTCGCCGTGGATTGGATGCAGCAGACCCTCCAGGGGGTCGCGCCGCTTCCCTCCTCCAGCCAGATCTGGCTCTGGGACGAGATCGGAACGCTCATCGCCCTCATCGGGGTGATCCTGCTGCTCTTCCCCGTGGGGTCGCTGCTCCTGCGCATGCCCTTCTTCTCCGAGCTGGCTCAGCCGGTGCTGGATGCGCGACCGGTTCGGGGGGCCGGACTCTGGATCGGGACCGTCATCCTCGTGGCCGTGGGCGTGCTCACCTTCTTCAAGTTCCAGACCGTGGCGAATGCCCTCCTGCCTGCGAGCGCGCTCTTCGCCCAAACCATCACCACGGGGATCATGGGCTGGGCGGTCGGGGGCGGAGTCATCGGGCTGATTCTCTTCCTGTTGTGGCACCTCCTGCTCAACAAAAGGGCGGGAGGAAGCCTCACCGCCTACGGTCTCACGAGCGCGGAAGGAAGGCTCGAGTGGGCGCGGATCGGGAAGTCGGTGCTCTTTGCGTGCGCCGTGCTCGCCACCCCCTACCTTGCCCTGTGGTTCCTGCAGTGGGCGTTTGCCACCGACGCGCGCTTCTGGGTCTTCAACGCCAAGATCATCACCCCGGTTCATCTTCTGATCTGGCTGCCCTACGTGATTCCCTTCCTGTTCTACTTCATCGTGCTGGGGCTCATCCTGCACGGGGAGCTTCGCTCGATGCGGCTCTCGCCGGGAGTCGAGCTCGTGCGCAACATCGTGATGCTCGCGGGCGGCTTCGTGCTGTTCCTCCTCGCCGAATACATCCCGCTCTTCGCGGGGGGAACCCTGCTCACGGCGAATCAGCCGCTGCTCGCGATCGTGGCCTTCCAGTTCGTGCCGATGTACATCATCATCGCCTCGATCTCGACCTTCTTCTTCTACAAGACCGGCCGAGTCATTCCCGGCGCCCTGATCAACGCCTTCTTCATCACGATGCTCATCGTCACGAGCACCGCGACGCAGTTCCCGCTGCGCTGAGGTTGGCTGCGGGGGCTCCATTAGCAGGGTGCTGACAAAGTGATTGACCCGCTGCCAAAACGGCGTTTTTTATGGCCTCTTGCCCCAATTTGGTTCGAGAAAGCGCCGTTTTGGCAGGTACCTTTGAGTCTGTCAGCACCCTGTTAGGAGCGGCGGCAGGCGACGCCCGCCCTCTCGAGCCTTTTGAGATGGGTGGGCAGCCGCTGCTCAAAGGAGCGAAAACTCCTGTCGCTCGGCGACCAGACGACCTCCGCGAGGGCGCACAGCCGCGGGAAGATGAGGCGCTCCGCGGTCTCGGGCGTCGGTGCGTATTCGGTCCAGAGGTTCGCCTGCGCGCCCAGGATCCAGCGCGCCTCCTGCGCGGAGAGCCCCTGCGGGATCGGATCGTAGCTGTAGACCTGCGCCAGGGTGATGGACGGAAGCTCCGCACTTCCTCGTCCCGGCTCCCCAGGCTCGAGCGATTGGCGGTAGTCGAGGTAGCAGTGGGTGATCGGCGCCATCACGACGGGATGGCCCGCCCGCGCGGCGGCGATTCCGCCTGAAACCCCGCGCCAGGACATGACCGCCGCTGCGGGCGGAAGCTCCCCGTCGAGGATCTCGTCCCATCCGATCGCCTGCCTGCCCAGGCCCGCGAGGATGGCGGCGACCCGCCGCACGAAGTAGCCGTGGAGCTCCCCTTCGCCTGAAAGCCCTTCCGAGCGCATCCGCGCCCGGCACGCCGGACAGCTCTCCCACCGCTCCGTGGGGCACTCATCGCCCCCGATGTGGATGTAGGGGGAGGGGAAGAGCTCCGCGACCTCGGCGAGCACCCCCTCGAGGAAGCGGAAGCTCTCCTCGCCTCCGGGGCAGAAGAGGTCGCGGCTTATGCCCCATTCCGTCCACACGGAGAGGGGCTCCCTTCGGCAGGAGAGCTCGGGGTAGGCCGCGATCGCCGCCTGGGCGTGGCCGGGCATCTCGATCTCCGGCACGACCTCGATCGAGCGCTCCGCGGCGTAGCGCACCACCTCGCGCACTTCGTCGTGGGAGTAGAATCCGCCGTAGCGCCCGCCGCTTCCCTCGCGCCAGGCGCCGACCTCGGTTAGGCGCGGGTAGCGCTCGATGGCGAGCCTCCAGCCCTGGTCGTCGGTGAGGTGCCAGTGGAAGCGGTTCAGCTTATGGAGGGCGAGAAGGTCGAGGAGCTTGAGGATGAAGGGAACCGGAAAGAAATGGCGCGAGACGTCGAGGTGCAGCCCGCGCCACGGGAAGCGCGGGAAATCGACGATCTCGAGGCAGGGGAGCTCGAGGGCGCCGCGTGAGCCGCGCCCCGCAAAGGAGCGGAGGGCGGCCGGCGCGTCCGCCCACGGCGGGAGAAGCTGGCGCACGGTCTGGACCGCCCAGAAGAAACCCGCCGGGGCGGCGGCCTCGATCGTGACGGCGCGCGCGGAGATCGCGAGGCGGTAGCCCTCCTCGCCGCCGACTACGCCAGCGGCCGGCGCCT
>DAHVAK010000083.1 GCA_027314665.1 Spirochaetales bacterium
TCGGGGCGAGAGGGAGGCGAGGCGTCCCCTTCCCCGGCTTCTAGCGGGATGAGGGCAAGGTTGGACAGCTCCACCTCCGCCCCGAGCCGCCCAGCGAGGGCGGACTCCGCAAGGGCCACCGCGAGGCCACCCTCGGAGAGATCGTGACAGGCGGTCACGAGCCCGCTCTCCATCGCTTGGTGGAGCGCGCGATAGAGGGCGAGGGCCTCCTTCGGATAGACCCGGGGCTGGTCGCCGCGGAGCAGCTCCGCGGAGGCTCCCGACCGCGCGGCGCTCCGGGCGTAGGCGCTTGCCCCGAGCTCTCCGCGGGTTGCGCCGAGGAGGTAGAGGCTCTCCCCGGGACGCTTGAGGTCGGAGGTGACCGCCCGGCGGACGTCGTCGATGATTCCCACGAGGGAGACGAGGAGGGTCGGCTTGATGGAGAGCTTGCGTCCGCCAAGGTAGGAATCGTTCTTCATGGAATCCTTGCCGGAGATGAGCGGGAGCTCGTAGGCGAGGCAGGCCTCGCGAAGGCCTCGGCAGGCGCGAACCAGCTGGGCGAGCTTGTAGGCCCCGTCGGGGGTCTGCTCGGAGGCGACTGGATCGGGCCAGCAGAAGTTGTCGAGGGCCGCGGCCGCGCCGGGGTCCCCGCCCAAGGCGACGTGGGCCCGAAAGGCCTCGTCCACGGCGCACATCGCCATGTCGTAGGTGTCGCCGAGGGAGTATCCGGGGCAGATCCCGTGCGTGACCGTGAGGCCCCGGCTGCTGTCGGGAAGGGGGCGCAGGACCGCCCCATCGCTTGGACCGTCGGAGCGCGCGCCGATGAAGGGCTTCACGACCGACTGTCCCTGGACCTCATGGTCGAACTGGCGAACCAGCGGCTCCTTCGAGGCGATCGAGGGATCGGCGAGCAGGGAGAGAAGCGTCTCGCCGAGGGTGGGGGCCGCGTGCGCGGCGGGGGCCGAGCGCGGAGGCGCCCCTTCGCTGCCCTGCCGCGCCGTCGGAGCGCTCCAGAACGCCTCGAGCTCCATCACCGGGAGGCCCTCGTGGAGAAAGGAAAGCGGAAGCAGCCCCACGAGCCTCCCTTCGTTGCTCACCTCGATGCGCCCGCTTGAGGTGAACTCGCCGATCACCGTGGCCTCCACGTCGCGCCGGCTGGCGAGGGCGAGGAGCTCCTCGATGGTTGCCGGGCTCACGGCGAGGCTCATCCGCTCCTGGGACTCGGAAACAAGGATCTCCCAGGGGGCGAGCCCGGAATACTTCAGCGGACAGCGATCCAGCTCGATGCGGACGCCTCCCGAGCTCTGGGCCATCTCCCCGAGCGAGGAGGAGAGCCCCCCGGCGCCGTTGTCGGTGAGCCCCTTGAAGAGCCCGAGATCGCGTGCCTCGAGGAGAAAATCGGTCATGCGCCGCTGGGTGATCGGGTCTCCGATCTGCACCGCCGAGGTCGGGGAGCTCTCGTCAAGGGCGAGGGAGGAAAAGGTCGCCCCGTGGATGCCGTCCTTTCCTATCCGTCCTCCGACCATGACCGCGAGGTCTCCTGAGTCGATATGCTTGATCCATCCCGCCTCCCCGCCCACGCGCGCCGGAAGGATGCCCCCGGTGCCGCAGAAGACCAGCGGCTTTCCGGAGAAGCTCTCGTCGAACAGGAAGGCCCCGGCGACCACCGGAATGCCGGACTGGTTTCCCCCGTCGACGATCCCGCGATGGACCCCCTCGAGAACCATTGCGGGGTGAAGGAGCCCTTCGGGAAGCTCGGTCTCGGGGGTGTCGGGATAGCCGAAGCACAGCACGTCGGTGTTGAAGATAGGGCGCGCGCACTTGCCGGTGCCGAGGATGTCCCGGTTCACCCCGACGATTCCGGTGATCGCACCGCCGTACGGGTCGAGGGCGGAGGGCGAGTTGTGGGTCTCGACCTTGAAGCAGACGAGATTCTCCTCATCGAAGGCGATCACCCCGGAGTTGTCGTGGAAGACCGAGCGAAGGAAGGGTTTGCGCCCCGCGAGCTCCTCGGTGGTCTTGCGGATGTAGGTGGCAAAGAGCGAGCGAATCGTCTCGCTGGTCTCTCCCTCCCGGTAGTGGATCGTGGCGTTGAAGATCTTGTGCTTGCAGTGCTCCGACCAGGTCTGGGCGAGCATCTCGATCTCGACGTCCGTGGCCTCGGCGGTGAGGCCGAGCGCTCGGCGAGCCTCGATCGTCGCGGGATCGGCGTAGTGCGCCCGGATCGCCTGCATCTCCGGAAGGCTCAAGGCGAGGAGGCGACGCGTGGAAAGCTCGAGCAGCGCCGAGTCGCTCGCCCCCGCAAGGTCAAAGAGGGCCACTTCGGGCGGGCTCGGCGCGATCCGGTGGGGATAGAGGGGGGGAAGCCGCCTTCCCTGCCTCCAGTCCTCCGCGGAGAGCTGGACGGCCTGCTGGACGAGCGGGTTGTGGAGAAGCGCCGCGAGGCGGTCCCGTTCCTCCGGGGCAAGGGGTCTATCGAGGTGGATGAGGTATTGGCGCGCGGTCTGAACAACGCTCTCCGGGGCGAGGGGGCTCCCGAGCTCGCTCTCGATCGCCTTCCGGGCGGTGATTGCCACCGGATCGGTGACCCCGGGCCGGCTCGAGACCTCGATGACGAGGAAGGATTGCCGGGGCGCTGCGGGAGCCGACTCTCGCGTTGCCCGGGATTGCTGACGCCGCGCGGAGGCCGCCGCGCGGCCCAGGAGCGGCTCGCAGGCGGGGCTGTCGATGAAAATCGACTGGGCCACCGCGTCGGCAAAGAGCCGCGCCGCCGCCGCGCGTGGGAGCTCGGGCCGGGTGTCGAGAAGGTAGACGTCGATGAGGGTCACCTGCCGGACGGCGTCCGAGAGCGACGCGCGGAGCCGGCGCAGGAGGTGGACGGCGCGACCGTCGAGCCTTGGCTCGGTAGCAATCACCTCAATTCTCATGGCTCCGCCCCGATCGCGATCGGCTCTACGCCTTCCAGATCTTCTTGAGACGGTTCAGGAGGTGCCCCTCGGTGAGCTCGGGGATGCCCTCATGGAGCATGAGCTCGCGAAGGGCAGTGGTGATGATCTCGTGCGCCTCTGGGCGCTTGATCGCTGCCGCTTCCTCCCAGAAGCTGTCCTCGTCCTTGAAGGTGGCTTCGAACTCGACGAGGCATTGCTCGTAGTCGCCGAAATTGAGCCTTCGGAGCAGGACATCGAGCGCCTTCAGCTCCTGCTCCTCGAAATGTCCGTCGGCGAGCATCATGCTCTTCATGGCACCGGCGAGAAAGACTCTTTCTTTTCTCGAGAGTGGCGCAATCATTCTTGGCTCCTGGCTGCCGTGGCGAGCGCGTCCTCGCGGAGGCGTGGATAGTCGAGGGTGGCGAAGTAGTCGAGCGGGGTCTCGGCGCGGCGGATGAGCCTCACGCTCCCGTCCTCGCGGAGCAGAAGCTCGGCGCTGCGGAGCTTTCCATTATAGTTGAAACCCATCGCATGGCCGTGCGCGCCGGTGTCGTGAATCACGACGAGATCGCCCGGGGAGATCTGCGGAAGCATCCGATCGATGGCGAAGCGGTCGTTGTTCTCGCACAGCGATCCGGTCACGTCGCAGAGCTCGCCTTCGGTGCGCCCCTCCTTGCCCATCACCGTGATGTGATGGTAGGCCCCGTACATCCCGGGGCGCATGAGGTTCGCCATCGAGGCATCGAGCCCGATGAAGCGCTTGTAGGTCTCCTTGCGGTGAAGCACCCGCGCCACGAGATAGCCGTAGGGGCCGGTGACCACGCGCCCGCACTCCATAACCACCCGCAAGGGGTCGAGACCGCGCGCGGCGATCTTTTCCCGGTAGAGCCGCTCGATCCCGGCGGAGATCCGCTCCAGGTCGACCGCGCTCTGCTCGGGCCGATAGGGGATGCCGATTCCTCCGCCAAGGTTCACGAACTCGAGGCGAATCCCGAGGCGCTCGGCGATCTCCGCGGCGAGGTCGAAGAGCAGGGAGGCAGTCTCGACGAAGTAGTCGGGGTTGAGCTCGTTCGAGGCCACCATGGTGTGGAGGCCGAAGCGCCTCACGCCCCGCTCCTTGAGCATCCGGTAGCCTTCGAGAATCTGCTCCCGCGTGAAGCCGTACTTGGACTCCTGGGGATTGCCGATGATGGCGTTGCCCTTCTTGAGCGGCCCGGGATTGTAGCGTAGGCACAGGAGCTCCGGCAGCCCTGCATGCTCCTCGAGGAAGGGGATGTGGGTCAGGTCATCGAGGTTGACGATCGCCCCGAGCGCAACGGCCTTTTTGAACTCGACCGCCGGGGTATCGTTGGAGGTGAACATGATCTCCTCGCCGCGTATCCCGGCGGCCTCCGCGAGAAGGAGCTCCGGAAGCGAGGAGCAGTCGGCTCCCATCCCCTCTTCCTTCAGGATGCCGAGAATGTGGGGATTCGGTAGAGCCTTGACCGCGAAGAAGTTCGCGAAGCCTCCGGGGACCCAGGAGAACGCCTCGCGGAAGCGACGGGCGTTGCGCCGAATCGCCCCCTCGTCGTAGAGGTGAAAGGGGGTCGGGAACTGTGCGACGATTCGCTCGAGTTGCTCCTCGGTGAACGGGACGCTCTTCTCCATCATGACCACACGGTACGGGGGGCCGTGTGGAGTGTCAAGTCAGCGGAGGCGACGGCGCATCCTGAAGATCTCGATTCCCTCGAAGGGGCCGACGGAGACGAAGGAATCCTCCAAGCCATTCGGGAGGTAGGGACGAAGGGCAGCGGTGAGGTAGAAGTTGCCGCGCTCGGCGAAGCCGTGGCCGAGGTGGAAGACGAAGTTCACCGTGTCCGAGATGATGGTGCCCGTGCGCCCGCGCGGCTGGTAGGTGGTTGATCCGATGTGAAGCGCAATGCGATAGGAGAGCAGGGTGCCGAAGTGGTAGTCTTCCGCGCTGATGATCGTTCGATTCAGCATCAGGCGGTAGCAGAGGAGGATCGCATCGCAGGTGCGCCCGTCGAAGGGAAAGAGGATGACTCCGCCGTACTCGCCCCAGATCCACAGCTTGCCGTTGGCGGGGCCGACCACCCGCTGGAGGTGAGTCTCGAGCGCCGAGGCCACCCGATCGAGGTGGGCCTTCCCCGATTTCTTTCGCCAATCGTCGTCGAGGTCCAGCTCGAAGAACATGAAGCAGAAGGTGTAGGCCTTCCCGGGCACGATGCGCGACCAATCGTCGGTGGTCGGCGCCGGGGGCTCCCGTTTGGCCACCCCCTCCTCGAACTCGAAGCTTGTGTAGCCGAGCGCCTGCTTGAACCGCCCCGGAGTCATGCCCTTCTTCCAGAGGGTCTTCCCGATGTAGTCGAAGGCCCCTTGGTGGAGGAGGGAGGCGGCGTCGTCCACGCTGCCCTTCGGATCGAGTATCCCAAACTCGATGTTGTCCGCCCGCACGAGAAGATTGAGAAGCTTGTTCCGTTCAGATTGGGGGAGGGTCGAGACGTCCAGGTAGAGAAGCGATTCCTTCTCGTTTTTCTTTGCGATCCCCTGACATTCGGTCGTCGGCAGGAAGACCAGCTCGTAACCCTTGAGGCGGTTTAGCTTATGGAAGAACCTCTGTGCGTCCTTGGAATTCGAAAGGACGTAGACCCGCATTCACTGCTCCCACTTAAGGGCATACTCGTAATACCTACCTTCCGAATGGTTGTTGAGCGGCAAGAACTCGCTCGAGACGACATCATCGAGCATCACCTTCACGACCGAGCTGATCGTGACCGATTGGGGCTGGGTGTAGTTTTCCTCCATCTCGCGCAACCGCTTCAAGGTCTCGTTCTTGGTCACGGTTTCCATGTTCTCCGAGTACTCGCACGGCCCGCCGTGCACGGCAACCCGCACCTTGAGGGGAGTGGAGAGGGCGCAGGCGACCTTGTTGTAGATCTCAAGCTCGTGAATGATCTCCAGGGCTGCAAGGGCGGCGCGCTGGTGCTTGTCGGCGATGAAGAAGGCGCACAGCCCGCCGTCCCCCTCCCATTGCCAGATGCGCCCGTTGCGCTTTTCCGTCGCGTTGCCCACGATCTCCCGCAGGTGGTCATAGGCCTTTCGAATGACCGCATTGGAGTTGGTGCGGACAAGCTGAGAGTTTTTCACGATGTCGAGCCTGAGGAAGGCCATCGTGTACTCGCGGCCCGGGCTCAAGGTACCCCAATTGCGGGTCTTGCGGACCTGGGGATTCTCTACGAAGACCCCGTTTTCGGAATCGTAGACGTATCCCTGCTCGAAGAGCTCCTGCATCAGGGCTCGCAGCCTCGGAATGGAGTAGGTGCGACCCATGTGGCCGCTTTCCTGGATGGAGATCAGGGCGGAGACGAGGTCGAGCACGCGCTCCTGGGCGACGATGTCCGCGACGATCTGCTGTGCCATGTCGCGGCTGGGGATGACCATGCTCGGCCGAAACCCGGTCCGAGCATAGACGTCATAGTTCGGCATCAGCTCGTTGGCCATGGCGATCATGGTTCGTGAATCGATGGATTCTGCGAGGGCATGAACGCAAAGTGTAGCCAAGCTGTTGGGGCTTCGCACGCCACGCTCCTTTCTTGTTGCGCCTCGCCCCTAATCCTAAGGTCGAAGAGGGCGCACGTCAACTCGTAACGCGAAAGTTGAGATTATGGACCTTTTCCGCTCTTCGTGCAATTGACTTTTCCCACAGGGTGCCCCTACAATAACCTCATCACCATTTAATCAAGCAACGCAACAATCCCCCAAGAAAAAGGAGTAAGCCACATGAAGAGGCTTATCGGGTCGCTATTCGCGGTTGTGTTCTTCGTTGGAGCGGTGGGCATGCTGTTCGCCGGCGGGCAGAAGGAGGCGAGCGGCACATCGCTGCCGGTGGTCAAGATCGCGACGGACGCGACATGGCCGCCCATGGAGTTCGTCGACACCAACAAGCAGCTGGTCGGTTTCGACGTCGACCTCATCCACGCGGTCGCAAAAGCCGGCGGCTTCAAGGTGGAGCTGCAGAATACGGCGTGGGACGGCATCTTTGCCGGGCTGGCCAACGGCGACTATGACGCAGTGATCTCCTCCGTCACGATCACCGACGAGCGCAAGCAGTCGATGGACTTCTCGGCTCCCTACCTCAACGCCGGGCAGGTCCTCGTCGTGCGCAGCGACGAAAGCGGGGTCGCGACCCTCGCCGACCTTGCGGGCAAGTCGGTTGGGGCCCAGATCGGCACGACGGGTGCAATGGAGATTCAGAAGGTGCCGGGAGTCAAGCTGCGGACCTACGACGAGATTGGGCTCGCGGTGGAGGACCTCTCCAACGGGCGCATCGCGGGGGTGGTCGTCGACAACCCCACCGCTGCAAACTACGTGCTCCAGAACGACACCTACAAGCACAAGCTGAAGATCGTGGGCAAGCCCTTCACCGAGGAGTACTACGGGATCGCGGTGCGCAAGGGCGACGCGAAGGCGCTCAAGCTGATTGACGCGGGCCTGAAGAAGGTCCTGAGCACCGACCTCCCGGCGCAGTTGGAGAGCAAGTGGCTGAGGTAAAGAACGGGCGTTCCTCCCTCAGGGACACCCGCATCGAGGTCACCGACGGGGCATTGATCCCGGAGCGGGGAGAAAAGACGGGCTTCTCCGCCTGGCGGATCTCCTTCTTCGGGGCAATCGCCCTGCTGGTCCTCCTTCCGATTCTCTCTCCTGATCCCTATCTCAATATCATCAAGTTCATCCCCGATGGAGTCCTGCGCACCTTCGAGGTGACCCTCGCCTCGATCTGCTTCGCCCTCGTTTTCGGGCTCCTCGCGGGGCTCGGTCGGATTGCCCGCAACGTCGTCATCAACCGCATCGCGACCATCTACGTCGAGGTGGTGCGCGGGATCCCCCTGCTCGTGCAGCTCTTCTACATTTACTACGCCCTCGGAAAGTTCGTGGAGGTGCCGCGCTTCCTCTCGGCGGTCATCGCCATGTCCTTCTGCTACGGGGCCTACCTCGGCGAGATCTTCCGCGCCGGGATCCAATCGATCCCGAAGGGGCAGATGGAGGCGGCGCTCGCGCTCGGGCTCTCCCGGGGACAGGCCATCCGGCGGGTCATCCTTCCGCAGACCATCCGGGTCATCCTTCCCCCCATCGGCAACGAGTTCATCGCGCTCTTGAAGGACTCCTCGCTCGTATCGATCCTGGCGGTTGCCGATCTCCTGCGCAGGGGGCGCGAATACGCCTCGACCACCTTCCAATACTTCGAGAGCTACACCGTCGTGGCCCTCGTCTACCTGGTGCTCACCCTCTTCTTCTCAAAGCTCGTGGGCATCATGGAGGAGCGTTTGCGCCGCCGTGGAAACCGATAGCATCCTCGCCAATCGCGTGACAATCAAGAACGCCACGAAGCTCTTCGGGTCGGTCCAGGCCTTGAAGAACGTGAGCCTCGCCGTGAAGCCCGGACAGGTCGTCCTCGTGATCGGACCCTCGGGAAGCGGGAAGAGCACCCTGCTGCGGAGCATCAATCGTCTGGAGCCGCTCACCTCGGGGGAGATCTGGCTCGACGACGAGCAGTTGACTCATCACATGTCGGACATCCGGCGCATTCGCGAAGAGATCGGGATGGTCTTCCAGAGCTTCAACCTCTTCCCCCACCTCACCGCTCGCGCGAACATCAGCCTCGCCCCGCTCGTCGTGAAGCGAATCCCCAAGGCGGCGGCCGATGAGGCTGCGCTTGCCCTCCTGGCCCGCGTGGGCCTGGCCGACAAGGCCGATTCCTATCCCTCCCAGCTCTCCGGGGGACAGCAGCAGCGGGTCGCCATCGCGCGAGCCCTTGCGATGAGCCCGAAGGTCATGCTCTTCGACGAGCCAACCTCCGCCCTCGACCCCGAGATGATCAAGGAGGTGCTCGACGTGATGCTTGCCCTGGCCCAAGAGGGGATGACGATGCTGGTCGTTTCGCACGAGATGGGCTTCGCGAAGGCGGCCGCCGATGAGGTGGTCTTCATGGATCAGGGGGAGATCATCGAGCAGGGAAGCCCCGAGGAGCTGTTTGAGCACCCCCGCGAGGAGCGCACCAAGCGCTTTCTCGAGCACATCCTCTAGCGGGGTGCTGACAAAGTAATTGACCGGCTGCCAAAACGCGTCTCGGTTGAGCCTCTTGCCCCAATCTGGTTCGAGGAAACGCCGTTTCGGCAGGTGCCGTTGAGTTTGTCAGCACCCTGTTGGCCGCTACACGGCGGCGGAGGTGGTCCGATCTTTCGCCCCTTTGGCGATGCGGACTCCCAACGCGAAAACCAACCCCAGAAAAGCAAGATGCACGAGGCTCGCGAGCACGACGAGCCAAAGAACCCGCTCGTAGCCGCCCGCGACGACGAAGAGGATGTCGGCGAGATGGAGAGCCGCCGGCACGGCGAGGATGACCAGATCCCCCGGGAGGAGGATAGGCTCGCGCATCTTTCCGCGCCAGAGGGCCGCAAGCAGAACGCTCGGGACGAGAAGATGCACGGCGAGCATGATCCACTCGCCTGAGCTGCCCTTCGTGAAGAAGGGGGCAAGCCAGAGGAGAAACTGGGAGAGGGGGCTCACCATGGCGAGGAGCGCAAGCAGCAGTGCGGCGAACGGATAGAGGCAGCCGACGATCGGACGGAACCCCGATCTCCTGAACCACCACCTTCCGAGAAGGAGGAAGCTCGCCGCGTAGGCCATGATGAGCATCCAGCCGGGAAAGTTGTAGACCGGGATGCCGTAGATGTTGACCGCCCCCGCAGGAAGCAGCCAGGTCCAACGCCCGCTCCTCACACCGCCGACCGTAAAGAGTTGGCGCACGGCGACCGGGTCGAGCGAGAAGTCCTGGAGCATCCCCAGGAGCCCGATAACGAGCGGCTTCGACCAGGCCGGCATCTCCAGCTTTTCAACGAGCCGCAGCCCGATCATGAGGACATCCATCTCGACGAGCGGGACGGAAAGGGGGACCTCTCCGATCATGAGGAGCGATCTGCCGTAGACGTACCAGCCCTGTCCGACCGCGAAGTTTTCGAAGACGCTTGCGTAGAGGAAGACGAAGGAGAAGGATTCGAGGAGCGCTGCGACCGGATGGCTGCTCGTGCGAACGAGATACAGGACCACCGCGAGGCTCGCGAGGAGGGTGACCAGATCGGCCAGAAACCATGGCAGGGGAATCGGGCTAGCGAACGGGTAGGGCATGGCGAAGGGTCCTTCGCGATCGCCCGGCCGCCAAGAGGATCGGTCTCGGGGCGCAGGCGAGGAGACCATCGGGGTGCTGACAAAGTGATTGACCCGCTGCCAAAACGCGTCTCGGTTGAGCCCCTTGCCCCAAGTGGGTTCGAGAAAACGCCGTTTTGGCAGGTGCCGTTGAGTTTGTCAGCACCCTGCTATCGCTGCGTCCCAAGGGAGAGCCCCCGGAATCGCCCGAGCCAGGCGACCGTGTCCTTGATCGTCTCCGCGATGGGACGATGGCGATAGCCGATTTCGCGCTCGGCCTTCGCCGAGCTCAACGCGCAGTTGCTCACGATGGTGTCGAGGGACTCCTGCGTGAGGAGCGGCTCCTTGCGGGTCAGGCGATAGGAGAACTCTCCGAAGAGGGCTCCGGCGCGGCAGAGCCACATGGGCAGGCGCACGAAGGAGGGGGTCCTTCCGACGAGGTTGCGCGTCAGGCGCAGAAGCTCCTTGAAGGCAATCCGCTCGCCGGAAAGGATGTAGACCTCGCCGGATTTTCCGTTCCGGCAGGCGAGCATCTCCCCATCGGCGATGTCGCGCACGTCGACGAAGTTGTAGGCCCCGTCGGGCAGGCCGAGGAAGCTCGCCTGCATCAGATAGAGGATGAAGCGCCCCATGCGCGACTCCCGGTAGTCGTAGGGGCCGATCACCCCCGCCGGGCAGACGACGACCGCGTCGAGGCCGCGCTTCGTCCCTTTCAGGACCTCGACGGTTGCTTGGGCCTTGCTCTTGCCGTACTCGCCGAGGGCCTGGCGCGGGGAGATGGGCGCGCGCTCGTCGATGAGGACGCCGAGCGGAAGCTCGGCGAAGGCATGGACAGAGCTCGTGTAGACGAGCCTTCGCACGTGCGCCTTCAGGCAGGCGTTGACCACGTTGCGGGTTCCCTTGACGTTGACCTCCTGGAGGATCTCGGACTGCTCCTTGAGAATCGAGACGACTCCAGCAAGGTGATAGACGTAGTCGCACCCCTGGAAGGCTGCGACCAGGGAGGCTTCGTCCCGTACGTCCCCGACGACCGGCTCCACCGGAAGCCCTGCGAGGGAGTCGAGGGGCTCGTTGGCAAGGAGCAGGACCCGCACCCGCTCGCCTGAGTCGATGAGCTTCTTGACCAAGACGTTTCCCAAATGGCCGGTCCCGCCGGTTACGATCACCATGTTTCCCCCCTCGCTTGCGGACGCCTTCCCGCCGCATCCCTGTCCGCGCGCTGGATAAATGAACGATCGCTCGCTCGTTTATCTTCACTATATCCCTCTTGACAGGTGAAGTCAAAAGAAAGGTGCAAAAAAGCCGGATTTTCGGCGGCCATCTTGCACCCGGACGGGGATCCGGGCTGTCATGTAGCGTGAAACCGATCGGGATGGAGGGGGAAAAGCGCTTCTTGAAGATTTCACCGGATGTTGATATCCTCTTTTGGCGCCGGTTTTTCCGTTATAGACTTCTTCCCAACAAGCTTACTCGAGGCGCAATCAGACTTTGGTAGCACGACCAACGGAAAACGAGGCTTAGGAATGAGTATCGGAAAAGAGCTCCCTTTGCAGATGTACCGCAACATGTATGTCGCCCGCAAGAGCGAAGATCGCATCATGGATCTCTACCGGCAGAGTCTGGTCAAGGGAACCGTCACCTCCGGGGAGGGAAACGAGGGAGCCATTGTCGGCATCACCTCGGCCCTCAACCCGCAGACCGATGTCTGCAACTTCATGCAGCGGGACTTCGCCGGCTATCTGGTCTGGGGTATCCCCGTCTTTCACCTCTTCTGCCACTACCTCGCGAACGAGGAGAGCTCGACGGGGGGAAAGGACGGCAATGTCCATCACGGCATCCCGGCGAAGGGGCTCCTTCCCATGGTGAGCCATCTCGGGGTCATGCTCCCGAACGTAACCGGGGCGGTCTACGCGAGACGCAAACAGGGCATCCCCGCGGTCGGGCTCGCCATCATCGGGGACGGCGGCACCAGCACCGGCGACTTTCACGAATCACTCAACATCGCCTCGGTCTTGAAGATTCCGGTCCTCTTCATGATCGAGAACAACCAGTGGGCCTACTCGACCCCGACGAAGCACCAGTACAACTGCGACGACCTTTCCTCGCGAGCGGCGGGCTACGGCATCAAGGGCAATCGCATCAAGGCGACCAACGCGGTCGAGGTGTACGAGACCGTGAAGGAGGTGATCGACAGGATGCGCCGCGACCCGGAGCCCTACCTGCTCGAGACGGTCACCTATCGGCTGGTGGGGCACGCCGCGTATGACACCGCGGACTATGTCCCCCAGGAGGATCTCGACCGTTGGCGCATCGAGGATCCCCTGACGGTCATGCGCGATTATCTGCTCGCCGGCAAGATCATCGCCGCGGAGGAGCTCGCCCGCCTGGAGCTTGAGTGGCAGGAGCACGTTTCCGGTGAGGCCAACCGCGCCATCCAGCTGCGCAAGGTGGACCCCAAGCGGACCCACTGGTCGCCCTACAAGGCGAGCGATCCCAAGGTCTTGAGCTCGCTGCCGCCGCTTACGCGGGGGGAAGTGACGCCGGTCCAGGCGGTGAATGCCGCCCTCGACCATGCCCTCGAGCACGATCCCAAGGTCTTTCTCATCGGAGAGGACATCGGCGAGTACGGCGGCCCGTTCAAGGCGACCAAGGGGCTGTTCCCGAAGTACGGACGCGAGCGGATCGTCGACATGCCGCTCGCCGAGTCCGGGTTCACCGGCTTCGCCATCGGGGCTGCGGAGATGGGCTTGCGTCCGGTCATCGAGATGCAGTTCTCCGATTTCTCCGCCGACGCGACCACGCAGATAGGGATCAACGCAGGCACCTTCTTCTTCCGCACTGGGCACAGCCTGCCGCTCACCATCCGGATGCCGACCGGCGGGGGCTTGAGCTACGGGCCCTTTCATTCGGAGGACCTCGACGGATTCTTCGGCACCTTTCCCGGGCTCAAGATCGTCTACCCCTCCTTCGCCGAGGATTTCTTCCACCTTTTGCTGGCGTCGATCTACGACGACAATCCGGTCCTTTTCTTCGAGAGCAAGTTTCTCTACCGGCGTCTGAAGGGGGATATCTCCTTCAACGGTCAGATCGAGCCCCTCGAGCACGCGGTGGTTCACAAGAAGGGAGAGAATCTCACGCTCCTTTCCTACGGAGCCATGATGCACGAGTGTCTCGACGCGGTTCAGGCGATCGAGAAGCAGGATGGGGTGACCATCGAGGTCATCGATCCACGCGTGCTCAAGCCCTTCGATTGGGAAACCCTTTCCGCCTCCGTCAAGAAGACCCACCGCCTCCTCGTGGTTCACGAGGCCTGGCGCACCGGAAGCCTGGGCGCCACAATCGTCTCCGGGATCGTGGAGAGGAACTTCTTCGACCTCGACGCTCCGCCGACGCTGCTGACTCCCCCCGATACCCCAGTACCCTTCGCCCCCGAGCTGGAGAGCATCTACCGGCCGAACAGCGCCGGCATCCAGGCAAAGATCCGAGAGCTCCTCAAATACTAGGGAGAGATACGATGGCTGTGACAAAGAGCGACTTCAACATAACGATCCCGATGCCCTTCAACGGCGAGTCGATCGTCGACGGGATTCTCGTCACGTGGAGGGTCAAGGCGGGCGAGCGGATCGCCAAGGGGCAGATCATCGCCGAGATCGAGTCCGAGAAATCGGTTTGGGAGTTTCAATCGCCCTGCGACGGCGAGGTAATCGCCCTTGCCGCCGCTGAGGGAGACGTCGTCGACGTGGGGGCCCCTCTTCTCGAGGTGCGCACCGCGGATCCCGACATGCGGCACCTTGCGACAAGCGGGCGCAACGGGCGCGGGGCGGAGCCTGCGGGCGGGGCCGCAGTCGCTACGGGGGCCGCCGCGGCGCCAAAGCAGGCCCCGGCGGTCGATCTCCTGCGCACCTTGAGCCCCCGGCTGAAGAAGATGATCGCCGACAGCAATCTCACCGAGGCCGACGTCGCAAACATCGCGGCAGGTGCCCCGGAGGGGCGCATCACGGCCGCGGAGATCGGGCGCTATATCGACGAGCAGGAGGCGAAACGGGCCGCCGCCGGCGGCGCCCTGCGCCCCTGCTACGTCACGGGGATCGGGACCTACGTTCCCGCGAAGATCGTGGAGAACAGCGTCTTTCTCGAGCATTTCTCCGATATCAACGAGAGCTACATCGAGAAGGTGACGGGGATTCGGCAGCGCAGATGGGCCGAGACGGAGAGCACCTCCGACCTCGCGGTTCAGGCCTCACGGGTCGCCCTCCAGGCGGCAGGGCTCGCCTCCGCCGACCTCGACCTCATCGTGGTCGCGACCACCACCCCCGATATGCCGCTTCCGGCCACCGCGAACGCCATCCAGCAGAAGCTGGGCTGTCCCCGCGTGCCTGCCTTCGACCTGTCCGCCGCCTGCTCGGGCTGGCTCTACGCCCTTTCGGTCGGACGGCAGTTCATCACGACCGGAACCTATCGCCACGTGCTCGTGATCGCCGCCGAGGAGATGAGCAAGTTCACCAACAAGACCGACCGCGCCACAGCCTTTCTCTTCGGGGATGGCGCCGGGGCGGCGGTGCTCTCTTCGGAGAGGTCCTCGGCGGGCGGCGAGGGCCACCTTCTGTCCAACCTCGTCATGGCGGCCGACAGCAGCGGCTACGACATCATCTATCGCAAGGCCGGAGGGTCGGAGTATCCGCCGGGGAGCGATCTCGCCGTTGACGAAGGCTTCTGGTACATGGACGGCGGAAGGATGTTCCGCACCGCGGTGACGAGCTTCTCCAGCGTGATCGAGTCAGTCGCCAAGGAGTCCGGCACGGCGCTCGAGGACTTCGCCTGGATCGTCCCCCATCAGGCCAATCAGTGGATTCTGAAGTCGGTCGCGCACAAGCTTGGTCTTGCGAACGAGAAGTTCTTCTTCAATATCGACAAGTACGGCAACACCTCGTCGGCTTCGATCCCCCTCGCGCTGAAGGATCTCGAGGCGTCCGGACGGCTCAAGGGCGGGGACAAGCTGCTTCTCTGCGCGGTGGGTGCCGGCCTGACGATCGCAGGCGGTGTCCTGACCTGGTAGGCTGCGATGCGGGAGATCCGGGAGATCGCGCTTCGTAGACCCGACGACATGCACGTCCATCTCCGGCAGGGGCCGCAGCTCGCGGGCTACGTCGCCGACCTCGCCGCCTCTTTCGCGCGTGCGCTCATCATGCCCAATACGATCCCGCCGATAGCGACTCCGGAAGGGCTGGCTGCCTACCGGGATGCGATTCTCGCTGCGGTCGCCCCAAGCGGCGGCGGTCTCACCCCCCTCATGACTTTCAAGATCCAGCCCGGGATGGACCGGGAGCGGATCCGCGCTCTCAAAGCGGCGGGGGCGGTTGCGGGCAAGTACTATCCGGTGGGAGTCACGACCAATTCCGAGGACGGGATCGCGGAGAGCGAGAGCGTCATGGGCGCCATCGCCGCGATGGAGGAGGAGGGGCTGGTGCTCTGCCTCCACGGAGAGGAGCCGGGCGCGGAGGTACTCGAGCGGGAGCGCGCCTTTCTGCCGCGCCTCGCCGAGCTCGGCCGCCGCTTTCCTTCCCTGCGAATCGTACTCGAGCATGTCTCCTCCTCCGACGGGGTGGAGGCGGTCTTGGGGCTCCCCGATCGCGTGGCGGCGACCGTGACCGTGCATCACCTTCTCTATACCCTCGACGATCTGCTCGGGGGGGGGCTGGATCCCCACCTCTTCTGCAAGCCGGTGGTCAAGAGCGCGCGCGACCGCGCGGCGCTCCAGCGGGTCATCCTCGAGGGGAATCCCCGCTTCTTCTTCGGCTCCGACAGCGCGCCGCATCCGAAGGCCTCCAAGGAAGGGCGCGCGGGAGCGGCCGGGGTCTACAGCGCACCAGTGAGCCTCGCGCTTCTCGCGGGCTTCTTCGAGGAGCGCGGCCGTCTCGAGCAGCTCGGGCCTTTCGTGAGCCGCTTCGGCGCCGAGTTCTACGGCCTGCCTGCGAACGAGGGGAGGCTCCTGCTGCGCCGCGAGGCATGGCGAGTGCCGAGTGAGATCCATGGGGTCGTCCCCCTCGCCGCCGGCAGGGTGCTCTCGTGGCGGGCGGCGACCGAGAATCCTCCTCATTGACGCGGGAAACCCAGCCGTCTATCGTTGGAACTACGCATGATAACGCGGGCGCTAATCGTTTCGGTCGCAGGGCTCTTGGCACTTGCCTCAGCGGTGTGGGGGGCGGGGGTACGGGAGGGCGGCGGGCAGGCCGTTCGAGAGACAGCCCCTCAATCCGATGGGGCGGCGCTCGCCCCGCAGCCCGCCGAAAGCGGGCAAAGGAGTGGGGAGCTCTTCCCGGCGACCGTCGCGCCCTCCTACGCAACGGGCTTCTCGGTCACCTATCACGACACCTACAAGCTCGTCCGCGTGACGCGCCCCTGGCCGGGGGCAAGGACGAGCTTCGAGTACCTCCTTGTCGAGCGGGGAACGAAGCCCCCATCCGGCTATCCGGGGGCCGTCCGGGTGACCGTCCCGGTCCGCTCGGTGGTGGCCCTCTCGGAGACCTACCTCGCCGAGATCGAGATGCTCGGCGAGACTGCGAGCCTTTCGGGGATCGACCGGGCGGCCTATGTCTACAGCGCTCGGATCCGCGCCGGCGTCGCGCAGGGAAGGATCAAACAGGTGGGGGAGGGGGCCGCAACCAACCTCGAGCTTCTCGTGGCCCTGCGCCCCGATCTGGTGCTCACCAGCAGCTCGGGGGGAGGGGGGGAGCTCTCCGCGAAGCTCCTCGAGGCGGGGCTTCCCGTAGTGATCGATGGGGATTGGGCGGAGCCCACGCCCCTGGGCCGGGCGGAGTGGATCAAGTTCATCGCCCTGTTCTACGACAAGGAGCGGGAGGCGAACACCCTCTTTGCCTCGGTCGCGGCCGAGTACAACCGGCTGAAGGCTCTCGCGCAAGGGGCGCGAAGTCGCCCGACGGTCTTCGTCAACGCGCCTTGGCAGGGCTCGTGGGGGATGCCCGGCGGCGGCAGCTACGTGGCGGCGCTCTTGCGGGATGCGGGAGCCGACTACCTGTGGGCCGACAGCGATTCGAGTGGGACCCAATTCCTGAGCCTCGAGGCGGTCATCGACCGCGCCGCGAGCGCCGATTTCTGGCTCAACCCCGGCGACTTTCGCTCCCGCGCCGATGCCCTGGCCGTCGATCCCCGCTTCGCCCAATTCCGGGCCTTTCGCCGGGACGCCCTCTACAACAACAACGCGCGGGTGACGCCCGAGGGGGGCAACGACTACTGGGAATCCGGGCCCGCGCGCCCGCAGGTCGTGCTGGCCGATCTCATCAAGATCTTCCACCCGCGACTCCTGCCGGATCATGAGCTGTACTACTACCGGCGGGTGAGATGATGGACCGCAGCGCTCGGGCCTTCCTGCTGCTCTCCTGCGCCCTTCTCGTCGCCTTTGCGCTCGACCTTGCCCTCGGCGCAATCTTCATCCCCCTCGGGGCCATCGGGCGAATCCTCCTCGGAATCGGTCCCGGAAGAGGGGAGGGCGGGGACTACGGCGCCTGGCAGACGATCGTTCTTCTCATCCGACTTCCCAAGGCGATCACCGCGCTTCTTGCCGGGGGTGCGCTCGCCCTGTGCGGGCTCACGATGCAGACCCTGTTTCGCAACCCCCTCGCGGATCCCTTCGTGCTCGGGATCAGCTCCGGGGCAAGCCTGGGCGTCGCCCTCGTTGTGCTCGCCGTCGGTGCCTCCTCGGGAGCCGCGCTCTTGGCCGGGCTGGGCATCACCGGTCAGCTCGCCATCGTGGTCGCCGCGGGAGCCGGGGCTGCCGGGGTGCTCCTCCTCGTCCTGCTCTACGCCCAGCGAGTTCCGAGCGTGATGACCCTCCTTGTCCTCGGGCTTTTCTTCGGCTATGCCGTGAGCGCCGTGGTGAGCATCCTCCTGGAGTGGAGCGCAGCCGATCGGGTGCAGAGCTACATTGCCTGGACCTTCGGAAGCTTTCAGAGCGTCACCTGGCAGCAGATGCCGGTCTTCGCCCTCGCTGTCGCCCTCGGAGTCGCGGTCAGCCAGCTTACCGGAAAGCAGCTCAACGCCCTTCTCCTCGGCGAAGGCTACGCCAGGAGCATGGGAATGCCCGTTCGCGCGGTGCGCAGCCTCCTGCTCGCCAATACCGCGCTGCTCGCCGGAGCCGTCACGGCCTTCTGCGGCCCGATCGCCTTCGTCGGCGTAGCGATCCCCCACCTCGCGCGCAGCCTGCTTTCCACCTCCAACCATCGCACCCTGCTGCCCGCGGTTGCGCTCCTCGGCGCGACGACGACCCTCCTCGCCGACGTCGTCTCGCAGCTTCCCGGAAGCGAGAACGTTCTTCCCCTGAACGCGGTCACCGCCCTCATCGGGGTTCCCGTGGTCGTCTGGGTCATCCTGCGGAAGCGGAACCTCAAGGAGACCTTTGCCGGATGAGCGCAAGAGGCGAGAGCGGGGCTCTTGCGGTGCTCGATCGATTGTCGGTCGGCTATCCCGCGCCCGCGGGGCGCGGCGGGGAGAGGGTGGTTCTCGAGGGGATCAACGAGGCGATGCACGAGGGGGAGCTCGTCTGCCTGCTCGGTCCGAACGGCTCCGGCAAGTCGACGCTCCTGAAGACCATGGCCGGCTTTCAAGTCCCCCTCGCTGGGGAGCTGCGCATCGCGGGTCGGCCGGTCGTCGCCCTTAGCTTGCGCGAACGCGCCCGCGAGGTGAGCGTCGTCCTCACCGACCGGGTCGACTCAGGCCTCCTCACTGCCTACGAGCTTGTCGCCCTCGGGCGCTATCCCTACACGGGCTGGACCGGGGGATTCTCCGCCGAAGACGAGAGGGTCATCGAGCGCTCCCTGCGCGCCGTGAGGGCGCTCGATCTCGCCGAGCGGAGCGTCTCGACCTTGAGCGACGGCGAGCGGCAGAGGATCATGATCGCCCGCGCCCTCGCCCAAGAGCCGCGGCTTCTCCTCCTCGACGAGCCGACCGCCTTCCTCGACCTACCGCGGAGGGTCGAGATCATGGGACTCCTGCGCTCCCTCGCGCGGGGGGAGGGTCGCTCGATCCTGCTCGCCACTCACGAGCTTGAGCTCGCGCTCCAGGTGGCGGACCGCCTCTGGCTCATCACCCCCGATGGGAAGATCGAGGTGGGCTCTCCGGAGGACCTGATCCTGCGCGGGTCCTTCGAGCGGAGCTTTCCCGCGGAGGGGCTCGAGTTCGACCGGCGCCGCGGGAGCTTTCGGATCGTGCGCGCCAAGGGGCCGCGCGTCGGGCTTCTGGGGGAGGGGCTCGCCTGCCATTGGACCCGGCAGGCCCTTGCACGGGAGGGCTTCGCCGTCGACAGCGCCGACCCTCCGCTCGCCGAGCTTCGGGTCCGCGTCGAGGAGCGGGAGGGAGGCCACCTCTGGACCGTCGAACGGGCAGGCAGCCGGCGCACGGCGGATTCGATCTATGCGCTGCTTAAGGAGCTGCGCGCGCTTCTTGGGCCTACTTGAACAAAAGCGGATTTATACCGAGAATTCAACGACGCAAGGCGCCATGAAGGCTCGGCAGAGCGCTACCCTCTCCCGGGAGGTGCCCCACCACGTATGGGACGACGGCTATGGTTCATCGGCAAAGGCGATGAGCCCAAATATGTGTTTCCCTCGCAGCGCAGCGCTCGCTATGAGCTCGATGCGCTCCTGCGCGAAGAGGAGGCCGGACCCTCGCGCTACCGGCTCTATCCCGTCGAGATCGACGATCTCGAGGACCGACCCGCCGAGATGCGGCTTGCCGAAAAAGAGGGTCTGATTTGAGCGCCGAAGGCCTCCGATCCCGAACGCAGACTCACCGAATAGAGTATACCGATCTCAAGAGCACGATGCGCCGCTTGCGGAGCGCGAACGCGGAGCGCCTTCGGGCGACCGCGCGCCGGAAGGCGGCACAGGAGGACCCCATGACCGCAATGATTCGCTACGTAGAGGATGCTTCTCTTGAAGCTCTCGCCTGCCCCGTGTCCGCCAATGTCGCATCGATCAGCTTCCGGCTGCAGAAGTACCGTAGAGACAAGGAAAGCTATGAGTAACGCCGTACAACAGGACCGTTCATTCGATCTTCTCGAGGGGGCAGCTTCCAGCGTCTCCACCATCCTCTCGGAGATCGACGTGCAGAAGCGAACGGCGGCCGACCCGACCCAGCCGCTGGACGCAAGGCTGGAAGCATTCGAGGACATCTACGAGTCGGAGGTCGGGGACACCACGCTCTCCCGGGCGCGGAACATCGAGCGTGAGATCGGGCTTCGCCAGCTGTACTTTAAATTCGAAGGCAACAATCCAACCGGGACCCACAAGGATCGCATCGCATTCGCGCAGGTTCAGGATGCCCTGCGCCGGGGCTACGACGCGATCGCCCTTGCGACCTGCGGCAACTACGGGGTGGCCATGGCCTTCGCCTCCTCGCTTGCCGGGCTGCGCTGCATCATCCACCTACCCGAGCGCTACCACACCAAGCGTCTCTCGGAGATCGAGCGCCTCGGCGCGGAGATCTACCGTACACCGGGGGACTACGAGGCCGCGGTCAAGCGCTCTTCGGAGCTCGCGCGGGAGCGGGACTACTACGACGCAAACCCCGGGGCAGCGAACACCGGGCTCCAGCTGCGGGCCTACGGGCAGATCGCCTACGAGATCTACGACGACCTGCGGGACGCCCCCGCCCTCGTGGCGGTGCCGGTTTCCAACGGGACCACGGTCGCCGGAATCCATCGCGGCTTCGTGAGCCTCTATCGGCGCGGGAAGACCTCGCGGATCCCGCGACTGGTGGCCGGCTCCTCCTACAGCAAGAACCCGATCATCAACGCCTTTCTGAAGCACTTGCCGATCTGCAAGGATCTCGATCCCCTGTCGATCCACGAGTCGACGATCAACGAGCCGCTCATCAACTGGCACTCCATCGATGGGGACCTCGCCCTCGACGCCATCCGGCTGTCGAACGGCTGGGCCTCCTACGCAAGCGACAAGAGCATGACCGCTTTCTCGAAGGTGATCCGGGAGCAGGAAGGGCTGCACGTCATGCCCGCTTCCACGGCGGGGCTCCTCGCGCTGCTGCAGCGCCACAAGGAGGAGCCGCTTCCAAGCGACCGCTACGTCGTCATCCTTACCGGGAGAAGGTGATGGGGCGCCTCCCGGAGGGCACCGCGATCATCTATTGCGACGGGGCCTTTGGCACGACCTATGGCAAGACCGCTCACGGGCTGGTGCGCTTCACCCGGCGCTACCGGGTCGCGGGCGTGATCGATGCGACCTACGCCGGGCGGGACGCGGGGGAGGTGCTCGACGGACGGCAGGCGGGCATTCCGGTCCTCTCCTCGCTTGAGGAGGCGATCGCCGCCGCCCGCGCCGCGGGGAAGCCCGCCACCCATCTGGTTATCGGGATCGCCCCGGACGGGGGGGGCATGAGCGCCGCGATGCGCGCTGCGGTCTATGCCGCCGTCGAAAGGGGGCTTTCGGTGGATTCGGGTCTCCACGACTTTCTCACCGAGGATGCCTCGCTCGTCTCCCTCGCGGCGGCGAAGGGAGTCTCCCTGCGCGACGTGCGAAAGACCCCGCCGCGCAGGGAGCTCCACCCCTTCACCGGCAAGATAGCCCAGGTGACCTCCTTCCGGGTGGCGGTGCTCGGAAGCGACTCTGCCGTAGGAAAGCGGACAACCGCCTGGCTCCTGGTGCACGCCCTGGAAGCGGCGGGGCTCACCGCGGAGATGATCGGCACGGGCCAGACGGCCTGGATGCAGGGGGTGGAGTACGGGATCATCATGGACTCCCTCATCAACGACTTTGTCGCCGGAGAGCTCGAGCACGCCCTCTTTCGCGCCTGGAGCGAGAAGGCGCCGCGGGTCATCGTCGTCGAGGGGCAGGGCAGCCTGATGAACCCCGCCTATCCCGGCGGGTTCGAGATCCTTGCGGCGGCGCGTCCCGATGCGGTGGTGCTTCAGCACGCCCCCGCCCGAAGCGAATACGACGGTTTTCCCGGCTACCCGCTCCATCCCATCGAGACCCAGATCCGCGCCATCGAGTTCCTCTCGGGAAGGCCGGTGGTTGCCGTCACCGTAAACCACGAGGGTCTCTCGCGGGAGGAGATCCCCGAGGCCTGCGCCGAGCTAGCGGAGAGGACCGGTCTTCCGGCGTGCGATCCCCTCCTCGACGGGATGGGGCCGGTCATCGAGGCTCTCCGCCGCCGCATGAGCCGGTAGTCCGCGCGATCGGGGGTAAGGGCCGCGAGCCGGATCGCTTGACCCGCGTAACGCGGGCGTATACAGTGCTTACATGGCGAGATCGTCCACGTCGTATTCGTCGCTTTGGTTGAGCGGACCGACAAAGGTGATACGGGTTCCCGAAGTCTTAGCCGAAGCCGTCCTCTCGTATGCGCGGAAGCTCGATCGGGGTGACGGTTCCGCTGACGTTCTCCAAACGCCGCAGGGATATCAATCGGTATCGACAAGTGCGCTTGACCTAAACAAGCCGGTAAACGTGGCGCAGGTCGCGCAGCGAAGTCCCTTTCGCTATCCGGGTGGCAAGACCTGGCTCGTTCCCACGATCGCTGCATGGCTCACGTCCTTTTCAAGTGCACCGAGCTACTTTTTGGAGCCATTCGCCGGGGGAGCGATTTGCGCGCTCAACGTAGCCTTCGAACGCTGGTCGCGACATGTTGTCTTCTGCGAGCTTGACGGTGACGTCGCCGCGGTCTGGAAAGTCATCCTGATGGGACAAGCCGAAACGCTCGCGAACAAGATCCGCGACTTCAACTTGACCGAGAAGAGGGTTCGAACGGCGCTCTCTTCCAAGACGAATTTGAGCTCCCTGCCGCTCGTCGATCAGGCTTTCCTGACCATCTTGCGGAATAGAGTCCAACGTGGCGGCATCATGGCTCCCGGCGCGGGCCTAGTCAAGCGAGGTGAAAACGAAAAAGGGCTGTCGTCGCGCTGGTATCCGGAGACCCTTGCGACACGAATTCTCAACATTGAGCGTATCGCGGATCGACTCACCTTTCGCCAGGGAGACGGGATGGATTTGATCGAGGAGTTTGCCAACGAGCCCGACGCGGCTCTCTTCGCAGATCCTCCTTATACCACCGCGGCGAGACGTCTGTATCGCTATTGGCAGTTCGATCATGAAGAGCTGTTTCGAAAGCTCTCTTCCTTCAAGGGCGATTTTCTCATTTCCTACGACGACACCGAAGAAGTGCGGAAGTGGAGCAAGAAACACGGCTTCGGGGTCAAGGCCGTGGCAATGAAGAATACTCATCACTCGGTCATGACCGAGCTTCTCATCGGTCGCGACCTTTCATGGATGGACCGAAGCATCTCCCCGACGAAGCCGGGAACGCAACTCGCGCTCGAAAACGTCTAGGCTCGTAGGGACACCGCCGGTCAAACCCTCGACGGCATCTCGGAGGGTTGTCAGGTGCATCGCAAAAGGAACGAGGCGGAATCCCTCAGGTGAAGGAGAGTAGTCTACAACAAACCACGCAATATCGCAGTTCGAGACGCTTGCCACTTTAGTGATAGAAGAAAAAGACTCCCAGAATGCTCTATCGACTACAACCGCCATCTTATGTCCCCACCGAGAAATTGTGGGAACCTTTGTCTCCAGTTGCGGCATGAGTCGCTTTGGCCCGGACGATCGAAAATCCGGCCTTCGCTGCTTGCCGGGGAACGGGGTTCCGGGCCCCTCCCATGAGCGAAACGCTGCCAGTTCTCTCGTCATGGAGCGGCCTGAAAAATAGACCGCTTGCATCTCGACCGCGCACCATCTGAGGTGCTGCCTGGTGCGGGCGAGTTCTCGTTTGGGCAGCCCGGCAGGTTGTCCGCCCGCTCCATTTCTGGCAGAATCTTACCCAAGGTGCTCAATTGAGAATCACCGCAATCGAGATCTGGCCGGTAGAGATGCGGCATTCCCATCCCTACACGATCGCTTACGAGACCGTCGAGCGGACGACCAACATCTTCGTTCGTATCGAGACCTCCGGAGGGGTCGTCGGATATGGCTGCGCTGCACCGGATCTCATGGTGACCGGCGAGACCCCCGAGTCGGTCATCCGCGCCATCGAGGAGGTTGCGGTTCCGGAGCTGAAAGGGCAGGATCCCCTTCGCATCGCGCGTCACGTCCACGAGCTGCAGCTCTCGCTTGCCGAGGACAGCGCCGCCCTCGCGGCCATCGACATGGCGCTCTATGACATCCTCGGCAAGACCGCCGGGCTTCCGATCTGGCGGATCCTCGGTGGCTACCGACGCAGCATTCGCACAAGCGTCACGATCGGAATCATGCCGGTGGAGGAGAGCATCGCCGAGGCGCGCGCCTGGATCGAGCGGGGCTTCCATTGTCTGAAGGTGAAGGGCGGGCGCGTTCTCGCCGAGGACATCGAGCGGGTGACGAAGATCCGCGAGGCGGTCGGCGAGCACGTGAAGCTTCGCTTCGACGCCAATCAGGGCTACACCGTGAAGGAGGCGCTCTCCTTCGTGCGCTCGACGCGCTCGGTCGGGATCGAGCTTCTCGAGCAGCCCACTCCCAGCCGCAAGCCGGACCTCCTCGGTCGGGTCACCGGCAAGGTCGCGATTCCGGTCATGGCCGACGAGAGCCTCATGAACCTGCGGGACGCCTTCCGCCTTGCCCGCAAGGAGCTCGTCGACATGGTGAACATCAAGCTCATGAAGGTCGGGGGCATCTTCGAGGCCCTCCAAATCAACGCGGTCGCCCGATCGGCGAACCTCGAGGTGATGGTCGGCTGCATGGACGAGGCGGGGCTCGGGATCGCGGCGGGACTTCACTTCGCCCTCGCCCGCCCGAACATCGCCTACGCCGATCTCGACGGTCACCTGGGGCTCATCGGCGATCCCACCCACGACGCCGTCATCATCAGCAAGGGGGTTCTCCATCCCCAGGAGTCGCCCGGGCTCGGCTACGAGGTGAAGAGCCCGTAGCCCCGACCCCCGGTCCGCCTCGAAATCGGCGCACGCGATCGGGTCGGAAGGTCGCTTCGACCGGAAGCCTTTGGCGAAGGTGCGGCAGCGCCTGCCCGCCGCGAGCGAGATGCCGGG
>DAHVAK010000094.1 GCA_027314665.1 Spirochaetales bacterium
TCCAAGGGCGACCCCGGCGCTGCGCGCCTCCACCCGCGCGATCTCCTTTGCGATCGTCGCGTTCTGCCCGTCTATGACGACAACGGCCGTCTGAAGTCCCTGGGTGATCGCCCCGAGCTTCGTGGCGAAATCGTCGAGATCAGAGATCGTGGCCGCGCCTGCGTGGTCGCTGCTGAGCGCCGCGTCGATCGCGAGATGGAAGAGGTCGAAGGCTCCGGAGGAACCGTAGACTGCACTTCCGCGGCTACCGTAGAGCGTAGCCGCGTCCTGGTCAACTGTTGCCAGAGAGTCTTTGAAGGAGAGGGTGTTCTCGTCGAGCTGATGCTTGAGCCTCTCGATTGCGCTCAGGGCGCCGCGGATGGACCTAGACAGGGTCGGGAGAATCTTCAGACCGCCGATGCGGACGAAGTAGTAGTCTGCGCTGGTCACCGCCTTGTCGAAGACGGGAAGCTGCGTTTGGAACTGCTCGGTCGACAGCTCGTTGGCGGCTGCCATTTCCTGGAGGAGAGCGGATCGCAGGTTCGTGAGGCTCTGCTGCTCGGATTGTATTTCGCCGATTGGAGCGTGGACGGCAAGGTAGGCGCCCATCGCGATGCCGAATGCCACGACCAACAGCAGGATCAGGCCGAGCAGCTTCATTCGAATACTCATGTCGCGGTCCTCCCGGCGGGTGTGTCAGCTGGAACGGGAGAAGTATAGCCCGACAATCGAAAAAAGCGCAAATGAGGCTTGGCGCCGCCCCTGTCGGAGATCTCGGGACTGCCGCCGGCGCGGGGTCTCATGGCGCCCGGGTAGCGACAGAGCGCCCTGTACGTGGTAGGCTAGCGGACGGCGCTGCATAGCTCAAAAAGGAGCATGGCATGGCAAGCAAGCGAGAAGACAGCTACCTCGGCTACCATCTCGAAGCGGAGGCTACCTCCGATTCGGATGGAAAGTGGACCGCTTTCGTTGTGGTTTCGAAGCCGGTAGACGATGGAACTCGAGACACGGTTCCCAATCCCGTCTCCTACGAATCGCCCGATAGAGCCTTGGACGCCTCGATTCAGGTCGCCCGCACCTACATCGACGAGGAGCTTGGTCCCCTTGTCGCTGAATCTGGCAGCTGAGGCAGAAAAAAAGCGGGGCGAGTACGGAAAAAGGAGGTAAACCGACTCGCCCCGCATGGATGACGTCTTCATGTCGAAGACGGCTGCCAAATTCAGCACTCAATAGACGGTTCGAAGCGCAGATAAGTTCCCGTCCTCTGCGACTAGAAGCTCACCTCGCCTTTGTCGATAACCCGACGGGCCGTCGCCACAACCGCCTCCACTGCGGCCTGCTCCGTTGCGAAGACCCCGCTCACCGTTGGCGCATCGAGAGCACGCCGAATCCCGCCGACGATCTTCAGGATAATCGGCGGCATCGCAACCCACTTGCCGCGAAATCCGGAGCCATCCGGAACGGCGGCAGCGCGGGCGTTGATGATGTAGTCCTTGTAGGTTGTGATCATGCTTCCACCCACCTCTCGCCTCCGAGCATCGCTCGCCCTGCGAACCAGGACCGCCAGCAGATGCACATTTGGAGAATTAGACGTGCGAGATAGGCTCGAGTTTCACCGCTGTTGGGGCCCAAGAGCGCCCGCCTCGGGGAGCGCCGACGGAGCGCTACAGCCGTCCTGAAGCGATGTCCTCGATTCGCGCGATGACCTCGTGGTCAAGGACGATCTCGGCGGCGGCAGCCTGCTCGGCCACCTGGGCTGGGCTCTTCGCTCCGACAAGGGCGCACGCCACATGAGGGATGCGCACCGCCCATGCGATAGCCAGCTGAACGAGGGTGCAGCCGATCTCGTTGGCGACAACCGATAGGGCGTCGGCGCGCTTCAGATACTCCGCAAACTGTCGCCCCTGGAAGCGCGACATGTGCGATCGCTCGTCATCCGAAGGAAACAGGTGGTCTGGACGGTACTTGCCGGTCAGGAGGCCCTTTGCGAGCACGCTGTGGGCAAGGATCCCGATCCCCTGATGGCTGCAATAGCGGATCACGTCCTGCTCGATGTCGCGCTCGAAGATATTGTAGGCCGGCTGCGTCGACGCGAACGGCGCGGCGGCCCAGGCGCGCCTCATCTGCTCGACCGAGAAGTTCGACACTCCGATGAAGCGCGTTTTTCCCTCTTCGACGATCCGCGCCATCTCGCCCATCGATTCCTCGATCGTATACTGGGGATTCCAGGAGTGAATCTGATAGAGATCGAGATGGTCGGTGTCGAGGGCCTTGAGCGTGTCCTCGATGGAAGCGCGGATGCCCCGCCGCGAGTAGTCGGTGCTCGCCTTGCTGGCAAGAAAGACCTTCGCGCGCTTGCCCCCGGCAAGCGCCTTGCCGATCGTGATCTCTGAGGTCCGGTAGGACTGCGCCGTATCGATCAGGGTCACGCCGACGTCGATCGCCGCATGGATCGTCGCGATCGCCTGGAGCTGATCCACGTTGCCCATGCCCCCGCCGATGGGCCACGAACCGAGCCCGACTACTGCTACCTCGTCGCCGTTCTTCCCGAGCTGCCGCTTCTTCATGCTTCCTCCCGACGCCGCATCCGTCCGACGCCCGCCTGGGAGTAGTCTTACACGTCTGAAAGCGGAGATCAACAACAAAACCTCGTCGAGGATGCGGTTGCCTTCAACCGACGCTGCGGAGCTGGCCGAGGAGCTTTTCGGCCGAGGCGACCCCTTGATTCACGAAGCGCGGACGCCCCTGCCGGTCGAGCACGAAGGTGGTGGGGACCGTGAGGACGCTCCAGGCCTTCGCCAGGTCAGGCCGATCGGCGGCATCGACCTCGATGAGCTGGAGGGTTCCGTCCATCCGCGCCTGCAGGGCCGAAAGAGCCGGGCGCTGCACTGTCCTGCATGCGCCGCAGTCGGGGGTCGTGAAGTAGACGACGCCGGGCCGCCCGGGCAGGAAGCGCTCGAGGCTCCGGGAGCCTCGACGGGCTCGCGCGAGCACGAGGAGCTTCAGAGCGAGGTAGAGCAGCGCGCCGCCCCCAGCGATCCCTGCGGCATACCCAAGGCGCACAACAACGTCAGACATCTCTCCCACCCTCCGGATCGCCGCTGGCGACCCTCTGCGGCTTCATTCGAGTCGGGGCCGCATCCCCGGCGGCGTCCCGGACGGCGCGTTCTTCGAGAATCCCGGCACGCCGAGCCGATTCAGCCAGTAGTAGACGGCACACCCCGCACAGAATCCGACGAGGAGATTGAGCGCCGCGAGGGCGACCACCAGCCAGGCCAACGCCCAGCCGAGCACCTCTCCTCCCAGAAAAAGCGCGGTCGCCGACAGGGCGGCGACGATCCCGCCGAAGCCCTGCGCGAAGCGATGGGGCTCGGGATTGTCCGACAAGACCTCGGGCTTGACGAGCCCGAGCGGTCGAAGCAGCCAGAGATAGACAGGAAAGAATCCGGGGCGGGCGATTGCCGTCCCTGCGAGCATGATCAGGGCCACAGCGGCCACGAGCCACGGCAGATCGGCCACGAACCCGGCGATCAGCAGCAGGATGATGACGGCCTGGTTCACCTTGAGCGCCGAGTGATCGATTTTCTCGAGAGAGTCAGCCATTCCTTAACCTCTCTTAGTCACTTTACTTGCTCAAGTATCGCAAGAGGGTGCAGAAATGTCAAGACCCTCGCCCGGTCAGGCGCTCCGAAGGCGAGGTTGACGCACGGGGCCCGATCGCGGACAATGGCCGCGACACGACTCTGATCGAGCTTGGGGCTGCACGGCGAAGGCTGGTGCTGCGCAGGCGCTCCCTTCGAGCGGCGACCGCACCGCTTGAAGAAGCTCTCCCTTCCCTCGATGAGCCCTACAGCGCCCAAGGGCGCACGTATGCAACCGGGTTGAGGAGCGCACAGGCTGAGATGAACGGCATCAGGGAAAACTCCGCGGTAGGGTTCGGACGCGCCGAGCGGGCCCGCCTGGGGGGGCTGTACGGCAGCGTGGCGGCCCTGCATGTGGTCGGATGGGGCCTGCTCCTCTCGCAGGCGGGACGCTATCCCGCCCTATTCAGCCTCGGCGCCCTCGCCTACAGTTTCGGGCTCCGCCACGCCTTCGATGCGGATCACATCTCCGCCATCGACAACACGACCCGAAAGCTCATCCAAGGCGGCAAGAGACCCGTCGGAACCGGCTTCTTCTTTTCCCTCGGCCATTCTTCGGTCGTCTTCCTCATCACCCTCGCGCTCGGCTTCGCCGCCAAACGCCTCATGGGCCTCGTTGCGGATCAGCACGGAGGCCTACGGAATCTCGGGGGATTGATCGGGACGAGCGTCTCCGGGCTCTTTCTGCTCGCCATCGGCGTGCTCAATCTCCTGATCTTTCTCGACATCGTCGGAGTCTTGCGAGGCGTCCAACGCGGGGAGCACAGCCGGGCCTCGCTTGCCGAGAGCCTCGTGGCCGGCGGAGCGCTCACCCGGCTCTTCGGTCGGCTCTTCCGCTTCATCTCGTCGAGCTGGCAGATGTTCCCGGTCGGTTTCCTCTTTGGGCTCGGCTTCGACACCGCGTCCGAGGTGGCGCTTCTCGCAATTTCGGCGGGCGCGGCCTCGCAGGGGCTCTCCTTCGCCGGGGTCATGGCCCTTCCCCTCATCTTCGCCGCAGGGATGTCGCTCGTGGACACCACCGACGGAGCCTTCATGACGCGAGCCTACGCGTGGGCCTTTTCCAACCCGATCCGCAAGCTCTTCTACAACCTGACGGTCACCGGGCTGTCGGTATTCGTCGCGCTCGCCGTCGGCCTCATCGAGCTGCTGCAGATCATGAGCCGGATCATCGGTTCGACGGCGGGCTTGTGGGGCCTGGTGAACCGCCTCGACATCGGCAGCGTCGGCTACATCATCGTTGGACTGTTCGTCGCGGCCTGGGCAGGCGCCATCCTCTTCTTCAGGCTTCGCCGGTTGGACGAGCGCTGGACCCGCTATCTCGGCAGCTGATCTGTCGGAATCGACCCAGCCCCGGCCCGCAGCGCGCGGCTGCCCGCCTCATCGAGGATCTGCCGCACCTTGGCGGCAAGCTGATGGGGGGAAAAGGGCTTGAGGAGATAGGCGGATGAAGCGCGGACGACCGCATCATGGTTGGTGGGATCGTTGGCATAGCCGCTGACGAAGAGAACCTGCAGGGTCGGGAAGCGGGCGCGAATCTTCGCCACGAGCTGCATCCCGCTCATCTCCGGCATCACGACATCCGTCACCACGAGGTCGATGACGCGCCCGAACTGCTCGGCAAGGATCATCGCGGTGCGCCCGTCGTCGGCCGCGAGAACCGTGTAGCCGTAGGCCTCCAGGGCGAGCCGCGCGATGCGGCGAACGCTCTCCTCGTCCTCGACCAGGAGAATCGTCTCATCCCCCGAGGGTGCCATCTCGGCCCTCTCTCGCGCGGTCGCCGGCGCCGCCTCCGCCTCCACCGCAGGGAAATAGAGCCTGAAGCAGCTGCCCACGCCCACCTCGCTGCTCACCTCGATGTACCCGCCGCTCTGCTGTACGATCCCGTAGACCGTCGCAAGCCCGAGGCCCGTTCCCCTTCCCGCCTCCTTGGTCGTGAAGAACGGATCGAAGATCCGCGCCTTCACCTCGGGGGTCATTCCGGTGCCCGTGTCCGTCACCGACAGCAGGGCATAGAGACCGGGCTTGCTCCCCGGATGCAGGCGGCAGCGATCAGCGTCCCAGTCGTTCACCGAGGTTTCAATGAAGAGCTGCCCGCCCTGCGGCATCGCATCGCGCGCGTTTACGGCGAGGTTGATCACCACCTGCTGGATCTGGCCGGGATCGACCCGCACCGCGGCCGCGCGCGGGGAGAGCACTGCGGTGAGGACGATGTTCTCGCCGATCAGACGCTGGAGCATCTTGGCGGTGTCGGTCACGACGTGATTGAGATTGAGCACCTCCGGCACCATCATTTGCTTGCGGCTGAAGGCGAGGAGCTGCCGGGTGAGCGAGGCGGCCCGCTCCCCGGCGGCCTTGATCTCCTCGACGTAGCCCTTCACTGGGTGGGCGGGGCCCAGCGCAGCGAGCGTCAGCTCGCTGTAGCCGACGATCACCGTGAGGAGGTTGTTGAAGTCGTGCGCCACGCCCCCCGCGAGCTGGCCGATGGCTTCCATCTTCTGGGCCTGGTGGAGCTGGGCCTCGACGGTGCGGCGCTCCTCCTCCGCGCGCCTTCGATCGGTGATGTCCTGATGGGTGCCGACGAGGAGGAGCGCTCGTCCCTGGTCGTCTCGCTTCTCGGACTTGCCCCGAGCAAGGATCCAGCGCCAATCCCCGTTTTTTGCCCGCATCCGGAACTCGATCTGAAAGGCGTCGATCCGATTCTCGATGCAGTCTTGGCTGACCTTGACCGCGCGCTCGCGGTCCTCCTCGTGGATCAGATCGACCCAGGATTGATAGATCGGCTCGTGCTCGTCCGGCTCGTAGCCCAGCATGCGCCAGTAGGCCGAGCTGAAGTAGCTCCGGCCGGTGGCCACGTCGAGCTCCCAGAGCCCGTCGCGGGTGGCCTCCATCGCGAGGCGCAGGCGCTGCTCGCTGATCGCGAGAGCCGTTTCGGCCTGCCCGCGCTCCGCCGATTCCAGCTCCCAGCGCTCAAGCTGCTTGCGCAGGGCGACGTACAGGAGGATGGCGGTCGCGGCGACGAAGGCCCACCCCTTCACGGTCTCCAGAAGGGCAAAGAGTCCCTCGTTGGAGATCAGCGCCGCGAGGAGCCTGTCGGAAAAGACTATCCACAGGGCTGCCACCAGCCCATACACAATGCTCGTGCGAAGAGCCACCCGCGAGCGCCTGGTCGTACGCCACCCCTCCCGGGCCGGATGCGCGGCGATGTCGCCGCCGGCCGGATTTGCCTACTCGAATGATAGGCGAGGAGAACCGGAAGTGCAACGTCATTCTGGTCGAATTGCCGACCTCACCCTGCCAACCGGCGGCCGCCCGGCGCGGGCGTCCGGGAAGGGGTAAAGACAGAGGGCCGGCTGTCCGGCCCTCTGAGAGAAATCCGACGAGGAGGAGGAGGTCTCACGGCGGGAAGCGCGTCCTGCGCTGCACCGCCTCGTACTTGCTGTCAGATGAAGAACCGCGAAAGGTCGTCCTGGTAACAG
>DAHVAK010000101.1 GCA_027314665.1 Spirochaetales bacterium
GAGGTGATCAAGCTCGTGCCGGGCGACATGAAACGCGCGGCCTACGCCTTGGGCTCGACGCGCTACGAGGTAGTGCGCAAGATCGTCCTCACCTACGCGCAGTCCGGCATCCTGGCCGGGATCATGCTTTCCCTCGGACGAGCCCTCGGCGAGACGATGGCGGTTACGATGGTGATCGGGAACGTATCGAAGCTCCCTACCACGATCTTTTCGCCGGGCAACACGCTTGCCAGCGTCATCGCGAGCGAGTTCACCGAGTCGACCAGCGCCCTGCATCAGTCCGCGATGATCGAGCTTGCCCTGGTGCTCTTCTTAATCACGACGCTGATCAACTGGATCGCCCACCAAACCATCAACCGCATGAGGAATCGCAATGCGTAGGACGGCAAGCGTTCGCTCTCGCCTGCTGAAGAACCGCCTCTTCGAGATCCTCGTCTTCGTTCCCGGGATCATCGTGACCGTCCCCTTCCTGCTCGTGCTCTACCACGTCGTAGCCAAGGGAATCCAGGTCATCAATTGGAGCCTGCTCTTCAGCCTCCCGAAGCCGGTAGGAGAGCTCGGAGGCGGGATCGCGAACGCGATCCTCGGCACGCTTACCGTCGTGGTCATCGCCGCGATCGTCTCGGTGCCCATCGGGGTATCGGCGGGTATCTATCTCTCCGAGTCGCGCAAGACCCGCCTCGCCGGAATCACGCGCATGGCGGCAAACCTGCTGCAGAGCGTGCCTTCCATCGTCATCGGGATCGTGATGTACAGCTGGATCGTCATTCCCCTGCGCAGCTTCTCGGCCTTTGCCGGGGGCATCGCCCTCGCGGTGATGATGTTCCCCGTCATCGTCAAGTCGACCGAAGAGACCGTGAACCTTGTTCCGAGCGGGCTAAAGGAGGCCTCGATGGCGCTCGGGGCGCGCTACCACGTCACGATCCTGCGCATCGTCGTCCCGACGAGCCTCTCGGGGATTTTGAGCGGAATAACCCTTGCGGGGGCCCGCGTGGCAGGCGAGACTGCCCCTCTTCTCTTCACCGCCTTTGGCAGTCCCTTCTTCAATTTCAATATCTTCAAGCCGGTGGCGGCAGTGCCCCTCGTGATCTACGACTACGCCAAGAGCCCCTACGACAACTGGATCCAGCTGGCCTGGGGAGCCTCGTTCGTCCTCATCGTCCTGGTCTTGGCCCTGAATCTTGCGGTTCGCCTCATCAAGCTGGCCCATCGCCGCTCTCAGTGATCGGGTCGTTGTCCATCCCCCCCGAGGGTGTTCCGTTCTTCGCGTTGAGCTTCTTCTTCTGCTTGTTCAGGTACATGTTGTTGTCGGCCAGGCGGAGCATCTCCTCCGCGGTAAAGGCGTCCGCGGAGGTGCGCTCGGCAAGACCGTAGCTGATCGCAAGCGGGAAGCGCACCTCCTCCACGCTCTGACTCTCAAGGTCCGCCATGATCCGATCCAGGATCACGGTCGCGGCCTCGACCGCGCAGTTGGTGAGCACGGCGAGGAACTCGTCGCCTCCAAGACGGCAGATGTAGTCGCTCTTGCGGAAGTGCTTCTTCAGCACCGCGATGACCCGGCGGATCAGCTCGTCTCCCGCCGGGTGTCCCCAGTTGTCGTTGACTGCTTTCAGGTCGTCGATGTCGATGAAACAAAGCGATAGGGGCTGGGAGTAGCGATCGGTGAGATAGATCGACTGCTTGAGAATCTCCATCCCCGCGCGGCGATTGTAGACTCCCGTCAGATCGTCGATCGAAGCCCGCTGCTCGAGCACCGCTTCCATCGCTTTGCGCTCTTCGATCTCTTTCTGCATCTTCGTGACCTCTCGCTCAAGCTCGATGTTCCTGCATTTGAGCGATTCAAGATCCCTTTCCAAGTCGGCGCTCCGACTCAAGGCGGCGCTCTTTGCAGCGTAGGCCCGCCGCAAGGAGCGCTCGTGAACGAGAGCCATCACCGAGCAGATCCCGGCGATGACCCAGATCGAAGAGAGCATCAGAAGGGCGCGGTAGGTCAGGATCTGATGACGGAGCAGAAAAAGGCTGAGCGCAAGCAGGGGGAGAATCAGGACTGCCCAGAGGAAGGGGCGGACCCCTGCCGCAAGGAGCCAGGCGAGCACGATCCCGAAGGCGACCAGACCTAGAACGACGATCCACACCCCGACCACGCGATTCGGAATGAGAAGAACATTCGAGGCGGTTCCCATCGTCATCACCTGGAGACCAAGAAGCGAAAAGGCGTGGAAGGGCACGATGAGCGAGGGCCGGCGCGCGAAGAGCTCAGCCCCGAGCGTCAGGAAAAGAAAGGCGGGAATGGCTCCGGCGAGACACCACGGCAGGTATTGCACGCCCAGCGGACCGCAAAGCGCAAAGATGCCAAAGGCGCTGACCACGACCAGCGCAAGCGCGGAGTAAAGCTTCCCGAAAAGAAGCGTCTTCGTTCTGATCTCGCGAAGGTAATTCGAGTCGGCTCCGCCGAGCAGCGGTCTCATGAGTTCCTGCCGGAGCGTACGCATCGGCCCTCTCCGGGGATTATCGGGCTTAACGCGAAAAGAGTCTATCCCATTCTCCGAGCTTCAATTAGCAGGGTGCTGACAAGCTCAAAGGTACCTGCCGAAACGGCGTTTTCTCCAACCAAATTGGGGCAAGAGGCTCAACCGAAAACGCCGTTTTGGCAGCGGGTCAATCACTTCGTCAGCAGGCTGTTAGCGAAGGCTCTTGCGCACGACGAAGCGCCCGAGGAGATTGAAGCAGAGGACGAGAAGAATCAACACGAGCGCCGCGGCGTAGGCGAGGGCGTGCGCCGAGGCAAAGGGCTCGTTGATGAAGGTCCACACGACGTAGGTGAGGTAGCCCACCGGAGAATGGAAGAGCTGGCCGGTCGGCATGTAGTTCGAGAATCCCGCGGTGTAGATGAGCGGCGCGGTCTCTCCCATCGCTATCCCGGTCGCAAGGATGATTCCGGTGAGGATCCCGGGAACCGAGGCGCGCAGCACGATGCGCATGGCCGTGGCCGTCGGGGTTGCGCCGAGGGCGAGGGAGGCTCTGCGCAGCTCCTCGGGGACCTTCTGCATCGCGAGATCCGCGGAGCGCAGGATGTAGGGGAGCATCATCATCATGAGGGTGATCGCGGCCGCGAGGAGCGAGAAGCCCCAGCCGAACCAGACCACCATGGTGACGTATCCGAAGTAGCCGAGCACGATCGAGGGGACCCCCGTGAGCGTTTCGGCCGAGTTTCGAATGAAGGAGGCGAGCCGGCGCGGAGCAAGCTCGCTCACGAAGAGCGCGCCGAAGATCCCAAGCGGAGCCGCCAGCACGAGGGCGGCGAAGACCAGGATGAGCGTGCCGGCGATGGCATTCGAAAGCCCTCCGGCGACGCCCACCGTGGGAGTGATCAGGGTCTTGAGGCTGATCGCGTGCCCCCCGCGCAGGATGACGATCCAGAGGATGTCGACGAGCGGAACCAGGCAGAGCGCCGTCGCGAGGATCATGAGGACGGTGATGATCCGGTCCCGCGCGATGCGGACGCGATGTCCCTTTGCGGCCATTACTTCCCCCTTTGCTGGCTCGAGACCATGCTGTTGGGAAGCATGCTCGAGAGCCGGACCATTCCGCGCGCGAGGACGGGAACGAGCAGGTTCACCGCAAGCGTCACGAGAAACAGCACCAGCGCTATCTCGGCGAGGGCATGCGTCGCCATGCCCGTGGGATCGGTCATCGCGCTGTCGAGAAGGGCAACGATGTTGGCGGCCATCGTCCCGACGGGGCTGTAGATGTTGTGGGGAAGGTAGTTCACGGCGGAGCCGCTCACCATGAGCACCGCCATGGTCTCCCCCAGGGCCCGCCCGAGCCCGAGCGCCACCGCCCCCGTGATCCCGCCCCTGGCGTAGGGTAGGACGATCGAGCGAATGAGCTCCCAGCGGGTTATCCCCATCGCTATCCCCTGCTCACGGAGCTCCCAGGGGACGTTCCGCAAGATGTCGCGGCTCACCGCCGTGATGATGGGGATAATCATCGCCGCGAGGACGATGCCCGAAGAGAGGAGACCGACCCCGGTCCCGACCGGACCGCGGAGAAAGGGAACGAAGCCCAGGATCCGAACGAGAAAGGGACCGAGATCGGAGCGCACGAGCGGGGCGACGACCTCGAAGCCCCAGAGCCCGAACACCACGCTCGGAACCCCCGACAGCAGCTCCACGAGCGCTCCGATAACCCCAGCCACCCGCTTCGGAGCGACCTCGTTCAAGAAGAGCGCGGCCCCGAGGCTCAAGGGGATCGCGATGATCAACGCCACCAGGGAGGTGAGGAGCGTCCCCACCAGGAAGACGAGCATCCCGTACTCGGCGCCCTTCGGGGCGGTGATGCCGTTGTGGGCGACGGTCGCGCCGCTGTAGAGGTTGCCCACGTTCCAAGGGATCGACCACAGGAAGCGCCAGCCGTTGAAGAGGATCGAAGGCCAGGCAAAAACGAACATGACCGCGAGGACCGCCACGAGAAATAGCGGTGCACTTGCGGCGAAGCCGCCGCAAGTGTACCGAACAAGCGCGTCCTTTATGAGTCGGCGACGCACGTCCATCAACCCGAGATCTTGTCGATCTGGGCCTGGCTGAGCTTGATGATCGATTTGGGAAGCGGCTGGAAGTGGACCTTGTCCAGGTAGCTCGCAGCCTCGCCACCGTTCGGATCGAGAGCCCAGCTGAGGAAGGTCTTCAGCGCCTGAGCCATGGCCGGGTTCGGCTGCTTGCTCTGCACGATGGCGTACTCATAGTTGATGATTGGGTAGGAGCTCGCGCCCGGCTCGAAGATCAGCGAGATCCGCTCGTCGGGAGGGGTGCTCCCGAATCCCTGCTGGGCGGCTGCCTGGATGGTCTCGGGGGTGGGCATCACGAAGTTGCCCGCCTTGTTCTCGACCTGAGCCTCGCCGAGCCCGGCCTTATCGGTCTGGTCGAGCCAGCTCACTCCGACATAGGCGATCGAGTAGGGATTCTGCTGGAGGGCCTGCACCATACCCGGGTTTCCCTCGGCGCCGATCCCGCCCTGAACCGCGGGCCAGCTCACGCTTACCCCCGAGCCGACGCTTGAGCTCCACGCGGGAGTCGAATCGGAAAGATACTGGGTGAAGATGAAGGTGTCGCCGCTTCCGTCGGTGCGGTGCACGGGGATGATGGTCTGGCTTGGGAGATTGACCCCCGGGTTGAGCGCCGCGATTGCGGGATCGTTCCAGGTGGTGATCTTTCCGTTGTAGATCCCGGCAAGGACCGGTCCGCTAAGCTTCAGGTGCTGGTCGTTGAGACCCGGCAGGTTGTAGTTGATCTGCTGGGCCGAGATGGCCAGCGGGATGTTGAGGAGGGTCGGCGTCTTCGCCAGGTTGGTCGACGACAGGTAGGCATCGGAGGCGCCGATGGAGACGGTGCCCGCCGCCGCCTGCGAGATGCCGGTACCCGACCCGGTGCCGGCCGTCTGGATGGTGATGTTGCTGTGCAGACCCGTGTAGGCGGGGCTCCACTTCTGGAACAGCGGGTACAGCAGGGTGGAGCCCGTCTCGGTAAGTGCCACCGTCGACGTCGGCGGGGCGATGATCGACGGTGCAGCCGGCGCTGCGGTGGTCGACGGCGCCTTGGCGGCGGTGGTCGACGACGACGTGGTCGACGAGCAGGCGGCCAGCAGCAGACCTGCGGAGACCGCCGCGGCCGCTGCGGCCATCGGCCGGGCGAACCGGCGTCGTGCCGGCGGCATGGGCTGCACTGCAGCCGGGTCCTGCGGGGTGGTGACGTCCATGGTGGACGGTGCTCCTTTCGGTAGGGGATGCGGTGAGATCGGTGTGGTCAAGGGCGCGCGCGGTCAAGGGCGCGGTGCAGCGACGGGTGTTCCCTTCGGTTCAGATCAGGGAGCGGTACGCGGCCAGGCTCAGCCGAACCTTCCGGTCACGTACTCGCGGGTGGCCTCGGAGACCGGCTGCTCGAAGACCTGCTCGGTCTCACCCGCTTCAGCCAGCCGGCCTTCGAAGAAGAAGGCCGTCCGGTCGGACAACCTCCTGGCCTGGGCCAGGTTGTG
>DAHVAK010000102.1 GCA_027314665.1 Spirochaetales bacterium
TACTACGATCTGCCCCGCTTCATGTATTGGCTGCCGATCCCCTTCTACTACAGCACGGTCGCCTCTCAGTTCGGAGCGCTCGGCGCCGGCGCGCTCGCCTATGGGGTCTCCAACATGGGCAGAAGCTCCTACGATCTCGCCCTCTCCGTGCGCAAGGGGAGCCTCCCGGGGCTCGGACCGCAGGGGTCGCCTCCCTTCGCGCAGGCCCCCCTCCAGCCCGCCGTTGAGCTCGGGGTGAACGCGACCCTCGGACGCAGCCTCCTCGCCTACAGCCTCTCGGAGGGCTACACGGATGCCGACCCCGCCGACATCCGCGCCCAGGCCAATCAGCAGCTCTCGTTGAGCTATCCCCTCATCGCCGAATCCGTGCTCGACCTCACCCAAGGGCTCACCCTCTCCGGAGGGCTCGCCGACTCCTTCTCGGTCTCGAGCGCACGGGAGTTCGGCTTTTTGGATCCCTTTTCCGGCGGAGCCTCAGGAGCCAGCTTCGCCTGGCAGCACAACTTCGGCCTTTTCGGCGGCGTGACCTTCACGCGCGTCCCCCTCACCGCCCCGGCGGACCTCTTCGCGCCGAACGCGGTCGTGGCCGCTGCCGCTCTGACCTACTATCCCCCTTCCCTGGCCACCATCGGCTCCGGGGTCGTCGCGAACGGGCTCTTCTCCCTTTCGCTCCCTTCGCCCCTTCGCCGCCAGGTCATCAAGCTCGGGGCGAAGTCGAGCTACTGGACCCTCGCCGGCCCCTTCTACCAGATCGTGAACCCGCGCGGGGACTTCAATCCGGTAATTCAGACGAGCCCCGGGCGCCTGCTCGTCTCGCTCGACTACCAGTTCACGATCGCGCTCCTCGATCTGCCTCTTCCGCTCTTCGGGCTCAACCTCCAAGGAGTCGGAGGCGCCTTTCACGTCGAAGAGGGAGCCGACTTCGGCTTCCACTCCACGCCGTTCACGGTGGACCGCAGCCTCTATCTGGGTTTTGAGCTTGTGAGTCTCGTCGGCGACCACGAGCTCTTCGGCCCCCTGCCGATCGGTCTGGGGCTAGCAGTCAAGATCGATCGCGGCCTCGCAGCTCCCTTCGACCCTGCAACTGATCTCAGGCCCTACCTCTTCATCGGGATCGACAGCTTCAGCGGCCTTTCGGCGAGAGCGCCCGGCCATCCGGATCGAGCCACAGGGGCCGCTGGAGCCTTTGCGCCGGCATCCGGCCCGGGCGCTTCCCTCCTCGAGCGGGCGCCGTAGGGCGAGGGCCCCCGATCAGCTTCCGCCCTGGGTTTCGGCCCACTGCGCCATCGCCCGGATAATGGGCAGGAGGGCGCTGCCCTTCGGTGTGAGCGCGTACTGGGTGTGCGGCGGAATCGTGGAGAGGGTCGCCTTCGCCAGGATGCCCACGCCCTCGAGGAAGGCGAGGCGGGAGGACAGCGTTCGCGGGTTCACCCCGCCGACGGCATGCTGGAGCTGGCAGAAGCGAAGCGGCCCGCCGGCCAGGGCGTGGATGAGGAGGGGGGTCCACTTGTCGCCGAGAATCACCACCGCCGAGTGGATGCAGGCCGGAGACGTGAGGCCCCTGTCCCTTTTTGTTGACGCTTTCACCGCCATTTACTATCTTCCGTATAGCGCTATACAGAGTATAGGAGCCATACAGAAAGTGTAGCCAAGGAGCGCTTCGCCGTCAAGCAAGCCGACGGCAGCAAGCGCAACCAGCCTTAGGGAGGAAAGTCTATGTCAAACGGCACAATGAAGGCCGTTCGTTTTCACGAGTACGGGGGCCTCGAGAAGCTCGTGGTCGAAGAGGTCGCTCGTCCGACCCCGAAGCCGACCGAGGTGCTCATTCGGATGAAGTCGGCCGGAGTGAACCCGGCGGACTGGAAGTTTCGCGCGGGCTACATGAAGGCTTTCGCCCCGATCCCACTGCCCTGGACCTCGGGCCTCGACGGCGCGGGGATCATCGAGGCGGTCGGGGCCGAGGTCAAGGGCCTTCGCCCGGGCCAGGCGGTCTTTGGGATCATCACGGGCTCCTACGCCGAGTACGCGGTGGCGGGAGCCGGCGACGTCGTTCCCAAGCCGGATCACCTTTCCTTCGATCAGGCTGCGGCAATACCGGTGGGGGCGCTCACCGCGTGGCAGGCGATCGTCGAGGATGCCCAGGTTCGATCTGGGCAGCGCGTCCTCGTGCTCGGCGCCGCCGGAGGGGTCGGTCTCTTCGGGGTCCAGTTCGCGCGTGATCGCGGCGCGCGGGTGACCGGTACGGCTTCCGCCGAGAATCTCGCCTACGTGCGCTCCATCGGAGCCGAAGAGGCTCTCGACTACCGTTCCCCCGCACTTGCCGGCAAGCTCGTCGATTTCGACGTGGTCTTCGACACGGTCGGCGGCGAGACCCTCGAGGCGGCATGGAAGATGGTGAAGCGCGGAGGCCATCTCCTGTCGGTTGCCGGGATGGTCGATGCGAAGCAGGGCGAGAGCCTAGGGATCAACGCCAAGTACACCGGAAGGGCCGCCACCCTTCATCTCCCGCGAATCGCCGAGCTCCTCCAGGCAAAGAAGGTCGCCCCGAGGGTCGGCAAGCTCTTCCCGCTTTCCGATGCGCGAAAGGCCCAGGAGCTGAGTCAGACCGGCCACGGCGGAGGGCGCATCGTCCTGCACATCGCAGACTAAGGCCGCTGGGGGGCCCGGCGGAGGCGATGCGCCTGCCGGGCCTCCGCCCGCGCAGAAGCGCTGCGCGAGGAGCCTCGCCCCGCGTCGGCGGTCGCCTTCAGTTGACACGGCCCCGGCGCGCGGCTACCTTGTTCCCGAAGCAAGATGAGCAGCAACGGACGCGCACATCAGCCCCCCCAAAAGGAGGGGCCGCTGCCCCTCCCTCATGTTCTCGTGGACGGGCGGCTTGCGCCTTCGCCGGAGGTCGCGGGCCTGCGGAAGGGGATCGTGCTCATGGGGATGAAGCACTGCGGCAAGAGCACCCTCGGCCACGCGCTCGCCCAGACGCGCGGCATTCCCTTCATCGATCTCGATGAGCTCACCGAAAGGGAGTTCGACCCCGCGCGCAGCCTGTCCTGTCGAGAGATCGCGGCGAGGCACGGCGAGAAGCTCTTTCGCACGCTGGAGGAGCGCGCCGCCGTGCGCCTTGCGGACATGATCGCAGGCAGCCGAAGCGACGGGGTCGGCCTCGTCGCCGCTCTCGGCGGCGGCACCGTGGAGAGCGTGCGGGCGATGGATGCCCTCGCGAGGGTTGCCGTTCTCGTCTACCTCGAGGAATCCGTAGAGCTTCTCTACACGCGGGTGATGGAGCGGGGGCTTCCCTCCTACCTCGATCCTTCCGATCCCCGCGCGAGCTTCTTCGCAATCTTCGCGCGGCGTTCGCCCCTGTTTAGCGAGCGCGCGCACCTGGTGGTGCATCTTATGGGAATGGAAATAGAGCAGGCGTTCAGCGAGCTCGTGCGGGTGCTCTCGGAGGCAGGCTATGCCCGGTAGCACCTTCGGAAGCCTTTTTCGCATCACTACCTTCGGCGAGTCTCACGGCGGGGCGGTTGGCGTGGTCGTCGACGGGGTTACCCCCGGGGTCGAGCTCTCGGAGGCCGACATCCAGAAGGAGCTCGACCGCCGCAAACCCGGCCAGTCCGACGTGACCACCCCGCGAAAGGAGAGCGACGAGATTCACCTTCTTTCGGGCCTTTTCGAGGGAAAAACGACCGGCACCCCGATCCTCTGCATCCTCTACAACAAAGATCAGCGCCCCGAGGCCTACGACGCGATCAAGCGTCTCTTTCGCCCGGGGCACGCCGACTACACCTACCTCATGAAGTACGGCCTGCGCGACTACCGGGGAAGCGGGCGCGCCTCCGGGCGCGAGACCTCCGCGCGGGTTGCGGCAGGCGCCATTGCGAAGAAGCTCCTTGCCCGCCGGGGGGTGAGCATCGTCGCCTACACCCTGCGGGCCGCCGGGGTGCAGAGCACGACGATCGACTACGCGGAGATCGAGCGCAACCCGATGCGCTCCCCCGATCCGGTCGCCGCGGCGGAGATGGTCCGGAGGGTGCGCGAGCTAGCCGAGAAGGGCGACAGCGCGGGTGGGATCATCGATTGCGTGGTGAAGGGGATGCAGCCGGGGATCGGCGATCCGGTCTTCGAGAAGCTCGATGCCGAGATCGCTCGGGGGATGCTCTCCCTCGGGGCGGTAAAGGGGATCGAGTTCGGCAGCGGCTTCCCGGCCGCCGACATGCACGGCAGCGAGCACAACGACTGGCGCGACTCAAGCGGCTTTCTGTCGAACCACGCCGGGGGCATTCTCGGGGGGATCTCGACCGGTCAGGACATTGTCTTCCGCATCGTCGTGAAGCCGACCTCTTCGGTTGCCGTGCCGCAGAAGACCATCGACATCGAGGGAAACGACGCCGAGATCGTGACCGAGGGGCGCCACGACCCCTGCATCTGTCCTCGGATCGTTCCGGTCGTCGAGGCGATGACCGCCATCATCCTCGAGGACCAGTACAAGCGGCAGGCTGCCCTGCACGGATAGGCGCAGGTCCAGGGACTGGCTCCGCCTGGCCGCCCGGCGTCGGCCCGTTTGCGCAGCCCCTCACGGCGAGCGGGCCTTCAAGAGGTTCACGAACTCCTTCACCTTCATGTCCATGAGGAATCGCAGCTCGGACTCGTTGCCGTCCTCGTTGATGTAGTAGACGCTCACGGTCGGCGGCTCGGGGGCGAAGATGCGCTTCCACAGGGAGCGCCCGCCGCGCAGCTGTGCCTCGCGGATCGAGGCCTGCGGCAGGGTGAACTCCATCTCCGTCGCCTCCTCGCGCGCGCGGCTGCGCGCGAAGGAGCGAAAGATCGTCGAGAACCAGTTCTGATTCGGGAAGGTCTGGAAATGCAGGGCGCTGTCGGAAATGTAGAAAAGCCCCCAGGCCCCTGCGCGAACGTCGCCGTAGCCGCCGAGGTACTGCCCGAGCGAGTAGAGCAGCACCCGCTCGCCGAGGCGCTCCTCGGTCTCCCGCCAAAATCGCTCGACTTCGGTCTCTGCCATCTCCTTCGCGCTCCTATCCGCGCGGCGCGGGCTTCCGCGCGAGGCTATCGATTCCGGGAGAGCATTCGCAGATGCATAGTGTCATGTTGAGCTCCTCGTCACGCTGTGCCGATTCTCCCCATTATCGAGCCTTTTTCGCGAAACTGCAACCGAGGAGGGCCCAAGCCTGCAGGCGCGCCCATTCCGATTTCCTTGACGCGGGGGCGAGCCTACGGTAGAGTTGTTGCGCCCCCCAAAGGAGGTCCCGTGCGGCATCCCGTCTCCGCCTTCGTGGTCGAGTATTTCTATTGGGTCTTCATCGGCGTGCTGGTCGTCAATCTCCTGCAGCGCAAGTACAAACGGGAGGTCTTGAAGAAGCGTGCGGCGACGCTCTATGTCGCGGTCGCCGTCTTTGCCTTCTACATTTACGCCTACGGGGTGATCCACTTCAACGTCTCGGACCTCCTTCTCCTGCCCTACGTCGCGGTGGTGGCGACCCTCTTCGCGGTCTACCGGCGGGTGCTCTTTCCCTTCGCCTATCGCTGCAAGAGCTGCCGACAGCCGTTGGACTTCAACCGCATCCTCTACTCCGATTCGAACCTCTGCAGCGGATGCGCCGAAAAGGAGGCGAGCGCCGCCGATGGAGCATAGGATGAGCCTCGCCTCGAATCCGCGGCTCATGGCCCTCGCGCTGGTCGTCCTCGCGATGTTCGGGGTGAGCATTGCCGGGTTCGTGACCCTCACGCCTCTCTACGGGATCATCTTTCTCGCCCTCGCGCTCTTCCTTGCCTACAACTTCGCCCGCTTCGCCGGGGGCTCCCTGCGCAGCCGCATCTCGACGAGCGAGGAGGGGATCTCCTTCGTGATGCCCACCCGCGAGCGGGAGAGCCTCGCCTGGGAGGCGATCACCCACGCCGGCTACTGCACCCAGGCGCGCGGCAAGCCCTTCCTGTTCGTCTACTCCGAGCCGCAGGACCGCCTCATCTCGATCCCGCGCGAGTACACCGACTTCGACGCCCTCGTCGAGCAGGTCCGCGGGGCCACCCCCTTCGAGACGATGAGCCTCGATCGCGGCGAGACCATCCAGGAGAGGCTCCGCGCGAGGCTCGGGCTCGACGGGGAGAGCCCTCGCGACTGATTTTCTCAAGATACTGTGGTACAGTGGAAATACACGCAATCATCTAGCGCTCATCAAAAGAGGAGGAGGAAATGATGAAAGCGAAAGGAATAGGAATCGCCCTCGCTCTCGCATTCACCCTAGGTGGCGGGAGCCTTTTTGCCTTAACCCCAACCTTTGCCCAGGTACAGACCGACTTCGGACAGTTCGCCGACGACATTGCCACCACCCTCCCGGCGGCCTCGACCACCGGGCTCAACTGGTCGTCGGCCTACATCGGACAGCTCCCCCACTTCGGGATCGGGCTTGCGACCGGCTTCATGATGGCGCCGACGAGCGGGCTCGACGCCCTTGCGAACGACTTCGGGATGGCGAGCCTCAGCTCTGCCCTCGGCGGCTACGGCGGCCTCGTGGGGATTCCCATCCCAGCGGCGGTGGTCGAGGCGCGCATCGGCGGGATCTTTCTCCCCTTTGACGTCGGCATCAAGGTCGGCTTCATTCCAAACCAGGCCAACCTCGGTAACTTCCTCCCAGCGGGGATGAACCTCAACTTCCACCTCTACGGGATCGACATCCGCTACCCGCTCGTGAAGGAGGGAACCTTCAAGCCGGCGGTCTCGGTGGGACTCGGCTTCAACCACTTCGACGGCTACTTCTCCTCGCCGATCGGCTCGGGCTACACCGTCGGCAGTGTGTACTTTCCTGGCAGTACTACACCTCACACCCTGGGCTTCTCGGCGCCGGACGCCATGTTCAAGTGGAACAGCAACGCCATCGACGCGACCATCCAGGTGAGCAAGTCGATCCTCTACCTTCTCACGCCCTACGTCGGCTTCGGGGCCACCTACGGGATCTCCCAGGCGGGAGGCGGGATCAGCTCCTCGATGACCATCGACGGCAGCGCGATGACCGCCCAGCAGGCCAGTTACATCGAGCAGTACTACGCGGCCACCGGCCAGACGATCTCGGTCGACCCGAACAACGGCTTCACGATCCTCAAGAACGCGAACGGCTTCTCCTTCCGCCTCTACGCGGGCACCTCGCTCAACATCTGGGTGCTCAAGGTGGATGTGGACGGGGTCTACAACCTCTCGACGGGCAAGCTCGGGATGAACCTCGGTACGCGCCTGCAGTTCTAGCCGCCGGCAGTCGGCACTATCCCTGACACCCTACGCGCACGCCCTCCCTCGGGAGGGCGTCTTCTTTGAGGAGGAGTACAACCATGAGACGCGCAGCAGCGATCGCGCTCTTCGTCGGCCTCATTGCCGCCTCGGCGGCCTCGGCCGGTCCCCTCTCCCTCTACTCCACGGTCAAGGGCGATTTCGAGGGATTCGCGGGCGACGTGTCGAAGAGCCTTCCCTTCGCCTCGACGATGGGGCTGAACTGGTCCTCGGCCTACATCGGGAAGCTTCCGAACTTCGGGGTGGGACTCTCCGCCGGGATCGCGATGGTCCCGACCACCTCCATCGCGGCGCTCGCGAGCCAGCTCGGGGCGACGAGCCTCGCGAGCGACCTCGAGCGCTACCAGCACCTCGGCCTTCCCCTGCCGGCCGCGCTCGCCGAGCTACGCGTCGGGGGACTTGTCCTTCCCTTTGACCTCGGATTCAAGGTGGGTTTCATTCCGGGCGCTGCCAAGCTCAGCGCCTTCCTGCCGCACGGGATGTCCGTGAGCTATCTCCTCGTGGGCGTCGAGGCGCGCTACCAGCTCGTGAACGAGGGCTTCTGGATTCCGCAGGTCTCGGTGGGCCTCGGCTACAACCACTACCAGGGCGGGCTGGTCATCCCAACCGGCTCCGGCTCGGTCACGGTGGCAAGCCTCCCGGACGGCAGCTCCCTTGTCTTCACGGACCCCGACATCAACTTCAACTGGAGCAGCAACTCCGTCGATGCGACGATCGAGGTGAGCAAGACCCTCTTCTACCTCCTCACCCCCTACCTCGGGGCCGGGCTCTCGCTCGGCTGGTCGAGCGCAGGCGGCGGGCTCTCTTCCCCGGTGAGCTGGAATGGCCCCGGCGCCGCCCAGATCGATCAGTACTTCACCAATCTCACGAACAACGCCTTCACGATCAGCGCCGCGTCGACCAATCTCGTTCCCCGCCTCTACGGGGGATTCTCGGTCAACCTCTTCGTCGTCAGGGTAGACCTGACCGGGATGTACAATCTCTCGGACGGGCTTCTGGGCGCGACCCTCGGAACCCGCCTGCAGCTCTAGCCGCGCTTAGTCGGATGAGGAAAAGAGCGGTCCCATCTTGCCGCGCCAGCGCGGGTTCTTCGACGACATGTCCTCGATGTAGAGAGCCCCGCGCATCGGCTCCGCCTCGGGCTCGAGAAGCTTGAGGATGAAGCTCGACATCCAGCGCGCGATGCGCAGGACCACCATCTTGTGACGAAGCCGTCCCTGGACGTCGCGGTTCAGGATCTCCGGAATGGTATTGGTGGTCACGATCTCATCGATAACGGCATCGTTCATGTTTGCGCGCCCCTCGCGGCTCGAATAGAAGTGGGTGACGAAGAATACGACCCGGCGCGGGCGCGCAGTCTTGATCAGCTTGCAGCACTCGACGATGGTGGAGCCCGTGCGAACCATGTCGTCGAGAATGACCACGTCCTTGCCTTCCACCTCCGCAAGGGAACAGGGCGATTCGGGCGAAATGGTGACAGTTACCTCGCGCTCGTCGTGACGCTCCTTGTTCATGAGGAGGAGGGGCAGATCGCCCCCAAGCTCCTTTCGAACCTCCTGCGCGAAGGAAAGGGCGCCCCGATCAGGGGCGCACAGGATGAGGCTCTTCTCGTTCACGATATCCGAGTCCCGCATGTAGTCCGCGTAGACGTCCGCCGGCAGCAGGTTGTGAAAGTGCCCCGAGAAGCGGTCCATGAAGATGCTCTGCACCGAGACCGAGTGGTTGTGGACGGTCATGACCTCATCGACCCCTGAGGTCTTCAGAAGCTCGGCGTAGAGTCTCGCCGAGAAGGGCTGCCCGTCGAACTTCTTATAGTCGCTCCGATCGCGCGGGAACTTGGTGTGGCCGTGCTCGGGGCGAGGACCGCGATCCTGCGCGCTGTAGAAGAGGTCAGGCTCGAGCAGGATGACCCAGGAGGCTCCGTTGTCCTTGGCCGCACGCGCGATGAGGCAATTCCGCATCGCGAGCTCGTCGCGGGTCAGCTGGCCGATCCCGGTGCTCACGATGAGAACCGTCTTTCCGGAAAGCTTATTCCCGATTCGGTCCCAGTCCTTTTCGTCGATGATGAAGCGCGGGCAGAACTCGTTGTTCAGAAAGCTCTTCAGCGAGATGATGTCGGAGTAGTCTTCGTGCTGATTGAGATAGTGCGTGATGTCTTCTACGAAGGGATTGTCGGCGACGCTTCCCACGACGATCAGATCCTGCAGCATGGCTCCCCCCGGGCCCAGGGTAGATTACCCCCCGCCCGCTGTCAATGATCGGAACGAAGTACGTCGATGAGGGTTCGCACCAGCACATCGGTGGCGAACGGCTTGGTGAGGAATGCTTGCGCGCCGAGACCGCGCGCCTCGGCCACGTAGCCGTCGGACAGCAGGCCGCTGATCGCAATGATTTTCAGGTGCGGGTCAAGCTTGCGCAGAACGCGAATGATCGCCGCTCCGTTCATGTGAGGAAGCATCATGTCCGTGATGACGCAGCGAGTCTCCTCCCGCTGCTCCATATAGACCGCCACGGCGGTTGCCCCGTCCCCGGCGGTGAGGGCGCGGAAGCCGTGAAGCTCGAGGGCGCGCTTGATGGCATCCCTCACCGCTTCCTCGTCATCGACGACCAGGATGAGCTCGCCGTGTCCGACCGGCTCACCCGCGAGCGCTGCCTGCGCATCCGCCGCCTCCGACCACACAACGGCAGGAAGGTAGACGCGGAAGCTGCTTCCTTGTCCGGGCTCGCTGTAGACGTTGATGAATCCCCCGAGGCCTTTGACGATCGACAGCGTCGTCGAAAGGCCGAGGCCGGTTGCCCTTCCGGGCTCCTTCGTCGTGAAGAAGGGGTCAAAGATCTTGTCCACGACCTCGGGCGACATGCCGGTCCCGGTGTCGACAATCTCGATCATCACGTAGGGGATGGGCTTCGCGCCGAGATGCGTTCGAACGTAGGCCTCGTCCAGCTCCACGTTCTCGGCGAGGATCGTCAGCCTCCCGCCATTCGGCATCGCGTCGCGAGCGTTGAGACAGAGATTCAGTATCACCTGGTGCAGGTGCGTCTCGTTCGCCCGCACCGCCCGCAAATTGTCCGGCAGCTCCAGCACGAGCTCGATCGACTTCGGGAAGGTCTCCCGGACAATGGCTACGGCCTCCTCTATCACCCCACCGAGCAGGATCTCTTCGCCCCCGTCCTCGATGCCCCGCGCGAAGCCGAGCACCTGTCGAACGACGTTCGCCCCCCGCTGCGCGCTGCGCAGGATGGTCGCGAGGACCTCTTTGCCCTCCTCATCCTCGATCTGCGGCGCGAGGGACTCCAGCCCCATGAGAATCGGGGCGAGCACGTTGTTCAGATCGTGAGCGATGCCTCCGGCGAGGGTTCCGAGACTCTCGAGGCGTTGCGCGCGCAGGAGCTGCGCCTGAACGGCCCGCTTCTCGGTCACCTCGGTGGAAACGCAAAGAATCGATCGGGGGATCCCGCCTTCGTCGTGAACGAGGGTCCATCGCGACATACAGACGGCCACCTTGCCGCTCTTGGTCGCGCAGGCGAGGTCGCCCGTCCATTCGCCGTGCTCTATGACGCTGCGAAAGGCATCGCCCGCCTCGGACCGACTCTCCCGGTGAAGAAGCTCGTCGATGTCCTTTCCGATCGCTTCGTCGGCGGACCAGCCGAAGGTCGTCTCGGCGCTCCGGTTCCAGTAGCGGATTCGATTGCCGATATCCCGCACGATGATGGCGTCGGAGGAGATGTCCAGAAGCTTGGCCTGCTCGCGCGTTCTAGCCTCCCACTCCTTGCGCGCGGTGATGTCCTCGCTGATGCCGACGATGCCTACGACCGAGCCCTCACCGTCGAGCAGCGGGAGCTTCGAAGAGAGAAACCAGCGCTTTCTGCCGCGCCGATCGACGAAGGCCCACTCCAGGTTTATCAGAGGCTTGCGAGTCTGGACGATCAACTGATCGTCGGCGAGGAAGGAGGCGGCGATCTCCGGAGGAAAGAGCTCTTGGTCCGTCTTTCCGAGCACCTGCGATTCGGAGGTGCAGCCGGAGAGCTCCACCTCCACGGGATTTGCGAGCGTCTTTCTCCCCTCAATGTCCTTCGCGAAGATCGCGTGCGGGACGACGTCGATCAAGGCCCGTAGGAGATTGCGCTCCTTCTCGAGCACCTCTTCGGTTCGCCTTCGCTGGGACTCGGCATCGATGATCTGCAGCGCCGGGGAAAGCCTTTCGCCGATCTCCTCGATGAGCGCGATCTCGTCGGCGTCAAAGAACCACGCCTCCTCCGAGTAGACCGCGAACACTCCCTCGACCCGGGCGTTCGAGCGAAGGGGGACGCTCGCGGTCGAGCGATATCCATGGACGCGGGCCGCCTCGCTCCAGGGAGCGGCGTCGGGCTCGTGCCACATATCGGGCGAAGTGACGGCCTTCCTCTCGCGAATCGCCCTTCCGACCGGGCCGAGCCCCTCCGGCGTGTCGTTCGCCGTCGAAACACTCAGGGTATCAAGATAGGTGCCTACAAAGCCCGCCGAAGCGATCGGGTGCACGAAGCCCGTCTGATCGTCCACCAACCCGATCCACGCCATGCGGAAGCCTCCGCGCTCGACGGCGATGCGACAGACCTCCCGAAAGAGCAGGTCCCGATCGGAAAAGCGGACGGTGGCCTGGTTCGTTTCGGCCAAGACCGAGGAGAGTCGATTGAGATGAACGGCTCGCCGGCGCACCCTGTTGTCCTCGGTGACGTCCGCCGCGCTCAGCAGCATCACGGCGGGACGTTCGCGCTCCGGGGGGATGCGGCAGCGCAGCCGGAGATCGATCGCCTTGCCGGAGAAAGTCTTCGCAGTCACCTCGCCCTCGTAGGAGCCTCTTCCTTCCGCCATCGCGACGAGGATGTCGCGAAAGACCGCATGCAGCTTCGAATCGGAGGGATCGAGCGTTTTTTCCAGCGGTCCGATGACCTCTTCCTTGGCGTGCGCCTCGACGAGCCCCAGGGCCGCTTCGTTGGCCTCCAGAATCCGGATCGACCTGACGGCGTCGAGCATCACCTCGGGGTGCTCGTCGAGGTGGCGCCGCAGATCCGGCGTTCCCCGCCTCCCGACTGACTCCACGAGTGCCGCAGCTTCGGTCACGTCGATCTCCCAGAGAGGAAGATCGGACTTCTCGAACAGGTCGCGGTATCTTCGCTCGCTCCTTCGAAGCATCTCCTCGTTCCGCCGCGTCTTCTCGCGCAGCGAGAGAAGGCTCGCCACGAGCCGCCCGCGCCGGTGGCCCGAGGAGCTCGCCTGCCCGATTGCCCCGCCCGTGAGGCTTGCCGCCGCACCCGCAAGGAGGTAGTCCGTGACCGATCGCAGGACCCCCACGCCGAGGGCTTGCTCCACGAGCCCCGAAGCGACCACAA
>DAHVAK010000105.1 GCA_027314665.1 Spirochaetales bacterium
GTGTGGGTGAAGGCGAACTCGATCTGCTTGCCGCGGTAGTGGCCGATCTCATAGGTGGTCTCGTCGCCGACCTCGTCATAGAGCAGGTCGTGCAGCCCGTTCTCCGAGGAGAACTTCTGGCCGTTGAAGGCGAGGGTGAGGCCGCTGTTGAGGTAGGCGTAGTTCCACAGGCGCTGCTCGACGAACTCCACGTTGAAGTCGTACTCGCCGAAGATCTGCCGGTCGGGCTCGAACTCGATGTAGGTCCCGCTCTTCTGCCCCGCGGCCGAGCCCTGCTTCTGGCTCTTCAAGACCCCGCGCTCGAAGAGGGCCTCGAAGAACTTGCCCTCGCGGATGGCTACCACCCTGAAGCGCGAGGAGAGGGCGTTCACCGCCTTGGTGCCCACCCCGTTCAGGCCCACCGAGAACTGAAAGACATCGTCGTTGTACTTGGCGCCGGTGTTGATGACCGAGACCGCCTCGACCACCTTCCCGAGGGGTATCCCGCGCCCATAATCGCGCACCTTCACCAGGTCGCCTCGGATCTCGATCTCGATCTTGGTCCCGAAGCCCATGATGAACTCGTCGACCGAGTTGTCGATCACCTCTTTCAGGAGCACGTAGATTCCGTCGTTGAGGTTCGAGCCGTCCCCGAGGCGCCCGATGTACATCCCAGTTCGCAGCCGGATGTGCTCGAGCGAGCTCAAGGTCCTGATCTTGCTCTCGTCGTAGACCGATGAGCGCTTCGCGCCCTTCGTGCTGGGCGCATTGTCCTGTCGTGCGACCTCGTTCGCAGCCGATCGCGCAGTGTTGCTCTTCATGGCTCCTCACCCCGCAGCCGATGTCGGGGCAAAAACTCTAATTTATCAATATTATTATCCCCAAAATCGCCCTCTGAATCAAGCCAATCGGCCCAGCGCCCCTCCTCGAGCAGGACCTGGCTGGGACGGAAGCGCGCCTTGTAGCTCATGTGCCGATTTTCGGCGACATAGTAGCCGAGGTAGAGATGCGAAATCCCCCTCTCCTGGCCGATCTCCATCTCCTTGCAGATGGCGAGGCTCCCGAGGCTCTCGCGTCGGAAGCTGTCGTCGTAGTAGCAGTAGACCGCCGAGATCGATCTCGCGGTGATGTCGAGGTGCGAGACCGCCACCAGGCACCGCCCTTCGCGGATCGAGAGCTGGTAGGACCACGGAAAGGGGTGAAAGAAGCTGCCGACGAACTGCCGATAGCTCTCCGAGAGCTCCCCCTCGAAGCGCTCCTTATGCCTGAGGAACAGCTCATAGGCCTCGCGGCTGGGACGGGGACGCTCGAGCGTGATCTCGAAACGCGAGCCCCGCGCGAGGAGACGCCGCTCGCTGCGGGTGAAGCGACGCCCGGAGAGAGGGACCCGCAGGGGGAGGCACTGGTGGCAGAGGCGGCAGATCGGGCGATAGAAGTAGGTGCCGAAATGGCGGTAGCCCGCCGCAAGGAGGGCGTCAAAATCCTCCGAGGTGAGCGATTCGGCCAGGAAGTGCTCCATCGTGGCGGTCCTGCCGTCAAGGTAGGGGCAGGGGTTGCTCGCCTCCGGCATCAGGTGGCCGACGATGCTCATCCTACATCCACTTCTTTCGCTTGAAGTAGACGATCATCCCGATGGTGATCGCCGACATGAGCGCGAGCACCGCCGGATAGCCCCAGGGCAGCGAGAGCTCGGGCATGTAGCGGAAGTTCATCCCGTAGAGGCTCGCGATGAACGAGAGGGGCATGAAGATCGTCGCGATGATGGTGAGCACCTTCATGATCGCGTTCATGTTCTTCGAAAGCGAGGTGATGTGGAGATTGACCAGCCCGGCGAGCATGTCGCGCAGGAGATCGACCGTGTCGGCGACCTCGAGGAGGTGGTCGTAGACGTCCCGGAAGTAGTGATGGGTCGCCTCCGCGACGAGCGGATATTCCTCCTTGAGAACCTCGAGCACGATCTCGCGCAGCGGCCAGACCGCTCGCCGGACGAGGGTGACCTGGCCGAGGAGGCGCTGGATATCCCCGACGGGCTCGGCACCCGGCTCGCCGACCAACCGGCCCTCGATCGCGTCGACCGCCTCCTCCAGCTGCTCGAGGACGAGGAAGTAGTGGTCGACCACCGCATCGAGCAGGGAGTAGGCGAGGTAGTCAGCCCCCGCGCTTCGGATGCGTCCCTTGCCCGTGCGGATCCGCTCGCGAACCGCTCCGAAGACATCCCCCTCCCGCTCCTCCTGGAAGGAGACCACCCAGCCCTTTCCGACGAGCAGGCTCACCTGCTCCGAATCGATCGCGCTGCGCGCGCGGTCCCAGCGCAGCATCTTGAAGGAGAGGAAGAGGTAGCTCTCGTAGTCTTCGATCTTCGGACGTAGGTCGGGGTTCTGGATGTCCTCCAGGGCGAGGGGATGGATTGCCAGTCCGTCGCCCACCCGTTCGAGGAGGTGGGAATCCCGAATCCCGTCGATGTTGAGCCAGGAGACGCCCGAGCCCTCCTTCAGGGCGCGAAAATCGATGTCGCCTGTGAGGAGTGTCTCACGATAACCGCTTCCATCGTAGCTGAAGAGAGTTCGGGAAACCGGCGCTGCGGTGCCCGGGGCGGAGGGGATCAGGCTTCCGGGAGGCTCCCCAACCCGCTTCGCACGCTTTCGCTTGAGGAGGGGGGTGACCATAGGAGTACTTAATCCGAGGGAGCCCCCCTGGTCAAGGGCGGAGTCGGCGCGCCCATTGCGCGGGCTTCCGCCAGCAGCGACGGCCCTATCGGCGCCCGCTCAGGGTCGGGGTCGGATCGGTGAGAAGCCCGTCGTCGAAGTACTCGTAGTCGATTGCCCCGGTCGTGGCGCCGATGAGACCGCCGCGCCGCACCACGTCCCCAGTGCGCACCGTCGCCGCCAGCAGCCCCGAGAAAACGACGGTCTGGCTCGTGTGGCGGTTGGTCACCTGGACGCGAAGACCGACCACGGTCCCTCGAAGGACGCGGACCTCCCCGGTGAGGGTGCTGTAGACTCCGGCTTGGGCTCCGTCTTGGGCCGCGGCGCGGCTGCTGCCGGTCCCTCTGTTGCCGTGGGCGGGGAGCGCGACCGCGAGCCCGACGCTCCCGCCTTCCGGCGCGAGCTCGATCGAGGCGAGATCCGGATTGCGCGAGCGCATCTCGGCGAAGCTGCGAACGATGCGGTAGGGGGGCGGCAGGGGGGAGCCGCTCGGGTAGGCCGCCGGGTAGGGACCCGGGGTCTGATCGATCCAGGCGAGGTCGAACTCGGAGCGAAACCACTCGGCGGCGTTGACGTCGGTTTTCCACGCGAGCCCCCGATGCCAGCGCGAGGCGATGGCGAAGTGCAGATGCCGCTCGAGGTACTGCGCCCAGCGCCCGGTCCGCCCGATCGTGGCGAGGAGCTCACCGACGCGCACCCGCGTCGGCTTCACGACCCAAGTTTCGCTCAAGTGGGCGTAGTAGTACTCGCGCAGATCGTCCCCCCGCAGGACCAACGCGGTCCCGCCGAGCGCGTTGTCGGCCCGGCTCACCACCCCGGCGGTTACCGCCACGACCGACGAGCGCTCGAAGCGCCGGAAGGCGAGGGAGCTCGCCGACAACCCAGGCCTCGCGAGGATGTCGACCGCGTCGCCTCCGTTCCAGTGGTAGTGGGTCCACGCCATGTCCGTAATGTCCCCGGCGAGGGGGAAGGCGTAGCGCCCGTCGGCCGAAAAGAGCACCCGACCTCGGGTGCCTGCCTCGGCGGCCGGCCCGGCAGCCCGGTCGACCGCACCGGCGGCTCGACCGCCGAGCGGGGCCTGCGGCGCCGCGGCAAGCCTCCCCTCGCCCAGGACCGCCGCCGCGGCAAGCGCGACCAAGAGGGTCGCCGCCGCAATCCGGTGCCAATGCACGCGCAGATCCATGGAGAGAATTTCGGTGGATCGGAGGCCGCGGATTACCCCCCTCACGCCACGAACCGATGCTTGAGCCCCATGACGTCCTTGTAGACGATGACCCCGAGCACCTTCCGCTCCTCGTCGAGCACGGGCAGGGCCCGGAAATCGTAGCGCGTGAAGAGGTCATAGGCATCGCGGAGGGTGCTCTCCGGCTCGAGGCTCACCACCGACTCGGTCATGATCTCCGAGAGGGAAATTGAGGCGTCGCTCATGAGGATCTCCTTGATGTCGACGACCCCCGAGAGCTGCCCCGCGGGGTCGGTGACGTAGATGTACATGGCGACGTCCTTCCCCTTCGCGATCTCGGCGTAGCGGGCGATGACCTCCCCCGCGTTGGTCTGCGGCGGCAGGGCGATGTAGCGCCCGGTGGCGTAGTGCAGGATCGACTCCTCCTGCTTGTCGAGGATCGCCTGAACCTGCTCGCGGCGCTGCGCGGCGAAGCGCGCCATGATGTCGCGCTTGTCGTCGAAGGGCAGGATCGCGAGGACGTCCGCCGCCTGGGCAGGGGTCATGAGGTCGAGAAGCCGGACCACGGTGGCGTCGTCGAGGGTCGAGATGAGCTGGCGCTGCACGCTCGGATCGATCTCCTCGAGGGTATCGGAAGCCTCCTCGGTGCCGAGCTGGCTGAAGAGGGCGGTCCGCTGGGATTCATCGAGCTCCTCGAGAATGTCGGCGAGGTCGACCGCGGGAATGTCGTTGATCTGCTCCTTCAGGGCCTTGAGGCGAATGTCGCCCTTGAAGCTTCCGATGCTCTCCGGGAGCGGTTGGATGTAGGACCAGGAAACCGAATCGTCCTCCATGTTGAAGAGGTTGGCGAGCCACTCCAGGCCCAGGCGCCGCAGGGCGGCCCGCCGACCGAACTCGACGTCGCTCACCCAGATCTTGCGGGTCGCTTGGACCCAGAGGAGGCGGACATCGAATACCACCGAGACCTCGCGCCCCTCCAGGTCGATCACCTTCTTGTCGAGGACGTAGTCGCGCAGGAAGAGCGCTCCCTTGGGGCTGGGCCCTGCGTAGTCGGCGAGCGATCCCCCGTCCACGACGATCCGATCGTGACCGAGACGCGCCACCCGATCGCTCGGGATCACCAGATCCTCGGCGCCGAAGCGGCGCTTCACGACGACGTGGGTCACGTGCGGGAGGGGGCTGATCTCTTGGGTCACGAAATCGCGCAGCTTCCCGATCCGTCGCTCCCGGAGATAGACCGGCGCCTCGGAGAGCTCGCTCAAGAGGAACTTGGTGCCGGCCCCGAACTGCCGAGCTCCCCGTCCGTTTGCGAAATTGGCTGCAACGTCCATTTTTCTCACCTCACACCAGGGTGACGAACTTCACGACGAGCAGCGCGAGCAGCACGATGAGGTAGATTCGAAGCGCCACAAGCGCGAGCTTGACCGCCGGGGTCATCTGGATTTTCGGATGGGCGTAACGCCGATTGATCTCAGCAAACTTGCCAAGGCTTGTCTTTTCGTTTGTGCGAGCCATTCTTCACCTCCGCTCTAGGTTGACGGAAAGAGACCGGGAAAAATCGCGCTGACCGCGTAGAGAGTCGAGAGCACGATGATCACCACGACGATCACCGTCACGATCACGTTCTGCAGCCGCGTGTTTCGAAAGCGCTCACTCATGAGATTCTTGTCGTTCAGGAGCAGCACCAGAAAGACCAGAGCCGCCGGCAAGAGGGTCACAGCGACGACTTGGACGAACAGGGTGATGAGGACGAGCGGAGCCTTGGGGATGAGCACGACGCCCGCGGCGGTAATCAGGGCTGCCACGTAGATCACATAGAACCACGGCCGCTCGCGCACCTTCCGGTTTAGGGAGTGCGCCCACCCGAAGACCTCGCCGAAGGCCCACGAGGAGGCAAGCGAGATGCAGATCGCTCCCAGGAGCCCCGCGTCGAAGAGACCGATCGCCAGAAGGGTCCCCATGAGGCGGCTTTCGTGCATGAGGCTCGCCGAGGCCTGCGCCGCGGACTCGATCGCCTGCCCTTTCAGCGCCGTGCCGGTGGTGATCACGATGAAGATCGCTACGAGCACGGTCGCCACCGAGCCGACCAGGGTGTCGAGCTTTCCCCAGCGGATGTCCTTCTCCTGCAGGCCCTTGTCGACGACGGAGCTCTGCTGGAAGAAGATCATCCAGGGGGCAATAGTGGTCCCGATGTTGGCCATGAGGAAGAAAAAGAGGCCGTTGGAGAAGCCGCCGGGGAGGTTCGGGATGAGCCCGTTCGCCGCGACGACGTGAAAGTCGGGCTTCACCAGGAAGGCAAGGGGGATGTAGATCAGGTTGAGGGCGCAGAAGAACAGCGCGAGCTTCTCCCAGGTCCAGTAGCGCCCCTGAAGAACCATGAAGGTCATGAGCAGGATCACGCCCACACAGGTCAAAAGCGGCGGGACCCCGAAGATGGCGAGGGCGGAGGTCATGCCGACGAACTCGGTGACGAGGGTGAGCCAGTCGGTGATGAGCAGATCGAAGAGCGAGAACCATCCCCAGAAGGGTCCGAAGGCGCTGAAGATCGCCTCAGCATGGCCGTGCTTGGTCACTGCGCCGAGGCGCACGGTCATCTCCTGCACGAAATAGGCGACCGGAAGCAGGATAACGAGGAACCAGATGAGGTGGTAGCCGTACTGGGCGCCGGTGGCCGCGTAGGTGGTGATTCCTCCCGCGTCGTTGTCCGCGACCATCACGATGATGCCCGGACCTGCGAGCACGAGGAAGAGCCTCAGGGCCTTGCCTGCGCGACGGGAGCCGTAGTAGAGCTTGGAAAAGATGTTCACGATGGCGCCTCCGCCGAGAGAGATTCCAGACAACCGGGCGTTGTCCGTTTTGCGCGATCTCTCGGGCCGGAGGTTCCAGACGGATTACTGGGGGGTGGCGCCCTCCGAGGAGGTCATCGAAAGACTCACGGTGAGCACGAAAATCGGCGCGCGCCTCGAGCCAACAGTGGGCAGCGCATGCGAGAGGCTCCGAACTTCGTGCTCATCTCTCATACTTCAACAACCTTCAGGCGGGCGGGACCAGCGCCGGACCGGGAGTACCGCTTTGCCGCTTGGCGCGTCCATCGATGCGCCGGGGAGCGTCGGGCAACTATGAGAGCCTGACGGATCCAAAGGGTCCTCCTTCGATCTTCGTGGAATAGGCGCCCCTACGGACGCCTCGCGATCTGCGGCTTGCCGGACGGAAAGGCTCTGTGCCCTCGGCCGCTCGACGACAGAGTCTATCCACTTTGAGTGCGCGTGTAAAGCTCGCGGCTAGCGGAAGGTCACGGAGTAGTCGAGCGGGCGCTCGAGGGCGAGGATGCGCAGCAGCGGCGCCGTGAAGACGACGGTGTTCCCTTCTTGCGTCCCACCCTGCTGGGCAAGGATCCGCCCCTCGACGGTGAGGGAGACGCGGATTGCCGAGGCCCTGACCACCGCGGCCACGGAGGAATCCGCGGGGGCGTAGTCGCCGAAGGCATACTCAAGCAGATCAAGCTCCTGCGCCTCGGTGACCTGGCTGCCCTCCTTCGGAATCAGGGCGAGGAGAAGCGGGTTGTCCCGCAGGGGCGGCAGGGAGGTGAGGGCGATCAGGTTCTCGCGGTCCAGATGGAAGCGGATCGTTGTGGCGCCATCCACCGTGGTGAGCGCCATCGGATTCCGCCCGCCTCCCGCCTGCGGCCCTTGGAGGAGCTCGCTCAAGGAGCGAAAGGCGAAGCGAAGGCTCAAAGAGCCGTCGCTCGGCGAATGGGCCTCGACGCCGCTCACCCCGGGAAGTCGCTCGAAGGCCGAGCGGACGCGCGGCAGGTCGAAGATAGGCGGCGCTGCGGTCGTCGATCCGCCGCGTGTCCCTTCGCTTTCCATGCTTGCCATGAGATCGTGCAGGTAGGAGACGAGCATGGGCGAGAGCCTCACCTCCACCTCGGCGCTTCCCGAGCCGTCGGCGGCGACGACCAGACGCTGGCTTTCGGAGCAGGAGGCAAGGAGGAGCAGCAGGGCTCCCGCCGCAAGGCAGACGCCGAGGCTCAGATGCGGGCGTTTGCGCCGCGCTGAGCGCCTCCCCGAGGGCGCAAGGTCGGGCATCCGCCGCGCGAAAAGGTTTTCGGTCGAATGGCTACCCATCGCGAATGAATCTATCTTCCCAGGCAGGGCTCGTCAATCAAAATAGCCGTTCGCCGGAAGTTTCTACGCACGAAAGCGACTTCAGCTTGACGGCGCTCTGTCGGGGCCCTTACGATAGGGAATCGCTTGACTACGGAGGAAAGGAAATGAGCGATCCGATTCTCGTGGGAACACCGATCATCGAGCGCTTTCGGCTGGAGGGGCGGGTGGCTCTCGTCACCGGGGGCGGGCAGGGCATCGGGCGAGGCTATGCCCACGCCCTTGCCGAGGCCGGGGCCAAGGTTGCGGTGGTGGATCTCAATCTCGCGGCGGCGGAGGCAGTCGCCGAGGAGATAGAAAAAAAGGGGGCCGACGCGATGGCCGTTCAGGCCGACGTGACCAAGGAAGCCGAGGTGAACAAGATGGTCACGACGATCATCGGGCACTGGGGCACCCTCACCATTGGGGTGAACAACGCCGGAATCGGCAAGTGGGTGGACTCCGAGGCCCAGACTGCCGAAGAATGGCGGGCGGTGCTCTCACTCAACCTCGACGCGGTCTACTACTGCTGCCGGGCCGAGGGGCGCATCATGCTCAAGGCGGGCTACGGCAAGATCGTGAACACCGCCTCGATGTCCGGTCACGTCGTGAACACCCCGCAGAATCAGTCCGCCTACAACACCTCGAAGGCGGGGGTGATCCACCTCACCCGCAGCCTGGCCGCCGAGTGGGCCGCAAAGGGGGTTCGGGTCAACAGCATCAGTCCCGGCTACACCCGCACGAAGCTGGTCGACGACCTCCTCGCCACCCCGGTAGGCAAGAGCATGCTGCCGAAGTGGCTGGCCCTCACCCCCATGGGACGCATGGCCGAGGTGTCGGACCTCCAGGGGGCGGTGGTCTACCTGGCGTCGAGCGCCTCGGACTTCATGACCGGCCACGACATGATCATCGACGGAGGCTATTGCTGCTGGTAGCCCATGGAAAGGCGCCCGCTGATTCTCACGGTCCTGGGTCTCTCCCTCCTCGGCCAGGCGGCGACCGCGGTCGAGTTTGCGCTGCAGTTCCCGAGCCTTCCGGTGCCGGCGCACTGGCTCGCGGAGTTCGCAGTCCTGCTCGGAATCTCGTTGACCCTCTCGATCGCGCTCTTTTTCACCGCGAGGGACTACCTGCGCATCATTCTCCTGTACGGAAGGCTGCTCGTCATCCTGGTCGCCTCCATCCCCGAGGGCAAGCTGGTCGGGATCGAGATGACCCTCATCGCAGGGCTGATCCTCGAGGCCACAACCTACCTCGCCCCCCGGCGGAGCCTCTGGGTGGTGGCGAGCATCACGGCGCTCGCGGCCGTGAGCCAAGTTTCGCTTCCCGTCTGGAACACCGTGACCGAGGCTCCCACCCCGACGCAGGCTCTCGCCTACTGCACCTATCTCGCGACTCTCTCGATCGTGGGCCTCTGCCTGCGCCGTCTGTCGGACGCCCTCCTCTCCGAGCGGCGGCGCAGCGATGCGCTGAACGAGTCGATCCTGCGGCTCACCAACGCCAACGTCGGCTTCCAGCAGTACGCTACCACGGTGAGTGAGCGCTCCACCGAGGACGAGCGGCGGCGCATCTCCCGCGAGATTCACGACACGGTCGGCTACACCCTCACCAACATCAAGATGACGATCGAAGCCTCCCTCGATGCCCTCTCGCAGAAGCGCCTCGAGCACCTTTTGCAGCTGCTGGAAACGATGAAGGTGCAGGCCCTCTCGGGCCTTTCCGAGGCGCGGCGCTCCCTGCGCTCCCTGCGCTCGGTGGAGGTGAGCCGCGAGGGCGGGATCCGGCTCCTGCACCGCCTCATCGAGGCCTTCATGAATGCGACCGGCGTCGCGGTGGAAGCCAGCTTCGGGAACATCCCCTATTCCTACGGAGAGGTGATCGATCTGGTGCTCTACCGCATGGTCCAGGAGGGGATGACCAACGCCTTTCGTCACGGGAAGGCGACCCTCATCACGATCAACTTCTGGCAGAACGACGACACCCTCAACGTGGTGATTCGCGACAACGGGATCGGGGCGGCGGACTATAGCGAGGGGATCGGCCTCGCCGGCATGAGCGAGCGAATTGCGACGCTCTCCGGAACCCTGCGCGCGCAGAGCGTCGCCGACGGCTTCCAGCTCCTCGCGACGATTCCGGTGGCGCCCGGCAACGGGAAGAGGACCCTATAGGCGAGATGAGATGGAATCGATACGCGTGATTCTCGCGGACGATCAGGTCCTCTTCGTGGAGAGCCTGCGCGCCGTGCTCGAGACCCGCGCGGACGACATCCGCGTCGTCGGCGTCGCCTACAACGGCCGGGAGGCGATCGAACGGGTCCGGCGCGAGCGAGCGGAGGTGGTCCTCATGGACGCCCGGATGCCGGTGATGAACGGCGTCGAGGCGACGCGGGTCATCCGCGCCGAGCTGCCTGCGGTTCAGATCATCATGCTCACCACCTTCGACGACGACGAGTACGTCCATGAGGCGATCAAATGGGGGGCGGCCGGCTATCTCCTGAAGGACATCCCCCCGGAGGAGCTGATCAACGCCATCCGTGCGGTTCAGTCCGGCTCAGTCCTCATCGCCTCCTCGGTCGCCCGCCGCCTGGTCGAGGAGATCTCCGAGCTGAAAGGGGCGCCGACCCACCGCAGGGATCCCTCGGAGTACGAGCCCGAATGGTTCAAGGGGCTCACCAAGCGCGAGCGTGAGGTGCTCGTGCTCCTCGCCGAAGGCTGGGACAACCGAAGGATCGCCGCGCGGCTCTTCATCGCCGAGCAGACCGTGAAGAACCACGTTAGCATCATCTACTCCAAGCTGGGGGTTCACGACCGTATCCAGGCCCTCCAGCTCGCCTCGAGGTTGAAGCAGACCAAGGAGCGAAACGAGGGTAGGTAGGAGCCGGGAGCGCACCCTCGTTGAGGTCGGGAGCGCACCGGTGCGGGGCGGGCAGGCGCGCCCCGACGGAGAGGCAGGTCGCCCTGCCGACGCTCCGCGCGAGGCCCGCGGCCGTCGCATGTACGCCTCCCGCCTCCGATTCCGGTACTGCGGTACTAGCCGAAATGATCTCAAAAACAGTACCCGCGTAAGTAGCGGGATCGGGGAAGCCACCTTACGATTTTGGTCAATCTCTGAAAACAAGGAGCGTATGTCATGAGAAAGACTGCATTTCTCGTTCTTCTCTTCCTCGCCGTGGCGGGGTTCCTCTTCGCGGGCGGAACGAAGGAGGGCGCCTCCAAGGCGCAGCCGCTCGTGGTGGCAACCGTCAACAACCCCGACATGATCATCATGGAGCACCACACCCAGGCCTTCACCGACAAGACGGGGATTCCGGTGAACTACGTGACCATGCCCGAAAACGAGCTGCGCCAGAAGGTCACCGAGGACGTCGCCCTCGGCGCGGGCAAGTTCGATATCGTCACGATAGGCACCTACGACACCCCCTTCTGGGGCAAGAACAAGTGGATCGATCCGCTCGATCCGCTGTTCGCGCGGATGTCGCAGGCCGACCGCGACGCCTACGACGTGGCGGACCTCATGCCGCCCATCAAGAGCGCCCTCTCCTATGACGGGCAGCTCTACGCCCTCCCCTTCTACGGCGAGAGCAGCATGCTCTTCTACCGCAAGGACATCATGGCGAAGGCGGGGATCACGGTTCCGGAGCACCCGACCTGGCAACAGGTCTTTGACATCGCCAAGAAGGTGAACGATCCCTCGCACGACTTCTATGGCATCGTGCTGCGCGGACTTCCCGGTTGGGGCGAGAACATGGCGGTCTTCGACACCATCATCAACACCTTCGGCGCTCGCTGGTACAACATGAAGTGGGAGCCTCAGTTCAACACCCCGCAAATGCGGCAGGCCTGGGAGTTCTACAAGAAGATCATCACCGAGGCCGGTGAGCCGGGACCCTCCACCGTCGGATTCACCGAGGGGCTCGCCCTGATGACCAGCGGCAAGGCCGCCATGTGGTACGACGCGACCGTCGCGGCAGGGGCCCTCAACGCCAAGGACTCCAAGGTCGCCGGAGAGATCGGCTACGCCTTCGCACCCACCGTCAAGACCAAGTACTCCGGATGGCTCTGGTCGTGGGCCCTCGCCATCGAAAGCGCCTCGAAGGAGAAGGACAACGCCATGAAGTTCCTCACCTGGGCGCCGAGCAAGGACTACATCGCCCTCATCGGCAAGGAGGTCGGCTGGGGACAGATACCGCCGGGAACCCGCATCTCGACCTACAAGAATCCGAACTACCTGGCCGCCGCGCCCTTCGCCCCCATCACCCTCGACTCCATCGAGAACGCTCCCTACGACCAACCGACCGTCGATCCGGTCCCCTACAAGGGGGTGCAGTACGTGGCGATTCCCGAGTTCCAAGGGTTGGGCACCAAGGTCTCGCAGGAGCTTGCCGCCTATCTCACCGGGCAGAAGTCGCTCGACGACGCCCTCGCCTCCTGCCAGCAGGACGCGCTGCAGGTGGCACAGCAGGGCGGGTACCTGAAGCAATAGCAGTCGGTCCGGCTCTCATCAGAGAGGGGAAGCCTCCTTCCCCTCTCTCCTCATCCGAGTGCCGGAAACAAGGCGGTGAAACCGATGCAAGACCAATCGCGTGAGAACAGACGGTCCCGATTCCTGACGCTCCCGGCCATCCTCGTGGTCGCGGTCGTCACCCAGGTTCCGCTCCTCGTGACCCTCGGCCTTTCCTTCGTGCGCTGGATCGTCGTGCGCCCTGACCTCGGCATCAGCTTCACCGGGATCGGAAACTACTTTCTCATCTTCACCGACCCGGACTTCTACGCGGTCGTACTGCAGACGATCGAGCTGACCCTGGTCTCGCTTGCCGCGTGCACCGTGCTCGGACTGATGTTCGCGCTGCTCCTCAACCGCGATTTCTTTGGGGTCAATGTGATCCGCACCCTCGTGATCTCGCCCTTCTTCATCATGGACGCGGTTGCCGGCATCATCTGGAAGACCCTCATTCTCCATCCCTCCTTCGGCTTCAACGGGTTGTTCGCATCGCTCCTCCACACCAAGCCGGTCGATTTCTTCGGCGTCTACTCCCTGATGACCGTCATCGTGCTCACGGTCTGGCAGTGGACCCCCTTCTTCATACTCGTCCTGCTTGCGGGGCTGCAGGGGATCTCCGAGGAGATCCTCGACAGCGCCAGGGTCGACGGAGCCGGCTGGTTTCGGACCCTGTTCTCGATCAAGATCCCGGCCATCTACAACCACATCGAGGTCGCGATCATGCTCGGAACCATCTTCATTCTCAAGGTCTTCGGGCTGATCTATGTAACGACATCGGGAGGGCCCGGGGTAAGCTCCTCAAACCTCGCCTACTACGTCTATCGGGTGGCCTTCTACGGATGGGACGTCGGACGCGCGGCTGCGATCGCGGTCGTCACCGCCGTGCTCACCCTCATCGCCATCATGGCCCTCTTCCGATTCTTCCGGCGCCGATTCAGGGAATGGGAGGTGTGATCATGAAAGGGAAGCGAACCCGCCACCTCCTTCTGGTCATCGTGATCTATGTCCTTTGCCTTCTGTACTTCTTTCCGATCCTCTACATGATTCTGACGAGCTTCAAGGCGGAGACGCAGGTCATTCCGCCTCGCCTCTTCTTCAGCCCGACCCTGATCGAGTATGAGCGGGTCCTCACGCCACAGATGCTGCACTACCTCGCGAACTCGGCGCTGGTGTCGATCATCACCACGATCGCCTGCGTCGTCTTCGGCGTTCCGGCCTCCTACGCGATCGTCTTCGGCAAGCTCAAGAAGCCGGACAATCTCTTCTTCTGGTTCCTCTCCACGACCCTTCTGCCGCCGGTGAGCGTCGTCATTCCCATCTACCTGATCGCGCGCTTCGCCCACCTGCTCGACACAAGGTTCTTCCTGATCCTGATGTACACGGGGGTGAACATCCCCATCGTGATCTGGATGGTTCGCTCCTTCCTGAAGGACGTTCCGCGCGAGGTCCTCGAGGCTGCGCAGATCGACGGCTGCTCGAAGCTGCGCTCCTTTTTTCGAATTATCATCCCCCTGACCCAGGTGGGGCTCACCGCGACCGCGCTCCTCGTGTTCATCTTCGTGTGGAACGAGTTTTTCTTCGCGATCAACTTGACCTACGTCCACGCCGCGACGATTCCGGTCTACATGGCCTCCTACATGACCCAGGAGGGGCTCTTCTGGGCGAAGCTGAGCGCCATTTCGACCGTGACGGTCCTGCCGCCGCTGATCCTCGGATGGATCGCCCACAAGTCGCTGGTCCGGGGGCTCACATTGGGAGCTGTGAAGGGATAGGGGCGTGCCCTGCCGCGCCCTCGCTTCGGGAGGGGCATGCCTGCGGATAGAATGGCCAAGGAGTCGATATGAAGGCGCTTGTCATCGAAAGGCCCGGCGCCTCGGGGGTGAAGGTGATCGCCGAAGCGAAGCCGGCCCCCGGCTGGGTCATCATCCGGGTCATGGCCTGCGGGGTGTGCGGGACCGACCTCCACATCTTCCAGGGAGAGTACCTGGGAGGCTTCCCCATCACCCCCGGCCACGAGCTTGCCGGGGTAATCGAGGCGGTTGGTCCCGGCGTCGAGCGCTTCGCAGTCGGGGATCGGGTCGCCGTCGAGCCGAACATCCCCTGCAACAACTGCGAGGCCTGCCTGCACAACCGGCAGAACTTCTGCGAGAATTGGAAGGCGATCGGCGTGACCCTTCCCGGCGGCATGGCCGAGCTCGTGGCCAGTCCCGAGAACGCCCTCTTCTCGATCGGGAAGCTCCCTTTCGAGGAGGGGGCCTTCATGGAGCCCCTTTCCTGCGTGATCCACGGGGTCGAGCGCGCCCGCGTCCGCATTGGCGATCGCGTCGCGCTCTTCGGAGCGGGCCCGATCGGCATCATGATGCTCCGCCTCCTGCTCCTCCAGGGGGTCAGCGACGTCACGGTGGTCGAGCGAAATGCTCATCGCCTCGCCATTGCCCGGGCGAGCGGAGCCGCCCGCTGCGTCGCCGCGAGCGAGGAGCTGAGGCCCGATTTCTACGACGTGGTCGCCGACGCGACCGGGGCTCCGGCCCTCGAGGAGCTCGCGCCGAGCTTCGCGCGCCCCGGCGGCACGGTTCTCCTCTTTGGGGTCCCGCCCGCCGGAAAGAGCATTCGCCTCGAGCCCTTTGCCTTCTTTCGCAAGGGCCTCACGCTCCTGTCCTCCTACACCTCGCTGCGCAACTCCTACCAGGCAGTCTCGCTCATCGCCTCCGGGCGCCTTGAGGTCGCCGATCTCGTGACCCACCGGCTGCCGCTTGAGCGCTTCGCCGAGGGCATCGAGGCTATCCAAGCCGGGGCGGAGGTCATGAAGGTGATGATGCTCCCGAACGGGTGAGGGGCGCCTGCCGCTTCGTGCGCGCGCCCGGCCGGTCCGGCCGCCGCAAGGGTCGTCGGAGCCGACGGACGGAACGCAGGCCTATGCGAGGCCTGCCCGCTGCGACGCGATGACGCGAAGCATGGAGGATCTCGTCTCTTCCGCCATGGCGCGGATGGCCGCCGAGCGCCGCTCGTGGCGGGCGAGGAAGTCCCGAGGCTCGATCGGATCCTGGACGACGATCTTCACCTTGATCGCGCGGGGAATCAGCCGCCCGAGCAGCGGGCGCGGCAGGAGCACAAAGGTCAGCGGGACGATCGCCGCGTCGTGCATCGTCGCGAGCAGGAAGACGCCGAGCTTGAACTCGTGAATCTCCTCACTGCGGAGGTGGAGCTCCCCTTCCGGGAAGAAGTGGACGAACCATCCCATCGCCAACATTCTCTCGAGGGGTTGTGCGATTCCGCGCAGCGGATCGTGCTCCGGAAGCGGAAAGGCCCCGAGCAGCCGAATGTAGCGGCCTACGAAGGGCATCGAGAAGGTGCGCTCGAGCGCGGAGAAGAAGGTTCGCCGAGGGAAGATCGCACAGGCGACCATCGCCCCATCGAGGTAGAGGAGGTGGTTCGACACCAGGAAGGCAGGGCGGCCGCTCACGCCCTTCAGGCGCTCCCTGCCCTCCACCGTAACGTCGAAGAGGAGCTTCGTGGCGACGAAGACCAAGAGGAGCGTCACGAGGAAGACCGCGTCGGCGACCAGCCGATAGAGCGGGCGAAAATCGACGATCCGCGGCTCCTCGGCCGTGAGTCCAAGGGGCGGGGAGCTGACCGAAGCCTCGCGGAGCTGCGCATGCCCATCGGAGAGCGCCCCCGAGCCCGCGGTCACGAGCCTTCCCTTCCACTCGATGCCGATCCCCAGTCCGGTCATGGCCGCGGAATAGAGGGCGACGAGCATGAGAAGGAAGAAGGTGAAGGGATAGAGCACGACGGCGAGGGCCGGGACCTTTCGGTCGTGGAGCTTGAGGAACCACACGAGAAGGAAGAGGAGGACCGGAACGTCGTGCAGGGCGATGAGGGGAGAGCCTGCGAGAACCCCGGTCATCGTCGAATAGAAGGGGTACTCGATCGCGATGAGAATCAGGCACATCAGGGCCCCCAGGAGGATGAGGCTCGAGTTGATGGCTCCGAAGAGGCTCTTCCCCACGCCGCGCATGGCGGTCCGCAGCCCCGAGTACATCCGACAGGAGACGTAGCCCTGAGCGTCAAGGAAGATGGTCCTAAACCCGGCGCCCTTCAGCTCTCGCGCCATCGCGATATCGTCGACCACCGAGCCCCTGAAGCGCTCGTAGTCGCCGATGGCGCGAAGCGCATCCGAGCGGCACAGCATGAACTGCCCGATCGCGAAGCTGAAGAGGCTCGAGTTCCGGCGCGGGATGAGGCCGAGCGGGAGCAGGAGAGCGGTCATCACGTAGATCGTCGGGACGAAGAGGAGCTCCCCGACGCTTCCGAGCCGCTGCCGGACGTAGGCGGAGAGGAAGTCGGCGCCCGTCTTGCGAATGGTGCGCACGGCCCAATCGAGGCTCTCGGGGCCGTGACGGGTGTCGGCATCCGTGAAGAGGAGATACTCGCCGCTCGCGAATCGGATCCCCTGGTGGCAGGCGAAGCTCTTTCCGCTCCAGCCGGCGGGAAGCGGCTCACCCTTCACGACTACGACCCGGCGGTCGCGCTGTGCGTACTCGGCGAGGATCTCGGGGGTTGAGTCGATAGAGTTGTCGTCGATCGCCACGATCTCGAAGAGGGGATAGCTCTGAGTGAGGAGGGAATCGAGGCACTCCCGCAGCCGGCGTTCTTCGTTGCGCACCGGGAGGATAACGGAGACCTTGGGAAGCTCATCGCTCGGCGCCTCGGCCGGCGAGGGGCGGGAGTATCGGCGAAGATAGCGAATGTTGGAGTAGGTCAGGAACAGAAAATAAAGGTTGAGGAGAATCGCAAGCCTCAGCACTAGATCGGGGGAGTGCATCTCGTCCTCGTCACAGCTTGGGTTGGTTGATCGCGCCTATTATACCATGCGCCCCGGGAACCCGTGCGGCCAAATAGAAAAGGCCCGCCAAACGGCGGGCCTCGCCCCGCATCCGCGGGGCCGGTCGCTACGGAGCTCGACGGCCTTCGCTCAATCGTAGAGCAGCTGTGCGATGTCCGGCTCGTCCATGTTGGTCGAGTCATAGAACTTGGCGCCGGTATCCACGTTGGCGACCGGCTGTCCCTTCACCGCCATGACGGCGAGCTCGACGGCCTTGTAGCCGATGTTGTAGGGATCCTGGGTGATCGCACCGAGGAAGTACTTGTTCCGCACGGCAGCCTTCTGGGCCTTGCCCGCATCAAACCCGACGACCACGAGCCCCGGATACTGAGTGGGCAACGCGGTTCCGTCGTTGCTTGCGGCAAGAACCGCTCGCGCGGTCCCTTCATTGGAGCAGAAGATGCCGAGGATCTTGTCCGACTGGACGCGGTTCAGGATCGCGGCAGCGGTGTTCGTGGCGTCGGTGTCTTTCGGCGACGCCGGGACCTGCACGTCGATGATGATGGCCTTTCCACTGGTCGGGCTGTCCGGGGCAATGTAGGCTGGGTTGCCCTGCACCCTGATGTCGTCCTTCGTGCGATTCGTCTGCGTAGTGATGAGCTTGATCATCTCGTCGCGGAAGCCCTTCCCGCGGTCCGTCACCGACTGGCTTGTCGCGTCCTGATTGAAGTCGACGATCGTGATCGGGTTTGCCGGTGTTGCCGCCGCAATCTTGTCCTTGATGATCGTGAACATGTGACCCGCCGCCAATCCCGCCGCCGCATAGCTGTTGGTGGCCGCGGTCGCATAGATCGCGCCCTTCGGGGCATTGGGAACTCCGGAGTCGAAGCCGATGATCGGAATCTTTCTCTGGATGGCCTGGTTCAGCTGATCCATGACCGAGTTCGTGTCAAGCGCGGCGAGACAGATGGCCGCCGGATTCTTGGCCATGTCGTTCACGAGCATCTGCACCTGCGGCTGGATGTCCGCTTCGGTGGGCGGCCCTTCGAAGGTGATGTCAACGCCGTACTTCGCGGCCGAAGCCTCGGCGCCCTTCTTCACGGTCTGCCAGAACTGGTGCTGGAATCCCTTGGAAATGACAGGAATGTACATCTTCCCGCCCGCCTGCGCCGATCCCTGCGTGCTCTCTTTCGAGCCGCCGGCAAATGCCGGAACCGCTAGGGCGACGAGGAAAGCGGCTGTTGCGAGCAGCGTTCCCGTTCGTCGAAAAGTAGTCATAGATACCTCCTCTTGCATTCTCACTTGCCCCGAATGGACGTTCGGGGCAGCCAACTCTAGGTCTTGAGAGAAGCGGACTATGCCCGCTTCTCCGGTTGCCCGTCCGTCGACAGCTCCTTGTGTCTGAGCATCTCCTGAAACTCGCGGTCCGCCGCCCTCTCTTCAGCCCGAATCCGGGCCTGACTCGCCTTTTCTTCGGCTCTCATCTTCGCGAAGGTCGACCTCATCTCGGCCCGCGCCGCGGCGATCTCCTTTTTTACCGCCGAGGCTTCGCGAGACTCGCCGCCGGCCCGGGGCGAGGAAAGCTCCCTCTTGAGGGCTGCGATTTTCTCGAGCATCGAAATCCGGTAGAGATCGGCAGGCGTCTCAATCCTCACCTCCGCCGCCTTGCTGTTGCGGTACATGTCCAGAAGCACGGCCCCGATGACGATGACGCCGGTGAAGAACGTCTGCCAATGCGCTTCGAGGTTCAAGGCAGGAAGGCCGGTGGCAAGCACGGACATGATGAACACGCCGATGACGGTTCCCCAGATCGTGCCGATTCCACCTGCAAGCGACGTGCCTCCGATGACCGCCGCGGCAATTGCGTACAGCTCAAAGCCCTGCCCCTGGGCGGGAAGAACCGTGGTGTAGATTGCGGCGTAGGAGATGCCTCCGATGCCTGCCGTGCCGCCGGCAATGACGTACACGAGCATCTGCCACTTCTTCACGTCGACCCCCGAAAGACGGGCGGCCTCGATGTTGCTGCCGATTGCGTAGGTGTAGCGGCCCAGCTTGGTGTTCGACAGCATCAGGTGGCAGAGCACGGCAATCGCAGCGAGCAGGAAGGCTCCGGTGGGTACTGCTCCTCCCTTGGGATCGAGGTAGAGGAAGATGTCTTTGAACCATCCGCCCGCCTGCCCGCGGATGGGGAAGGTTGCGCTCGACACGTTCGAGACGATCGAGCCGACGCCCATCGAGATCATCATGGTCCCGAGGGTCACGATGAAGGGCGGCATCTTCAGCCGGGAGACCATTACTCCGTTGAAGAAGCCGAAGGCGAGACCCACGAGAACGATCAGGATGAGAGAGGGCACCATCGGGAAGCCGTGCTTGAGCGCAGTTCCTCCGATGATGGTCGCCGCCATCATGACCGTCCCGACGGAAAGGTCGATTCCTCCGCTTATGATGACGAAAGTGACGCCCATGGAGATGAACCCGATATAGTAGGCTGCGTCGATGATGTTCACCAGGGTCGGGTATGAGAAGTAGTTCCGTCCGAACGCCCCGAAGAACAGGTAGAGGATCACCAGAGCGCCGGGGGCGAGAACCCACTTTAAGCCCCGCTCCCGGAACCGCTGCATTCGACTGATTTCGAGACTCGCATCCGCCATAGGCTTCAACTCTCCGTAAGGACTTCCTGGCGGCCCATGGTCGCATACTCCATGATCGCCTCCTGGCTTGCCTCTTCGATCGACAGCTCACCGGTGATTCTTCCTTCGCACATGACGACGATTCGGTCGCTCATGCGCAGGATCTCCGGAAGCTCCGATGAGATCATGATGATCGATTTCCCCTCCCGCACCAGCTCGCTCATCAAGGCATAGATCTCGCTCTTCGCACCGACATCGATACCGCGCGTCGGCTCGTCAAAGATGAGAATGTCGCAGTTGCGGATCAGCCATTTCGCTATGACCACCTTCTGCTGATTTCCTCCCGAGAGATTGCGCAGGAGCTGCTCGAGCGAAGGGGTCTTGATGCTGAGCCTTCCGATGTAGTCCTCGCTGACCTTCTGCACCTTGCGCGCATGAACGAAAAGCCCCCGCATGAAGCGATCGTAGGTCGCCATGACCAAGTTGTCCTTCACGCTGAGATTGACTGCGAGGCCGTAGCGCTTGCGATCCTCCGACAGATAGCCCAGTCCGTGCGCGACCGCGTCCTCCGGTGAGCGCATGACGACGCGACGTCCGCGAATCTCGATGGTGCCGCTTTGGGATTCGTCGGCGCCGAAGACGGCTCGCGCCGTCTCGGTTCTCCCTGATCCGATGAGTCCGGCAAAACCGAGAATCTCCCCCTGACGCAGCTCGAAGCTGACGTTCCGCACCTGCTTTCCCGCGGAAAGCCCGCTCACCCGCAGGACGACCGCAGCGCCGGGGGCGACATTGCTCTTGGACTTCGGCTGCTCGTAGATGACTCGACCGACCATCATGTTGATGATCTGCTGCTTGGTGACATCGGCGGTCCTCTTCGTATCGACGCGCTCACCGTCGCGCAGGACCGTGACACGATCGGCGATGCGATGAATCTCGTCGAGGCGGTGAGAGATGTGGATCATCCCGACGCCCCTGCCCGCCAGACCGCGCATGATCGCAAAGAGCTCGCCGATTTCCGTCTCGGTCAGGGCGGCCGTCGGCTCGTCAAGGATCAGGATTCGCAGGCTGTGCGACACCGCCTTGGCGATTTCCACCATCTGCTGCTTGCCGACCGTCAATCTTCCCAGGGTCTCGGTGGGCTCGATGTTCATCTTGAGCCGCTTGAACAGCTCCTCGGTCCGCCGATTCTGCTCTCGCTCGTCGAGGAGCAGGCCGTTCAAGCGGGTGGATTCCCTTCCGATGAAGATGTTCTGCGTCACCGTGAGGTGGTCCATCATGTTCAGCTCCTGATGGATGATCCCGATTCCCATCTCGAGGGCGTGCTTGGGATCCCGCGGGTTGAAGGGGCGCCCGAGGTAGTGGATTTCTCCGGTATCCTTCGGATTGATGCCGATGAGGACCTTCATGAGGGTCGACTTGCCGGCGCCGTTCTCCCCCACGAGCGCGTGGATCTCGCCCTCGTCGAGATCGAAATCCACCTGCCGCAAGGCGTGAACGCCGGTGAAGCGTTTATCGATTCTCTCCATTCGCAGAATCTGCCGACCCATGAGCGAGACTCCTTGCAGGCAGGGCCACCCTTTCGTGCGTCCTCACTGAGCGTATTACACCCGGGGCGACAGGCTGTAAATCGAATATCTTCCAAAAAGGGTGGAGAATCTTATCTCGTCTGCATGAAGGGGAACAGGAGCTTCTCGTTCTCGGTCGTGTACATGGTGTCTCTTCGGATCAGGTTGGAGCCGGTGTCGATGAACTTCGCGACCCGCTTGCCGCGGAACAGCTCGACCAGCGTCTGGATGCCGAGGTAGCCCATGTTGAAGGGCTTCTGCACCACCAGGGCTTCGATGGTCCCGTCCTCGAGGCGCTTGATCTCATCCACCGCGCTGTCGAATCCGACGATCTTCACTCGTCCCGCGTATCCTGCGTCGACCACTCCGTTCGCCGCGGCACGCGTCGTCATTTCGTTCAGAGCGACGATCCCGCCGAGGTCGGGGTGCTCGCGCAGCAGGCGCCGGGTGATGTCGTAGGCGATGTCGTAGTCATTGAAGGCGAAGTAGCGCCCGACGATCGTCGCGGTCGGGTTCGCCTCGGCGAAGGCTTCGCGGAAGCCTCGCTCGCGGTCGATGGCGGTCGCCACTTCTTGGATGTGGCTTATGATCGCAACCTTCGCCCCCGGCGGCACGATCCTGCCAAGCTCCCTGCCCGCCTTGCGTCCCGCCTGGATGTTGTCGGTCGCGATGAAGCTCTCCGGGGCGGAGCTCGCGACGCCGGAGTCGATCGTGACGAGCTTTATCCCGGCCGCCCGCGCCTTCAGGGCGAGTGGGACGAGGGCGTTATAGTCCGATGCGGCGAGCAGGATTCCTTGAGGACGACGGAGCACCACCTCCCGCATGATGCGAACCTGGTCGTCGATATCCTTTTCCAGCCACGGCCCGACGATCTGCGGCTGCACCCCCCACTCCTTCGCGGCAGCCTCGATCCCCGACCGCACGATCTTCCAGAACTCCATGTTCGGGTTGGTGGACTTGAGCACGACGATGACGGCGGCGCGGCTCTCCCGGGCGTTCGCCGATACGACCGATCCTGCGATCAGGGCGCCCGCCGCAGCGGCCAGACACAGTGCGGCGACCGCGACGACCCTACCTCGACGGCTCATCCTGCTCCTCCCCCCCGATCACGGGAAGCCAGATCGAGACGGTTGTTCCCTTTGCCGGCTCGCTGCGGTAATCGAGCCCGAACTCCGGCCCGAAGTAGAGCTTGATGCGCTCGTTCACGTTGCTCACCCCGACCCCGCGATGGCGCGTGCCGTTGTCGGGGGTGAAGATCCGCGCGAGGCTCTCGGCGCTCATTCCCACGCCGTCGTCCTCGATCGAGAGCAGAATCTTGCCGTCAACTCGCTTCCCCAAGACCCGGATCGTCCCCGGATCAGGCTTGTTCTTGATTCCGTGGTAGATCGAGTTTTCCACGAGCGGCTGGAGAATGAGCTTGAGCGTCCGGAACCGCATGATCTCCTCGTCGACGTCGAGGAGGAAGTCGAGCTTGTCCTTGTAGCGCATCTTCTGGATGATGAGATAGTTGGTGATGTGCTCGATCTCGTCGCGGATCGGGATGAGCTCCTCGCCCTTGCTTATGGACAGGCGCAGGAGCCGCGCGAGGGCAGCCACCATGCGGACGACGTCCTTCTGTCGGTTGCCCTCGGCCATCCAGATGATCGAGTCGAGGGTGTTGTAGAGGAAGTGGGGGGTGATCTGATTCTGGAGCGCCTTGAGCTCGCTCTTACGCTTCGTCTTCTCGTCGGCGATCGTTTGGTGCACCAGGTCCCTGATCTTGGCGATCATGATGTTGTAGTCCCGCCCTAGCCCGCCGATCTCGTCGTCGCTCTCGATCGCCGCCTCAACGTCGAACTCGCCGCTCTCCACCGACCGCATTGATTGCCGCAGGAGCTTGATCGGCTTCGTGATTCGAGACGAGATGAGGATCGAGAGCAGGATGATGACGAGGAAGCATCCTATTCCCCATAGGGCGTAGTAGAGCTGAATGGCCTGCCGGTTGGAGAGCAGCCCCTCGATCGGGTTCACCCCGACGATGAGCCATCCGGTGTTCGGAGAGCGCGCGATGGTGTAGACCACCTCCTCCTTCCCGTCTCGAACGACAAAGCTGTTCGTGCGCGAGCGCAGGACCTGCAGGATTCGCTCCTCCTTCAGACCGCTGTAGATGAGCTGCTGCTGCGGGTGGTAGACGATCTGCCCGCCCCCATCGACGATGAAGACGTAGCCCTTTCGGCCGAGGTCGATGCTCGAGCACAGGTCGCTGATGACGCTGAAGTTGAGGTCGACGAGCAGGACTGCCACTCCGACCCGCGTCGCCGGGTCGAGAATCTCTTGGCTCAGAGAGATGACCCAGCGGTACTCGTCCTTGACGATGTTCTCGACGTGCGAGGAGGAGATGACCGCCCTCCCGCGGGCCTCGACGGCATCGCGGTACCACTTCTGATCCGCGATCCGCTCCGCCTTGTTCAGCCTGATGCCCGGCTCCTGCGTGATGAAGCCTCCATCCGTTCCGACGACCATGATGAGGGAGATGTCGTCGCGGGTTTGGGCAATCGACTTGAGGAACTCGCCGATCTTGACCTTGTCGGCTTCGCCGCCGGCGGGTCCGCCCCGGCGGGTCGAGGCGAAATACTCCTGAACGTCCTTGTTGTAGTCGACGACGCTCGCGATGTTCTCCATGTAGGTGATGTAGGAGCGGATGCTCGAATTGGCCTGGCCGATGAGCTGAAGGGTGTAGTTGCGGGCGTACGTCTTCAGGGCGTTCTCGGTCAGGGTATAGGCAATGATCCCCATCGCGAGGATCGTCAGCAGGATGACGACCGAGAAGGAAAGGGCGATGCTCACCTGAATGCTGCGGGTTGCAAGGACCCGCGGAACGCGGGCGAGGCCCCTATCGTCGAACCGCATACTTCTCCCGGTAGATCGAGGGGCTCTCCCCGGTGATCTTCTTGAAGATCAGGCTGAAGTAGTGAGAATCGCTGTAGCCGACCGAATCCGCGATCTCGTAGCCGCGGAGGCTGCTCGTCTTGAAGAGCTCCTTCGCCTTTTCGATCCGTACCTCGGTCAGGTACTCGATGAAGGTCTTGTCGGTGTGCCGCTTGAAGAGGGTGCAGAAGTAGCTGGTGCTGGTTCCGGTTGCCCGGCAAACGTCGGAAAGAGAGAGACCGGGGCGCCCGTAGTTCGCGCGGATGTAGTCCTCCGCCTCACGCGCCTTGATCCGGGAGAGGTCGTCGCGCCTGCGCTCTACAGTCTCGGTCGCCGCTCGGAGGAGGGACTTCAGCCAGTCGGCAATCTCGGCGAGGGTCTTCAGGCTCTGGACCACGACAAAGGGGCTCTCCTCCCCGAAGAGAACCTCGCCCTCCGGGATTCCGAGCTCGGAAAGGGACTGGATGATGAAGGCGAGGGTGGTCTCGATGATCCGGCGCGAGCGGCGGGTCGAGGCGTTTGCCTGCCCGAGCAGAGTCGTCATCTCGTCGATGAGCTGCTCGATCTCGAGGTACGTTCCCGTGCGGATTGCGGCCGACAGCCTGCGACCGAGCTCCGCGGCATCGAGACGGTGCTCCCGGTCCCCGGAGGCGATCGAGCGGAAGGAGATGACCTGATTTCTCCCCAGGGCGAGGCGGTGATCCAGGGCCGCGAGCGCCTCGCGATAGGATTGACCCACGAGGGCAAGCCCTTCCGCCGGGCATCCCGCTCCGACGGTGGCGGTTGCAGCAAGCTCCTTGGCGACCGAGTCGCGGACCTCTTCCGCGAGCCTCAAGGAGGCGCCCTCCAGCGTCCCCTCCTCGCCCCCGGAAAGCACGAGCACGATCTGGTCGCTCGCATTCTGGAAGCTCAGGACGCTCCCGGAGGGAAGCTCGGAAGCGGCGGCGCCGGCGAAGGCCTCGCTCTTCTCGTCGGCGATGTTCTTGATCGCAAGCGAAAGGAGCTCGCGGCTCGGGGAGTCGCCGCCGTGGTCGGGGCTGTCGAGATCGATGACCATCGCCTGGTACCAGGGTCCGGGGAGGGTGAGCCCGCAGGAGTCGAGGCGGGGGCGGATCTCGCCCTCGGCGAACCCTCCCGATACGAGGCGATTGAGGACCCGCTCCCGAAGGAGCGGCAGGCTCTCGCGGAGCTGCGTTCGCACCCGGTCCAAGTCCCTCCTGCCCTCGGCCTCCCGGTCGAGCTCGGCGCGCAGGGAGTCCAGGAGGTCCCGCAGCTCCTCGGCGGTGATCGGCTTGAGGATAAAATCCGCAACCCTCAGCTTCACCGCCTCCTGGGCATAGCCGAACTCGTCGTAGCCGGTGAGGAGGACCACCTTGATGTGAGGATAGCGCTCGCGCACGTAGCGGGCAAGGTCAAGCCCGTCGACGAAGGGCATGCAGATATCGGTGAGCACCACGTCAGGCTGATGGGCGTCGATTGCCTCGATCCCCGCCCGCCCGTCGGCGCAGGCCCCAAGAAACCTGAATCCGTGGCTCGCCCAGTCGATGTTGTCCCGAACGCCCTCGCGGATGATGACCTCGTCGTCGATGAGGAGAAACGAATACACGGAAGGTCGCCCCCTTTGCTCGTTTCGTTCCGCCGGATATAAGGGATTTTGTACTTGCAGGTTCGTTGATAGAAGACGGCCGCCCGATGTTCCGGAGATCCGGGCCTGCAGCCGCCCAAGCCGCATGCGAACCGAGCCGCGCGGCCGGATCCCAGCTGCTTTCCTAACAGGGTGCTGACGAAGTCATTGACCCGCTGCCAAAACGGCGTTTTCGGTTGAGCCTCTTGCCCCAATTTGGTTCGAGAAGACGTCGTTTTGGCAGCTGCCTTTGCGTCTGTCAGCACCCTGCTAACTATACCAGACTTTTCTCCAAAGGTGAATTCTTGCAAGTCGCCGCGCGGTCGTGCGATACTCCCCTGTCGGCGGCCTGTCGCGATCTCCGCAGGACGAGGGCCGGCAAGTCGATTCCTGACAGGGCGCAAGTTCGCGCCTATCGGCGCAAGTTCGCGCCTAGGAGGGTGAGGTGGCTGTCGTGCTCTCGGTCGTGCTCATCACCCTGTGCGCCCTCCTCTGGGACGTCGGGATCGTGCTCCAGAAGCTGGCGGTTTCCGACATGCCTCCAATCACGGTCGGTCGGGGTCTCGCCCGCTCCCTCGGCGCGGTCCTGCGCTCCAAGCGCTGGATGGGCGGGCTCGCCGCCTCGGCAGCAGGCTGGGGGCTCTTCGCCGCGGCCCTCACCTTCACCCCCATCTCGGTCGCCCGCTCCATCCAAGGCTCGGGCTTCGTGGTTCTCGCCTTTTTCTCGCTGCTGTTTCTCGGTCATCGCCTTTCCGTGCGCGAATGGCTCGGGGTGCTGCTCGTCACCGCGGGGATCGTGGCCTTGGGCATCGGCGAGGCCGCAGGAGCGACCGCGGACCGGATCGCCGCCGCCCGGCTCCTCCCTTCCCTGCTCGCCTGCCTCGCGGTCTGCGCCGCCGTCTATACCTTGCGCGCACTCCTGCGAATACCCCTGCCCTGGGTGGTTGTTTTCTCCATTGTCGCGGGGCTCCTTCTCGGCGTCGGCGACGTGGCCACCAAGCTCCTCCTCGACGAGATTCAGGCTCGGGCCGCGATGGGATGGATCGCGGGCGCCGGCCTCGCCCTCATCCTCTTTTACCTCTCCGGATTCCTCATCCTCTCGCGCGCCTATCAGCACGGAAGGGCGATCGTGGTGACTGCGGTGTCGGATCTCTGCTCCCGGCTGGTCGCCATCTTTCTCGGGATGGCCGCCCTCGGCGAGGCCCTTCCAGCAGGCCGGGAGCCGCGCGAGCTGGAGGTTCTTGGCTACGCTGCGATCTTCGCGGGAGTGGTGCTCCTCTCGCGCTTCTCCGGCGAGGAGCTTGCGGCGCGCATTAGCCGCTCCGAAGACCCATCGTAGGATCACCGTTTGGAGGGCGGCGGTCCGGCGGTGCGATCGCCTGCGCCGAGCGGCCGTCGCGTAGCCAGGCCTTCGTTTTGGTGGCATGCGGAAGGCTATGTAAGAAAACGGAAGGAGTTCGACATGAAAGCGCTGCGCGTTCGTGAGTATGGAGATGCCGAGAGACTCGCTTTGGAGGAGGCGGCTGCACCGTCGCCGGGGGCAGGCCAGGTTCGGATCAAGGTCGAGGCGGTAGGGCTCAACTTCGTCGACATCTACAACCGAAAGGGCCTCTACGGTCAGCCGCTGCCCTTCACCCCGGGGAGCGAATGCGCGGGGGTCGTCGAGTCCGTCGGAGAGGGGGTCTCGGACTTCGCGCCGGGGGATCGAATCGCCACCGAGAGGGCCATCGGAAGCTATGCGGAGCTCGCCGTCGCTCCCGCGAACGGGGTCTATCGCCTCCCACCGGAGGTTGCCACGCGCCAGGCGGCGGCGGTCATGCTTCAGGGGCTCACCGCCCACTACCTCGCCTACTCCACCTTCCCCTTGAAGCGGGGGGACACGGCCCTCATCCATGCCGCAGCGGGAGGAGTGGGGCTTCTCCTCGTGCAGATCGCCAAGCGCGCCGGGGCTCGGGTCATTGGCACGGTGTCGACCGAGGAGAAGGCGGCCCTTGCCCGGTCGGCGGGAGCCGACGAGATCATCCTGTATGAGA
>DAHVAK010000116.1 GCA_027314665.1 Spirochaetales bacterium
GGAGTATCGATCGCCCGGCGAGACGGCGGTCGATCGCATCGAGCAGGGCGTCCGCGGTTCGATCATCCAGCCCTTCGCTCGGCTCATCGAGAAGGTAGATCGGGGCATCCTTGAGGAGCGCCCGCGCGACGGCTACCCGCTCCAGCTGCCCGACGGAAAGGGCCAACCCCCGCTCGCCGACGGTCGTCTCGAGCCCCTCCGGGAGCCCCACGATGAGCTCGGAGAGCTGAGCGACGGAGAGGGCTTCGAGCAGGGCCGATTCGCTTGGGCCGGACGCCGGGCCCACCGGCCCCTTCGCCTCGTCGTCGCGAAAGCTCAAGGTCAGGTTTTCTCGAATGGTCGCGTGAAACAGGTAGGGCGACTGCGGCACCACCGCGAATAGGCTCCGCGCCTGCCAGCCGGAAAGCGACCGCAGCTCCTTCCCGTCGACGCTGACCGAACCCTCCTCGTACTCCCAGAAGCGGAGCAGCAGGTTGATGATCGAGCTTTTTCCGGCCCCGGTGGGACCCGTCAGGGCGACGCGGCTTCCCGCGGGGAGCTCGAGCGAGAAGCGATCAAGCACCCAGGGAAGGTCCGGAGCGTAGCGGAAGCGCACCTCGCGCAGATGGAGGTCGCACCGAGCCGAAGGCGGCAGCCGCGATCCTGCTCGGGCCTCGCCGTCGCGCGGCGTCGGGTCGCTTGGAGCCGGATCCGCCACGGCTGGCCGCGCGTCGATCACCTCGAACAGACGCCGTGCGGCGGCGACCATCTCTCCCACCCGCTGGATCACGAGGGGAAGGGGCATGATGATCTCGAAGCTCGCAAGCATCAAGACCGTGAGCATGGCGATGTCGGCCCCCGGCAGCGCCCCCTTCGCGATGAGCGGCACGAGCACGAGCGCGGCGCCCCACACCGCGAGGGTGCTTGCCACCACTACCCCCGCCTCACCCGTCCCCTGAAGGGCGCTCAAGGAGCGCATCTGCCGGTCCAGGGCGCGGCTCTCCCTGCCGATCCGCGCCGCGTGCCAGTCGATCGCTCCGAAGGCGATGAGCTCGGCCATGCCGTGAGTCTCCTCCACGATCGAAGAGCGCAGGGCGGCCGCGCTTGCGACTCGCTCGCGTCCCGGTCGATCCGCGAGGACCCTCAGAAGGAGCGGCAGGAGGACTCCCGCGCTCGCGAGGGAGGCGAGATCGATCCAGACCAGCGCCGCCGCAAAGTGCGCAAGAAAGGGGATGATCGCTCCAACCGCGAGGAGGGCTACCACCATCGGGACGAAGCCGCGAACGTAGAAGTCGTCGAGGGCGTCGATGTCGGCGCGGATGCGGGAGAGCAGATCGCCGCTGCGGTAGAGGGCGAGCCCCGCGGGAGCGAGCGGCTCGATCCGCTGGTAGAGCCACACCCGCAGGCCCGCGAGAATCCTGAAGGTCGTGTTGTGATTGACAAGACGCTCGCTGTAGCGTCCCGCCGCCCGGGTGAGCGCGAGGGCTCGCACCCCCGTCGCCGGAAGGGTGTAGTCGATCATCGCACGCGCGGCCCCGGCGATCGCCATCGTCGCGATGAACCAGCTCGAAAGCGCAAGAAGCCCGATGTTGGCGAGAACCGTCGCAAGCGAGAGAAGAACCCCGAGCACCACCCACCGCGCATGGGGGCGCAGGAGCGCCGCCAGACGCGCAAGCTCCCTCACGGTCCCACGCCCCGGTTTGACGAAGGGAGCTCGGCGAGCCTTCCCCCTTGCAGGGCGACCAAGCGATCGAAGCGCCCCTCCCCGCCAGTTCGATGGGTGACATAGAGCAGGCTCCGCTTCGCCGTGAGGGCCGCAATCCCGGCGTCCACCAGCCGTTCGCTCTCCGCATCGAGGTGAGCGGTCGGCTCGTCGAGGAGCACAAGAGCGGGATCGCGCAGGAAAAGCCTCGCAAGCGCTACGCGCTGGATCTGCCCGCCGGAAAGCCCCTCGCCGAGCTCGCCGACCCTGCTCTCGTAGCCGCGCGGAAGCCGCTCGATGAACTCATCGGCGTAGGCCCTTCTCGCGGCCTCCCTGATCGCTTCGCGGCTCGCCCCGAGGCGGCCCACCTCGATGTTCTCGGCAACGGTCCCGTGAAAAAGGGTCGGGCGCTGCGGAAGCCACGCGATGCGTGCGAGCCACGCCGCGCGATCCAGCTCCTCGAGGGGATGACCGTCGGCGAGAATCGACCCCGATTCAGCGCGGATGAAACCGAGGAGAAGGTGAAGGAGCGTGCTCTTCCCCGTCCCGCTCGGCCCGACGAGCACGACGTGCTCGCCCGGTGCGAGCTCGAGCGACGCCCCGGTGAGGACCGCCCGCCCCGGAAAGGAAAAGAAAAGCTCCCGCAGCACGAGGGCGAAGGGAGCCGGGGAGGAGGAGGCGCCCCCTGCGGCGGGAGAGCGCGACCGGCCCCATTCGGCATCCGGGGACGGCTCGGCGGCGGCATGGCCTGCGCCGCGGAGCGCGGACCGCGCGAGGTCCGCCGCCGAAGGGCCCGCGATCGCCGGCGGAGCGCTCGACGAAGCGCGGGCCCCCGACCCTGCCGGAGCGCCCGGCGCGGCGGCTGCCCCGTACCCCGACGGGGTGTCCGAGGTGGCGTCCCCCCCACCGGCCGACGAGCCTCGGGCCCCGGCCCCTCCCGGCGGATCGTCCTGCGGGATGGCGCCCGACAGCAGCTCGAAGAGGCGCTCGGCCGCGCTCACCGCCTCCATGCGGGTGTGGTAGTAGGTGCCGAGGGTGCGCAGGCTTAGGAAATACTCCGGGGCCGCCAAGAGGATGAAGTACCCGGGAGCGAAGGAGAGCGAGCCGGCGAGCATCCGCACGCCGGAGACCACCGCGACGATGGCGATGCTCACCGTCGAGATCAACTCGAGCATGAACGAGGAGAGGAAGGCGATCCGCATCACCTCCATCGATGCCCTGCGGTAGGCGTCCGAGGTAGCTGCGACCGCTGCAACCTCCCGCCGTTCCGCGCCGAACATCTTCAGGGTAGGAAGACCCCGCAGCGCGTCGAGGAAGTGGGCGCTCATCTGCGACAGCCGCCCCCAGAGGCGACGATTGCGCTCGTGGGCCTCCTCGCCGATCACGATCATGGTCAGCGGCAGGAAGACCGCCGTGGCAATGAGGATAACCCCGGAGATCCAATCCAGCGGCAAGACCACGGCAAGGATGGACAGGGGAAGAAGGCTTGCAACCGCCCTCTGGGGCAGGTACTTCGAGAAGTAGCCGTCAATGGCCTCCACTCCGTCAACCGCGGTCGTCGCAAGCTCTCCGGCGCGCTGGTTCGCAAGGGCAATCGGACCCATCTCCGCGAGGCGGGCGACCAGATCGGCTCGCACCGACTGCTTCACCTCCGAGGCGCAGGAGAAGGCCGCGCTGCGCGCAATCCAGGTCACGAGCGCGCGGACCGCGACGACCGCGAGGATTCCCGCGAAATAGGGGGCGAGGCTCGCCAGGGAGCGATGATGAAAGATGGCCCCGTTTCCGATCTCAACGAGCAGGGCGGTCTGCGCGAGGAGCAGGATTCCCGTGAGCTCACCGAGGGCGACGGTGAGGGCGAGCCGCCTTCGCACCGGGCGTCCGCGCGAGGTGAGCCATTCGGCAACGCTGACCATGGTGGCCGCGATTGTAGCGGGAAGCCCTCGAGTTGACAACCACATTCAGGTGTGGTAGGAAAAACAGGATAAAATCAGTCTCAATTATCTCGTCAGGGAGCAAGGGATGAGCGTCGAAATCCTCAGTAGAATCCAGTTCGCCACAGTGGCACTCTTCCATTTCCTCTTCGTGCCTCTCACCCTCGGTCTCACGGTTATGGTCGCCTTCATGGAGACCCGCTACGTCGTCACGGGAAACGAGGTCTACATCCGGATGGCCAAGTTCTGGAGCAGGCTCCTCCTCGTGAACTTCGCGATCGGAGTGGTCACTGGAATCACGCTCGAGTTCCAGTTCGGCATGAACTGGGCCGAGTACTCGAAGTTCGTCGGCGACATCTTCGGGGCGCCGCTCGCGATCGAGGCGACGGTCGCCTTCTTCCTCGAATCGACCTTCATCGGACTGTGGATCTTCAGCTGGAAGCGGGTGTCGAAGGGGGTCCACGCTGCGATCATGTGGACCGTCGCATCGGCGAGCACCCTCTCGGCGGTGTGGATCCTCCTTGCCAATGGCTGGATGCAGCGCCCGCGCGGCTACGAGATCGTCGGAGGCCACGCGCAGCTCACGAGCTTCGGCGCCTTTCTCACCACCCCCTACTCCTGGATCAAGATCTTCCACGTCCTTTCGGCCGCCTACGTGCTCACCTCCTTCTTCATCATGGGGGTTTCGGCCATCCACCTCCTGCGCAAGAACGAGCCGGAAATGTTCAAGCGCTCTTTCCGCATCGGGGCGACCTTCGGCCTCGCGGCCTCGGTGCTCGTCATCTTCGCCGGGGATCTCTCCGGACGGCAGGTTGCCGATCATCAGCCGACGAAGCTCGCTGCGATCGAGGCGCAATGGCAAACCGAAAAGGGAGCCCCCTTCTATGTTCTCGAGTTTCCCAATCCGAAGACTCAGTCCAACGCCATCGAGGCGCTGAAGATCCCCAACGGCGTAAGCCTCCTCGCCTACCACAATCCGAACGCGGTCGTGCGGGGACTCGACAGCTTTCCGCCCAACGATCGCCCGCCGATCATCGTTCCCTTTCTCGCGTTTCGCTTAATGGTGGCGCTCGGCTTTCTGTTCCTGCTCCTCGCGTTCATCGCCTGCATCGTCGCCTGGCGAGACAAGACCGAGCTGCGGAGGGGCTTCCTTAAGGTGATGGTCGCAGCGATCCTCCTGCCTTACCTTGCCGCCGAGCTCGGCTGGGTTGTTGCCGAGATCGGGCGTCAGCCATGGATCGTCTACGGCCTCCTGCGAACCGCCGATGCGGCCTCCCGCTCCATCACGCCGACCGACGTCCTCATCTCGCTCATCGGCTTCGTGATCATCTACGGCAGCCTCGCGGTGGCCGACGTGTACCTCCTGTCGAAGTACGCGCGCAGGACCGAGGATCTACAAGAAACGACAAGGGGGTAGCGAAATGGCGCTGCAGATACTCTGGTTCGTCCTCTGGGGTGTGCTCTGGGGGGTCTACTTCATGCTGGACGGCTTCGATTTCGGCGCCGTGATGCTCCGCAATTTCCTCTCCCGCGACGAGATGGACCGCCGCGTGGCGCTCACCTCGATCGGTCCGGTCTGGGACGGCAACGAGGTGTGGCTGATCACCGCGGGAGGGGCGACCTTCGCGGCCTTCCCCGCCACCTATGCCTCGATGTTCAGCTTCCTCTATCTTCCGATGCTGCTGATCCTCTTCTCGCTCATCGTGCGGGGGGTGGCGGTCGAGTACCGGGGCAAGCACGATGCGCCCCGGTGGCGCTCCTTCTGGGACTGGGCGATGACGATCGCGAGCCTTACGGGATCGTTCCTCTTTGGGCTTGCCTTCGGCAACATCTTCCGCGGCCTCGATTTCGACGCGAGCGGCTACCACGGGACCTTTGGTGGCCTGTGGAACGGCTACGGGATCCTTACCGGAGTGCTCTTCGTGCTCGTCTTCCTGCAGCACGGCGCCCTCTGGCTTGCCGTAAAGAGCGAAGGGGAACTCACCGCGAGAGCCCAGAGGCTTGCCGGGCGGCTTTGGTGGGTGCTCCTCGCCGTGGCGGCGATCTTCCTGGTCGCCAGCGCCTTCGCATCGACCCTCATCGGCAACTACCTCGCCCACCCCGTGCTCTTCGCCGTGCCGCTGCTCGCGGTCATCGCCCTTGTGGTCGAGCGCCTCCTCATCGTGACATCGGACGAGCATCGGCGCCATCCCCGCCTGCTTGGAGCCTTCTTCGCCTCCTGCGCGACGATCCTCCTCGTCGTGGCAACCGGGCTGGTTGGGCTCTATCCGAACCTCATCCCCTCGAGCGTCGTCCCCGCGGCGAGCCTCACGATCTTCAACTCCTCCTCCGGAGCCTACACCCTCCGGGTGATGACCGTCGTAGCGTGCATCTTCGTGCCGATCGTCATCGTCTACCAGCTCCTCGTCTACCGCTTCTTTCGCGGCCGCGTCACCCGCGACGAGGTTGCTGGAAAGAGCGAGGGGTACTGATCGGGACGGAACAGGGAGCGCACGGCATGCAGCTCTCGCGCGAGACGGAGTATGCGATTCGCTGCATCTACCTCCTCGCGCGGGATCCTGCGCGGGTGGTGGGGGTCGAGGAGATCGCGCGGACCATGCAGATCCCGCGAAGCTTCCTCGCAAAGATCCTCCAGAAGCTCACGCGCGCCGGATTCCTCCGCTCGACGCGCGGCGCGCACGGCGGCTTCAGCCTCGCTCGCGAGCCCTCGGACATTCGCCTGTACGACATCTTCGTTCTCACCGAAGGGCCTGCCGTGGCGGACGACAGCTGCGCGGTGTCCAAGCAGGTGTGCAGGCTCGATGGGTTCTGCGTCCTCCATCCCTTCTGGGTCAAGATCCGCCGCGATCTTACGCGGCTGCTAAAAGCGAACACCGCGGCGGAGCTCGGCGTCGTCTCCCGCTACCTGAATCGAATCCAGCCGGGGCTCAAGCGCACGGAAGAATCGCTCGGGGAGCCGCGCGGTCGCGCAGCCTCAGATTGACACGGGAGCCGGCTGCGACTATCATCGTTCGCGCCCGGGCCTATAGCTCAGTTGGTTAGAGCAGCGGACTCATAATCCGTCGGTCCCTGGTTCAAGTCCAGGTGGGCCCAGTAACATATTGAAAGACTTGCTCATCACTCATTATGGCCTCTTTCGCGAAATTTGTGCAGTGTACCCGGAATCCTTCAAAGCACCAACTTACACGGCTCCCCTGAAATTCAGGTCCACCTTCTCCTCCGATCTTACCATGTCTTATCGGCGGACCCAACATTCATGGGGTCACTAAAGGGTCCTTCGATCCCAAGCAGCTCCCTACCCCTCCCGCGTCGCCTCGCGGTGCCTACTTCGAATGGAGCGCCCCCGTCGGATCGGAGGATTATGCCTACCTCACGGCGATCGCGCTCGCGAGGGATCGTATCCTCATCGTCGAAGCGGCAGGGTCGATCGAGCACTACAGAGCGCACTCCTATCAGATCCGCCGGGCACTGGACACGCACACGATCGCGAGCCGCTGAAGACGGCGCACGGAAACACCAACTGCGACTCGGCAGCTGCGATCCTTCAGCGCCCCGTTGGGCTGCTCACTTCGAAGTAGACGGTGTAGTCTTCGTCCACGACATCGAGCAGAGGTATGAACGAAATGTTCTCCGGCTGCCCTGTTGTCCGGTATCCCGAAAGCCAGTTCCACCACTCGCGTTCGTTTCCGGCGATCAACATCGTCTCGGGCTTGTCCTTGTCGCCCGTCAAACGCCGCTGATGCGAGCTCAGCCCGGCGAGCACGATCGGTCCGTCCATGAATGCCACGGTGTCGGTTTGATCGGGAATCGGAACGGCGGTCAGCGATTTCGGAAGCTCTATTGTTACCTGGTCGTGGTGCCATTTGCGGTCAATCGTCTTGAACCCCGGGCCGCCATCGATCTTCCGTGTTTCGCCGTTTACCGTCACGCCAGTCGGCCCAGCGATCCAATCGGGCACTCGGAACTGCAATTGAAAATCAACGGGCTTTTCTGCGTCGACCGCAATCTTGATAGTCCACTCGGAAGGACGGTGCCAGCCGGATTTCGCGGCATCGCCGGGGCGCTGAATATCTTCCGTCCCGAGGTTCCCAGATTCGAAGCTCTGCCCTATCTTGACCTGGGTACCAGCATGCATCGTTTGGATCTCGGAAGGGATGTACTGAGAAATCGCGATCCCATCAGCCGAACGGTAATAGATGTAGGAGGAGTAGGTCGCATGGGCCTGCACGAGCGTGCCGTGACAGCACCAGAAATCGTGCGTCGGCGAACCCCAAATCTTGTGTGCGCCTGCCTCGAGGGGAAGAAAGTACGCGATCATTCCGGTCGTGCGATTCTGTTGTGCGAGAATTCCGTTGTACAGATTTCGCTCGATGTAGTCGGAGTAGCGTGCTTCCCCCGTCCAGCGCAGCAGCCAGTCGGCCAGGCGGATCATGTTGTACACCGTGCAGTGCTCCTGGTTGGTGTCGCCGAGCCTTGCGGCAAACTCGAATGGAGGGGTCCAAACCTCGCCGGAGCTCTGGCCACCCGTGCAGAACGTTCCCCGATCGGTGACGGCGCACTTCCAGTAGGCTTCGACGATCTCACGCCAGCGTCTGTCTCCGGTGACCTCGTACGCCCTCGCCGCGCCGTGCGCCTCGGGAATCGTCGTGTTCGCATGACGGTTGGTGAGCACGTCCTCGCCGCGAAGCAAGGCGTCATAGAGGTTCGTGCGCGTGTAGCGTTGCAGAAGCTCGAGGTGCTTCTTGTCGCCAGTGGCGCCATAAAGATCCGCCCAGAGCTCGAGCATCCCGCCGGTCTCTGTATCCAGAATCTCCGCCATCTTTTTCTCTGGGAACTGCCCGCTCCATCGGTGGAACCAGTTGGCCGCCTTGGCGACAATCTCCAGCGCCAGTTCGTTCTTCGCGTACTTGTACATGTCGAAGAGACCCATCAAAGTCTTGTGCGCCACGTAGTGGGGCGCCCAGACCCATTGCCCCCGAGCGACGCGATCCAGATAGCTCGGGGGAATCGACGCGACCCACTCCCCTCCATTGGCTTCTTGGCATCGCGCAAGCTCCTGGACGATCGCGTCCGCTTTTGCGCGCAGCTCGGCATCCCCGGAACCAGCGCTAGTCCGAGCGGCCGCGGAAAGCCAGTGCCCGAGAAACTGTCCGCGAACCTGGCACCCCGGCGACTCCCATCCCCAATGAAGATCTCCCCGGTAAGCCTCCACCTGCACCGGATCGAGGCTCCGATTTCGCTGGGTCTCGTTCAGCCGAAGCTGCAAGAGGCACGCCTCGATCAAGTGATTCTGAAGAAGGTTCACGCTCTTGAGACTCATCACGTATTCACGATTGAGCTTGCTGCGATCTTTGAACAAACCCGGGAGTAAGCTCACGTCTGAAAGCTGCTCGATTGACGAAAGAACTGTCTTCACATCTTACCTCTTTCCTATAGAGCCCCGCCCGCACCTCCCTCGGCGAGGAAGCAGCTCAAAAGAGCTGAATGCTATTGAAGCGGGCGCGATCTGACGTGTCAAGCAGGCCAAGGCTCGGCAGGCTGTCCCGAGTGACATCACGAGGCGGTTCACTCTTTCCGGCCGGTCACACATGCCACTCGATATCCACCAACCTCGCGAAACGCCTCAGAAGCTTCTGGAAATGCCCTGGTGCGACACAGACGTGATGGGGCATACCGTAGTGCACCATCGCGTCAAACCAGTCGTCCAGGTCGACGTTCGTCGACCGTACTGCTCCCTTGACGCCGAGTGCATTCCATGCCTGCTCGGATGGTTGCCTCCACCACGGTCGCCATCTTGTTGTTGAAGTGCAGGGCAATAGTCGGACCCGTTTCGTGGCCAACTGGATCGCACAT
>DAHVAK010000120.1 GCA_027314665.1 Spirochaetales bacterium
ATGCGGAGCGGGCTCCGCGTCATGATCATAGCCGGCTCTCCAGGATCTCGCGGATCGTCCGGTCGACCGCCTCCCGCGAGCTGTGCTTCGCCTTCCATCCCAGGGAGTGAATCTTGTCTAGATCGAACCGTACCACCGGCACATCGCCCTTCCAGCCTCGGTCGCTTGCGGAGAAGCTCAGCTTGACCCCGGATAGCCTCATCTCAGCCATAACGCGCTCGGCGATCTCACGAACCGTGATGTAGTCGACGGTCGCAATGTTGAAGAGGTTGACCCGCTCGCTCCCGCACTCCACCACGAAAAAGATCGCATCCATGATGTCGGTCACGTGGATGTAGGACTTGCTCTGCTTTCCGTTGCCGAGAATCTCGAGCCTGGTCGGGTCGGCTTTCAGCTTATTGATGAAGTCGAGGATCACCCCGTGGGTTTGCCGTCCTCCGATGACGTTCGCAAAGCGAAAGATCCAGGCCTGCATATCAAACATGTGGGAGAAGGCGCTGATGAGCCCCTCGGCCCCGAGCTTGCTCGCCCCGTAGAGCGAGATGGGCAGGAGAGGGCCAAAGTCCTCCGCCGTCTCGGTGGTTCCCACGTCCCCGTAGACCCCGCTCCCCGAGGAGTAGACGATCTTCCCCACCCCTGCGAGCCGCATGGCCTCGAGTAGGTTGTAGGTGGCGACGATCGTGAGCTTCACGTCGAGATCCGTCTGGGTCATGGCTTTTGAGATGTCGGCGTTCGCGGCAAAGTGGAAAACAAAGTCGTGGCCCTGGATGGCGGCTCGGATCTCCTCCGGATTAAGCAGATCGCCTTTGACGAACCGGAAACGTGGATTGGGATAGTGCGGCGCGATGTAGCTCTCCCTGCCGAAGCTCAGGTTGTCGAAGACCGTCACGCTGTCGTCCTGATTGGCCCCGAGAAGACGTGCACAAACGCTGCTTCCGATGAATCCGGCGCCGCCGGTAATGAAGTATCTCACGTCCCTACCTTCCCACGAGCCGCTTCCCGCGCTGACCGATCCGCCGCAGAACGGCGTACGAGTCCAGCAGCGTCTTGCCGTCGAACGTCACTCCGCAGTAATAGAGGGGAATGAAGTTCTTGGCCCCCCCTTGCAGATGCAGCGCATGAGCGCGAACCAACGTTCCCGCATCCCGGCGAACAAGCATCGGCTTGCCGTCGACGAACTCGACTCGCTTGCGGCCGGACATCATCTCATACTCATTCTCTTCGTAGTTCAGCGAAAGGTTGATGTTGTGGTCGATGACAGCGCCATTGTGCACCTCGGCGATGTTGGCGATCGAGTCGCGGTGCTCCCGCCAGAAGAGGTAGAGCGCGGTCATGTCGGAAACGCCGCCTCGCCTTCCGCTTCGCTGCACCCAATCCCACTTTTCGCGGTACAACCCGAGGTATCTTTCATCGGTGAAGCTGCGGAGGACAAAGCTACAAAACTCCCGGAGCGCGTCCCGCGTCCAGAAGCTCGTGTGGCCGGAAACATGCCACTCGCGGTCCTCGTGCCGCTGCGCGGGCACCGACAGCCCGCACGCGATTTTCCCACCGGAGAAGGCTTCCACGATCTCCCCAACGGAGCTGTAGAGAAGCACGTCCGAGTCCAAATACAAGGCGGACGCGGCTCCGCTTTCCTCCATCAAGGCGAGCAGCAGGAACCAGCGGAGGAAGCAGAAGCGCTCGTATCCAAGGTCTCCAGTGTGCATGTGGCGATAGCTCTTTCGGAGCTTCGCCGCGGGCTCGAAGCCCGCATAGCGGTCGAGCGGAACGGTCTTGATCGGCTCGCCAAGCTGTCGTCCTCCGAGAACGGTCACCTCGCATTCGGGCGATGCGGAGGCAGCCTGTCGCGCGGAGTAGGAGAGGTACCAGCCACCGCCCTTGTGAATGAATACAATGATGGTGCCGCCACTCACTGAGGGTTTCCCGTAGTTCTTGCGAGAATTCCTCACTGTCGTGGGTTCGTCCGAGCCCGGTATTCCTTCATTTTCCGGACGGCGCGTCGCCGCCAAAGGGCGAAATTGGCTTGATAGGCGGGCCGAAGGATGATATTCCTCAAGTTCCGATCCACCGGGGCGCTTGCCACGAATGGCGTCATTGCAAGGTACCGGTAGAACTCCTTCTTGTAGGCGTGAATCGAGTTGTACTGCCAGGGCTTGGACGGTCCCGCGAAGTGCACAAGAACAGGATCGGCCGCGGCTTCGCGGTAGGCTTCAATCGGATACTGATAGTGACCGGGAAGGTAGAGCTTGTCTCCGACCCACACGAGGTGTGGGTCCACATTGTACTTCGGATGGAGGAGTTTGCACCTGCCCGCGAAAACAACGTTGAAAGCGACCTCGTCATGGGTCTCGCGTGTCACGGCGCATTCGACAAGCTTCTTACCTATGCATTCTTTGCGCCACCGGTCAAGCTCAAGAAGCATAACCCCGGAGTTGAAATACCGATGGGAATCGGGCAGGCCAAACCGCTCAATGAGCGTCAGCCCCCACTCCGGCTCATCGTAGGTCTGTACCGCCCCTAGCAGAGAGCTGCCAAGACCAATCTCGAAGAGACTGCCTAAGCTGGCTCTGGCCATTACGTCAGAATCGAGATACAGCACTCGCTTCTCGTTGGAGAGTATCTCGGCCAAAAAAAACTTGTAGAAGGCGTCGACGGGAATGTACGAATGCGTCCATGCCCGATCGAACCTGGTGCCGAACTCGGAGCCTACCTCGTGAAACCGGATTGCGCGGCCGAACCTCTCGGCGGTTGCGGCTAGCTTCCGTTTGTTTTCGCCGGACAGCTCGCGCGCGACTACGTTCGCCGCAACTGCGATGTTCGGGTTGTTGTGGTAAAGACTCGCGAGCATGGCAGCCGCGAACGCGGCGTAATTGTCGTCGGTAATGGTGCAAACGACTGCGCAATGCGATTCCGTTGTCGGCTCGTCGTCCATCATTTCCGGCCCCGATCGTCCCGTCTTCTCACGAAGCCGGTCCTGAAGCATCCTTCGAAGGCAGATGACCGAGATTTCGAAATCCCGAATGCACAAGCTTCATAATGCTCTCGATCGTGCTTCGTTGCGAAAGCCACACAACAACGAGCCATGGAACGATTGCGGCAAACCCGGCAAGGCGCAACCACCCCGCCCCGTTCAAGGCGAGTCGGATTATGGCGATGAGCCCAAGCTCCATCAAGATCGGCGGAAGGAGTGTCCTCACGACCGGGGGCCGCGATTCCGGACGGCAGGCGAAATAGAGCTGAAGCGCGTCCGTCACGTTCGCCACTCCCGACGCGATGCCAATCCCGAGAAAGCCTATGCGGGGCAGCAACAGCAGGCCCACCGTCCAAAACGCAACCGTCTGGAAGACCTGGTTCCACGCGAGCAGGTGAGGACGCCCCTGCGCGAAAATGACCGCCGAGAGCCCGTTTGAGACCGCTCCACTCACCGAAAGGGTGACAAGCATCACGTAGAGCGCGGGATACGCCGACTGCCATCGCGGCGAAAAGACGAAGTTCAGCAGGGGCTGGCCGATCCCGACCACGAGTCCTCCGATCAGGCAGGTGAAGAACGCGACGACCGCGATCATACGCTCGGCAATACTCCTCTGCAGCTGCGGCGAATCTGGAAGTCGCGAGAGCGCAGGAAACGACACCCGCCAAATCACGTTGAGCACTGCGAGCTCGATCATGGTAAGCCGCTGACTCCATCCCCACTCTCCGGTTATGAAAGCGCCTGCGATCGATCTCAATCCCAGGGGCGTAACGCTGTCGCGAATCATCGCGACAAAGCCTTGAGCCTGCATAGCGATCCCGAAGCCGAAAATGCGCCGAAGCTCTGACCTGGAAACGCCCAACGAAGGGACCGACTTTGAACGCACCAGCATCGTCCCGCTCGAAGCGGCTGCGCTCAAGACGATTCCAAACGCGACCCCCTCCTTCGGGTAGCCGGCAAGGGCGATCAGAAGCATGACTGCGTAATTGGTGAATTGAGAGGCGATGTCGGCGGTTGCAATACGCCGATAAGAAAGTTTCCGCTCCAGCCGGACCCGGGCGGGAGCGCCAAAGGCCGAGATCGGGAGCGAGACGCTCGTTAGGCCGATCCAAAACCAATCGAGTCCGTGGAGATTCCATAACCGCCCGAGAAAGAAGCTCGCGATCCAGACTATTCCGCCCACGACAATTCCGAGCGAAAGCTGAAGCGTGAATAGCGTGTCGTACTCACTCTTGTTCGGCTCTTCGCGCTGCCGAACCAGGGCTCCACCAAGCCCTGTGCCCGTCAGGAAGGTTGCAAAACCCAAGATCCCCGCCGTCGTAGCGAGGAAGGACATGTCTCTCGGGAGGAATACCCACGAAAGCCCCACGGTCCCAAGAAATCCGATTCCCCTCGCAAGAACTTCCCGAACTCCGAGAAGCCCCACGGCGCGGACAGCCTGACTCCTTATGGCGTCGATAGACGGCCCGTGTTCAGCCTCTCCCTTCCTCTCGGAATCCAGCTCGCTGCCCTCCAAGTGCTAAACCTACTTGCATCTGCGACCGACATCGGTCCGAATTTCGAACAATTGTTTCTTGACGCAAATGTCGACGGATCAGAAAGCGCAAACTACAATTGACGGAAATGGCGCGCCTGAAGCGCGGGAAGACCTGAATGCCAACGACGAGCCCTCGGCTGTCGGCTGAAGCGTTCCCGTGAAGTACTCAGCTTCGCACGGCCCCGAAAAAACTGACTACGCATTACACCTGTCGTCCATTGCGCGCATCTATGCCGGCCGCAACACTCCCCTGAAATACTCGATCGTCCTATCCAACCCTTCCGAAAGCGCGACGCGGGGCGATCACGATTCTGTTCTCGCCCACCGCTGTTTTCCCGCGCGACAGGCGGCCGTAGGGAATATGGCTCGCCGATAGCGCCGAAGATCCGTTCGACATGATCAGAAAGCGGCTTCGACTACATCGCTTCCGCCCTCCGCAGGAAGGATCAGGGCACCCTCTTTCACGACCTCCTGCAGGAAGGCGAGGTTGACCCCGCGCGCCTTCTCCTCGGCATCGGGGATGTAGCTCTCGGAGTAGAGCAGGAAGGTCGCGCGGTCGGCGGCAGCGCCGGCCGCGCCGTTGCCTCCGTCTCCCGCACTATCGCCGGCCGCCCCGGCGGTGCTTCCGCGTTCCCCATCGTCGCCGCTCGCGCCTCCGCCTTCCGGCTTCGCCCCGGCCGCAGTGCCTCTTACGCCATCGCCCCCGCTCGCCGGGCCCCTGGGAGCAGCGCCGGAACTGTCTCCCTCCGCCGCTCGCTCGGCTCCGCCTCCGGGCTCGACGGCGACGCGCTGCACCGAGGCGCGCTCGGCGGCCGCGCGGTCGTTGCGCAGGTAGCTCACGGCGTACATGTCGCAGGCATGCTCGACGATGAAGTCGAGGTCGCTCGGGCCGACGAGCATGACACCTGAGTAGCCTCGTCCCTTCACCTCGCGGACGAATCGCTCGATCGCCTCGCGGTAGTAGACGATGTTCTTGATCGTGCGCTTGAGGTAGCGATAGCTTCGCCGCGAGATCTGATCGATCCCCTCCGCCGAGACCGCGTAGCGGATGTTCCGATTGTTCACCTTGCGGATCGAGAGCCAGCCCTTCTGCACCAGGCGCTTCACGATCGCGTTCGTCATCCCCAGGGAGAGCCCCGCGATGCGCGCGAGATCCCGCTGGCGGACGTGATCCCGCTGCGCGTAGATGTTCTCGAGGACTTCCAGTTCCTGATCCGAGGCTTCGACCAAGGGATTCATGGTTTTTCTGCGGAGGATGGGGCCGGAGGAGAGACCTCCGGCGTTCCGGCGATGCCGATCGATGCGCTCAGGCGCTCGAAGGGCGTGCCGGGGCCGACGGAGCTCGATCCCCCCTGCGGGGTCCGAGGCTCCCTCTCATCGCGCGCGGAGGCCGCCGAAACATGCGCTCTGCGCTGCTGCCGATGAGCTCTTCCATCACGTTTCGGCGCGTCACGCTTCGCACACGAGGGCCGCCACGTGTTTTTCAATGTTCAGCGGTTGAACAGTATAGCACGGGCCGGAAGGAATTCAAGGGTAGGCCCTTCTTCAAAGGCGGATATGGTCGAACTGCGGTGCGACCAAGGGGCCCGAATGCCGAGCTCCGGCCCCGAGGCGTGATACGGCGGTGCCGGCCTCAGGGCTTCGCCGAGCGCCCGTGCCCCGCAAGTCTCATATACCATTCGGCCGTTCGTCGAAGGCCGCCCTCGAATGCCCCCTGGCGCTCCCAATGAAGCTCGCGCTTCGTCTTGCTGCAGTCGATCGCGTACCTCCGGTCATGTCCCAGCCGGTCCTCGACGAAGGTGATGAGCCGCTCGTAGCGCTCCGGCCGCTCGCCGGTGAGCTCCGCCACGATCCGGCAGAGGGTCTTCACCAGCCGGATGTTCTCCCACTCGTTCTCGCCGTCGCCGTAGACGGGCAGGGGCTTTCCGCTGAGCATGTTCGTGATCATCAGAGGAATGAGCTTCTCGGGGTTCTGATAGGGGCCGTAGTTGTTCGAGCAGTTCGACAGGGTCACGGGAAGGCCGTAGGTATGGAAGTAGGCCATGACGAAGTGGTCGGATGCCGCCTTCGAGGCCGAGTAGGGGCTCCGCGGGCCGTAGGGGGTGGACTCGGTGAAGGAGCCGCTCTGCCCCAACGAGCCGTAGACCTCGTCGGTGCTTATGTGATGGAAGAGAACGTCTTCGCGCCCCTGCCACTTCTGGCGCGCGGTCTCCAGGAGTGAGAAAGTGCCGAAGACGTTGGTCTGGACGAACTCCGCGGGGCCTGAGATCGAGCGGTCCACATGCGACTCGGCCGCGAAGTGGACGACCGTGTCGATATCGTAGGCCGCGAACATGGCCCGCATGCGCTCCGCGTCGCAGATGTCCGCCCGCTCGAAGAAGTAGCGCCTTCCTCCGTGCTCGCGCTCGACGTCGGCCACGTTGTCGAGGCTTCCGGCGTAGGTGAGCTTGTCGACGTTGACGATGCGCCCCGTGAAGTCGGGCTGCCGGAGCAGATACCGGATGAAGTTGCATCCGATGAAGCCCGCCCCGCCCGTGACGAGGACGTTAGTGAGCTTTCGGTTCACCGGCGAGCTCCGAGATGTAATCGCGCAGTCCTGCCTCCCAGGGCCGAACATCGACTCCCAAATCCGTGCGAATCTTCTCCTTGCTCAAGAACGAGTTTTTCGGGCGTCTCGCCTTCGTCGGATACTGCTCCGTCGAAAGAGGATCGATCCGACAGCGGTCATCGACGAGCCCGGCTGCGCGGGCCTCGCGCTGAATTTCGCAGGCAAACCGGTACCAGCTCGTGCGCCCCTCGTTCGTGAAATGGTAGGTCCCGTACGCCGTCGAGTCGCTTACCATGATCCGCGCGATGGCGCCGGCGAGGTCGGGGGCGTAGGTCGGGCTGCCCCACTGGTCGTCGACCACGCCGATCGAGTCGCGCTCGCGAAAGAGCCGGAGCATCGTGGCGACGAAGTTGGCCCCGTGGGTGCCGTACAACCAGGCGGTCCGGACGATGAAGAAGCGGTCGGTCGCTGCCTTCAGCCGCCCCTCTCCCTCGGCCTTCGAGCGGCCGTAGACCCCGAGGGGGTTCACCGGGTCGTCTTCGCGGTAGGCTCCGGGCTTCTCTCCGTCGAAGACATAGTCGGTGGAGATATGGATGACGCGCGCGCCGTTTTCGGCGGCAACCTTCCCGATGTTCTCGACCCCGCTGGCGTTGATGCGGAAGGCGAGCTCGCTCTCGTCCTCCGCCTTGTCGACCGCGGTGTAGGCCGAGCAGTTGATGAGCCATGCGGGCTCATGCGCCGCGGCGAACGAGCGGAGCGCGTCGAGGTCGGTGATATCGCACTCGCGGTCGGTCGCGACGAACGGAATCTTCCGGTCGGCGAGGAGCGCCTCGACCTCGCTTCCGAGCATTCCGCGGCTTCCGATCAGCCACACCGCGGCGCTCACCTACAGCACCCCCTCGATCTCAGCGAGGAGGGGCAGGGCCTCGTCCTTCGCGGAAACACGCGGCCGCTCGATCGGCCACCGGACTGCGATGGTCGGGTCGTTCCAGCGGACCCCCGCATCGAGGGCCGAGTCATACTCGGCGGAGCACTTGTAGAGAAGGAGGGTCTCGTCGGAGAGCGCAACAAATCCGTGCGCGAAGCCTTCCGGCACGAAGAGCATCGCGTTGTTCTCCTCGTTCAGCTCTACGCCGAGCCATCTCAAGTAGGTCGGCGAGCCCCTTCGCAGGTCGACCGCCACGTCCCACACGGCCCCGCGAACCACCCGCACCAGCTTGGCTTGCGCCTTCGGCGGGCGCTGGAAGTGCAGGCCGCGAAGCACCCCGCGCGAGGAGCGCGAATGGTTGTCCTGGAGGAAGAAGACTTCGATCCCGTTCGCCGCGAAATCGGAGCGCTTGTAGGATTCCAGAAAGAAGCCGCGCTCGTCCGGGAAAACCCGGGGGGTGATGAGGACGAGATCGGGTATCTCGAGCCACTGAAAGCTGAACGGCATGATCTACTCTTCGTGCGCCTGCTTGAGCAGCTCTAGGAGATACTCCCCGTAGCCGGATTTGACCAGCGGCCCTGCGATCTCCTGCAGCTGCTCGGCCCCGATGTAGCCCATCCTGAAGGCGATCTCCTCGATGCAGGCGATCTTCAGGCCCTGCCGCTCCTCGATGGTCTTGACGAAGGCGGTCGCCTCGGTGAGCGAGTCGTGCGTCCCGGTGTCGAGCCAGGCGTATCCCCTGCCCATCACCTGAACGCCGAGCGAGCCTCGGCGGAGGTACTCCCGGTTGACGTCGGTGATCTCGAGCTCCCCGCGCGCGGAGGGGGTGAGGTTTTCGGCGATCGCCACCACCTCGTTGTCGTAGAAGTAGAGCCCGACGACCGCATAGTTGGACTTCGGCGCGCGCGGCTTTTCCTCGATCGAAAGTACCCGCCCGTCTCCATCGAACTCGATCACGCCGTAGCGCTCGGGATCCTTGACGTAGTAGCCGAAGACCACCGCCCCCCGCTTGACGGCCGAAGCCTCTCGGACGAGCTTCTGGAGGTCGTGGCCGAAGAAGATATTGTCGCCGAGCACGAGGCAGACTGCGTCGCCTCCGATGAACTCCTTGCCGATGACGAAGGCCTGCGCGAGCCCCTTGGGCTCGGGCTGAACCGCGTAGCGGATCGAAAGGCCGAGCGCCGAGCCGTCCCCGAAGAGCTCGGTGAAGCGCGGAGTGTCCTGGGGGGTCGAGATGATGAGGATCTCGCGGATTCCCGCGAGCATGAGCGTCGACAGGGGATAGTAGATCATCGGCTTGTCGTAGACGGGGAGGAGCTGCTTGCACACGGCCTTCGTCACGGGATAGAGCCGCGTGCCGCTTCCCCCGGCGAGGATGATGCCCTTCACGCGCGGCTCCGACCGAACTGCTGACTCATTGAAACAGCCCTCGATCCAAACCTGCAATCACCTCAATAGGGGTTATGTACAGTTCGGAACGTAGTCGCCGATCAACCTCACTCGAGTCGGCAGTCTCAAAGAAGAGTTCCATTGCTTCCTTCAAGTTCCCGCGAGCCTCTTCGATATCCGCACCCTCGCTGGCAATGTCCAACTCCGGGCACAG
>DAHVAK010000132.1 GCA_027314665.1 Spirochaetales bacterium
GAGGTAGGGGTGGGACCGCCGTGGGAGCCCATGAGCTGGAAATGGAGGTGGGGTCCGGTCGCAAGCCCCGTTTGCCCCATATGGCCCATGAGGCTGTCGCCTGCGACGCTCTGGCCGACGTAAACGGACGGCAGTTCGTTCATGTGCATGAGCTGCGAGCAGATGCCAAGGCTCTCGAACTTCCCCTCGAAATCGAAGCCGAGGTCTACGATCGCAGTATTCCCCGCCTCGGTGTTGTATCCTGTGTAGATGACCCTTCCCCCGAGAAGCGAGTACTCGGGCGTTCCCAGCGGACCGGCTATGTCGATCCCCTTATGCTGCGAGTCTTGGTAGGCCGCCCTGCCGTCCACCATCAAATCCGACGGGCCGTAGCCTTGAGTTATCTGGGGGCTCGCGAGGCTCAAGAGAAGATGCCGCCCTCCATAGAACCCCTGCAGGGCGGTCGTCAGCTTCCCGAACCTCTCCCCGACCGACGGGCTCGGGGTCTCGTTCCCCAGCCGACGGTCGATCCGTGAAGCGAGCAAATCCGAGGACGCGGTCTCCGAGACAGCGGCGTCGTTCGCCGACCCAAAGAAGTAATTGCAGAATACTTCCGTCGCCACGGTCGATCCCCACCCCCTCATGACCGCCTCCATGTTCAGCGCCTTGCCGGCATTTGCCGCCGTAAGGTCGACCGGATTTACGGCTCCCGATAATGACACGACCCCCTGCAAGCCCGACCACATTGAGTCGGCAGCTGTCCCCTGACTCCCTGCCAGACCGGAGGCAAGCATCAGACTCCGAGCACCGATCGCCTGCGACTCGCTGAAGCTTCCGGCACTACCTGCTCCTCGCTCGCCCAAGATCGTGAGGAGGCCGGTCTCCACTCCGTCGGCGCCGACCGCTCGCCCTTGCGCGTCCGTCACGAGATTGCCTGCCTGGTCGCGCAGCCATCCGCTGCCGTCGTAGACGAGGGTCCCGTCGTTCATCAGCTTCCAATAATCGGCGTTCGAGTCATAGGCGCTCATCGCGTAGCGAGCGAGGGCCGCTGTCCCACCGTCGAGCCGGGCGCGCTCCACCGCGCCGAGATCCCTTTGGAGGCTGGGACTCTCCGCGATCGTTTCGGCAACGACCTTCGCATACAGCGGATCGGCAGCGAGGCGAAGGGTCATCCTCATATGAGCGAGCACCGAAGCTGCAGTCTCGAGACGTTGTCCGAGCTGTCCGTCGTCCACGCCGTCACGATATGCCTCGTGCTGCAGCGCGATTCCCGCAGCGAGCTGACTGGGAAGATCACCGGCGCGCCCAAGCGTAGCAAGCTCGACGGTCCTGATTCGATCCCGAAGGGTCGTCTCCCCAGCGGCGTCTTCTTGATAGCCCACCCGCAGCCGATCCTCGCCCCCAACAATTCGAGCCAGCTGCAGCCTCGCGGCTGCGTCGCCGAAGCTGTAGCATTCCCGCAGCGCGGTCCCCGCGTTGCGGCTCTCTGCGTATCCGTCCGCAAATTCTACACCATCGAGGGCGCCGTACAATCGAATTCTCTGCTGCATGGTGAAGGCTTGCATTCCCTCTATGGCGCGTCCGATCCGTCCGACTCCGATTGCCGTACCCTTCGCCCCCAGGCTCAGGGTCGTCGATGAGCCGCTCAGACCGAGCTCCAAGAGACCCAGATCCCACCTCGGATTTCCGCTCACGTCCGCCAGATCAAGCAGATTGACGACGGTTTGACCGGAAATTGCATACTGGGTGCCCGCGTCGATGATACTGCCCCCAAGGTCCGCCACCGCTCGCACCATCCCGGCGTCGTGCAGATCGAATCCGCTTAGGTCTCCCGACAGGAGGCCGGATCCGCACCTTCCCGCAGCCGCTCCGAGATAGCCTGCGACCGCGTCCCTTCCCGCGAATGACGAGAGGTAGCTGTCTTGGTCGAAGCGGAGACCTGCACCACTTCGGTAGCCGATAGCGCCAATAGCGCCCTGCCCAATCCCGTTCGCGACCCGGCTCAGACCAGTTGCCATGGTGCTCGAAACGACCTCCTCGACCGCCGTGAGACCCTGCGCCGCCTGGCCGAGCAGGATGCCGAGGGCGCCGGTCCCGAAGCTCACGGCACTGCTCAGGATATCCTTGCCCAGACTCACCAGCCCCTCGTCCCAGCTCAGCATTCCGTTGCCCACGTCAGCTGCCGCGAACAGCCCCCGTTCAGCTATCCCGAAGAGCGCCGCGCCGAGCCCCCCGGCGATGACGGTCCCGACGACCCCCGCCCCCACCTCCGCAACGGTCCGAAGTGTCGGCGCCTTGATCGCGCTTCCCCGGTCGTCCCAGAGCTTCTTGTCGTAAAGGGGCATCGCAACCTGAGCCCAGCCCGAGCCCTCCTTGAGCTGGCTCCACAGGAAGGGTGTCAGCACGGCGGCAAGCTGACCGCTGCCCGGCGACTGCAAGAACCTGTCGCGATCGCCGAGCGACGCCGAGGGGTCAGGGCGTTCGCTCATCACCGGCGCCGCACCGACCCACGCCCCGAACTCGCCGCCCTCCTTCTCTCCAAGACCGCTCGCTTCGCTGCCGAAGACTCGTTCAAGCTGCCGCTCCATATCCTGGAGGGCAGCCTGCGCCTGGGTTTGAATGCCTCGAGCCGAGAGGCTCAAGAGCATGCCGTCGGAGAGGTCGACGCGCGGCCGTATCGCCTCTTGTGGAAAGTAGGGTCGGTAGAGGGGCACCGTGTGCATCTCTCGGAGGGGACCAGCGAGGGTGGAGGCGACGACGGTGCTCCGCTCGAAGCGATCTCCGGCCTCCGCGAATCCGGCTGCGGCGACGGTCCGGCGCAGATTGTCCGCAACCTCCCGGTTCGCTTCGGCGATCCGACCGGTCATCGCCTCAGCCGCTTCCGCGAGGCCTCTCCTTGCCCCGTCTGCGACGATTGCCGACAGATGTCGGTCGATTTCCTCACTCTGGAGTCGGTTCATATCGGCAATTCGCTGCAGGACCCGCACGGAGTCGAACCGATCGGGCCCCAACCGGGCGAAGACCCCCGGATCCTCGTGCGCGATGCTCAGCTCGAGGAGACGCCCCTGTGCGAGCATGCTCGCGAAGTCGCTTCCCGAAAGAAGGGATGCGACCGCCGCGCGAGGGTCCGGCAGCCCGAGAGCGAGATCGGTTACGACCAGCCCCAGCGCCTCGCGAATCCCGCCCTCGTCGGCTTGTCCGAGGACGCCGCGCACGGAGCCGAGACCCTCCTCGACTCCCCTTTCGGCGGCGCTTCGCACCCAATCATTCTTGTTGGTCTCGAGCCGCAGATAGGTGCCGTCCCAGGTGGCGGCGCGATCTTCGTACTCCCTGCGGAACTGCCGGACCCACGCTCCGTGCCGTTGGTCGAGTCTTTCGAAGGCTGCTTCCCACTGGACTGCGGCCCGCGACGTGATTGCTTCCAAGGAGGATTGCCACGCGAGGCGCTGGCGGGCGAGATCCTCCTGCAGGAGCTCCCACCGCGTCCCGTGAGCCGTCAGCACGGCGTTCATCCGATCGGTGTAGAGCGCGCCCAGATCGCGAACCTGGGCTGCCAAAAGATCCCTCTGCGCCTCCTTCAGTTCGGGGTGGAGGCTGGGGTCCAAGAGACCCTGAAGGGACTTCTCGAGCGCGAGGAGTCGGTTCAGGTGATCCTTCGCTCGATAGGTTGGGAAGAGAAATGCCACCTTCGCGGCGGCCTGAAGCCGTTCCACGGCGTCGCCGAAGACGGGGGAGCTCGGACCGAGGTCGCCGGGGAAAAGGCGATCGAGCCCAGCGGCGGCCTCGCGGTAGGCGGCCTCGTTTGCGGTCTGGACCCCTTCGAGCCGAGCGACGGCAGCTTCGAGCGCGTCGAAGGCCTGATCGCGCCGCTCTCGGCTGGCGCGGCGAATGTCGGCAAAGGCGGCAGTGCTGTCGTCCGCGCCGCTCGCCTTGGACATGCCGCGGATCAGGAGCCCCTTGAGGTCGAGCCTTCTCTCGACGGCGGGGGTTCCGCCATTCGCAATCGCAGCGATCCCTTCGAGCTCCGTAGAGGCATCCGCGCCGTACTGGAGCCTGGCTGCAGAAAGGACAGCCGCACAGAGGGAATCCGCAGTCACCCCGGCTGTTCCCGGCTTGCCGCGGAGGAGCGCGAGGCTCTCCTCTTGCTCCTCGAGGCTTCGCTTCAAGGAGCGATAACCTTCGGGCCCAACGATCTTGGCGGAGAGAGCCCCGGCCGCTGTGTCCACGCTCGCTCTCGCTCCGCGGATCGAGCCGCGTAGATCCGAGTCGATGTAGGCTTCGATCGCATTTGCCTTTCCCTGGTAGTCGAGGGCGGCAATGAAAAAGGTTGCGGCAAAACCCCAGGTCCAGGGCGCCAACGCCGCCACGGCAGCGGCGGCAAAGAGACCCTCGGCGCTGTTTCGGTAGGTATCCTCCTTCGGCGAAAGCCGATCGACGAGGAGTTGCTGGGCCTCCGCCCGATATTCATCCGTGAGGGTTTCGATCGTGACATTCGTCCGGCCTACGAGCCCGAGGAAATTCATGGCGATGAAAAACTCGTAGAGCTTTTTCTGAGTTGGGTCGCCCATGATGCGGGCGTAGGCGGCCCGGGCCCGCGACTGGAGCTCGACCTCATAGTCCACCCCCTCCCGAGCGAGAAGTCCCCCTCCCCCGCCTGCCACAGCGATCTCGGACGACTCGATGCGGTATCCTTCGAACAGGTCTCGGTAGCGGCGGTCGGGGCTGGCGCCCACGCCAAGTCCGGAAGGGCCCATCTGATGCTGGAGCGCAAGGGACCAATCGGAAAGGAGCCCGTCGAGGGAATGGTGGGCGAGGTAGTCGGAAAGCTCTCGCACCCAGCGCTCCCGATCCACTCCGTAGGATGTCTCACGGGTGACCCCGTTGCCGTAGGCGTGCGCTCCCGTGCCGACGAGATAGGCCACTAGATCGCTCTTTTGGCTCGAGGTTGACACGACCCCGAGAAAGAAATCGGGGAGACCGTCCTCGCCGACGATCACCTGTACGAAGTCCTCGCCTCGATAGCTGCCGCTCAGGTCCACCGTCGGGCTGAACCGGCTCGGATCATCGATGCTCATGAGAAGCTCCGAGACACACCCCTCGAGGCTTGAGCGAACCTCATCGACCCGCTCCCGCTGGGTCGCTTCGGCGGAGCCGAGTAGGGCCGAAAGCCGCTCGAGGGCAAGGTAGGAGCCGTATTGCGTGCGGTAGTCGTCAAAGGCCTTGCGATAGGCGGCTGCCTCTTCGGTGTCGCCTTCCGCGAAATCGAGCGGTCGATCGGTGGGACCGTAGAGGCCACGGAGGGCCTCGAGCGCGGCTTGCGCCCGCCTGAGGCCGTTTCGCGCGGTCTCGAGCTGCCGGTCAGGGTCGCTCCCTCCCCCCTCTTCGACCGCCGCCTCGCCCGAGCTCAGATAGCCGCTTGAGGCGAAGAGCTCGACGGCCTCGGCCGTTCGAAGAGCAAGACGGGCCGTCTCGAGCTCGGCGGAGGCCTCCTGCGCCGCCCGATAGCGAGCGGAGTAGCTCTCGCTCGCCTCCCGGAAGGCAGATAGCGCAGCGTCGTAGCGCGTCGATAGCTGCCCGCGCTCGCCGGTCAGCCTTTCGAGGCGAGCCCGCGTTGGGCCCGCCGCGGCGACAATCGTCCCGTCGCTTTCGGCTTGGCATTGCGCCTCCGCTGCGCGCAGCTCCTCGTCGAGCGCCCGCAGCGCCCCATTGAGCTCCTGGATCCGTGCCTGCTCCGCGTCGCTCTCTCTGCCCGCAGCCTCCAGCTCCCGGAGCGCTCCCTCGTAGACCTCCTGTTTCTCCGCAAAGGCATCGAGTGCCTCCTGGTGCCTCTGCCGCGTCTGCGCCTCGGTCTGGCGGCTTGAGCTCCGGTCGTGGGCGTAGGCTGCGACCGCTTCAGCGACTGCGGCCTCCCGTTGCCAAGAATCGGCGGTCGACTTCGCCTGAAGGAGAGCAAGCTGATAGTCGTCGAGATGGCGGCTGTCGACGGCATCGAAGCCGCCAAGCTCGCAATAGGCGAGGTCAGTGCCTCCGTCGATCTCGCTTGCGATCTCCGCGAGTCCTTCGAGCGCATCATCGTAGTGGCCTTGGTAGGTGGCTTGAACGCCACCCCAGAAATCGCACTCTCGTTCCGCCTCGCTTTCCCCGCCGAGAGCCTTCGCGGCGGGGAGCAGGGGCATCCAGTAGGCGAGCGAGGAACGAGCCATTGTCAGCACCTCGGAGGCTTGAACGGCCAGCCGGGTGAGGCTGTCGATCCTCGTGTCGATCGACTCCGCCTGCGTGGCGATCGAGCGTTCGAGCTCTCCCCGCGCGGCTGCGAACGCCTCGGCGAGGTCGGCCTGCCTCGCGTCCCAGCGCGCGCAGCCCTCCTCGAGGATCTTTCCGATCTCCCGCTCCCATTGCAACCGCGCATCCTCAAGCTCGGAATGGGCATCCGACCACGCATCCTCCCCATTCTGGAGCTGTTCGGCAACCGTCGTTTCCCACTCGGCGCGCCGCAGGAGAAGATCCCGCTCCGCCTCGCTCCAGCGCGCGAGCCCTTTGTCGAGCTCGCTTCGAAAGCCCTCCTGCCAGGCGGAGGGATCGGTCGCGGACCCATCCTCAGAAACCGAAGCGCTCTCGATGGACAGTCCCTCCCGCAGCCTTTGAAGCCCCTCCGCCGTTTCCGCTTGCACGCCGGCAATGAGCTCGGAGACGGCGGAGGAGGCTGTCTCGGCCTCACTCTTGAGCCTGAGGCTGAACTGATCGAGCCGTCGCTGGTAGAGAAATCGCGACTCCTCCCGCTGGAAGGTGACTTCGAGCTCCCTGCGGTAGGCGGATCGACACTGCTCCTCGGTGGCTCGGAAGAGATCGTCGAAGAGCGCTGCCGCGGTCCCATCGGGAATGGATTGGAGGAGCTCCGTGCGAATCGCGGCCGCATGAGAATCCCAGCTCGCGAGCTCCGACTCGAGCGCCGGCGAGACCATTGCCCTCCAATCCGCGCTATCGCGCGAAAGGTTTTCGGAGCCGTAGATCTCGGGATCCCCCGAGCCGTCGTAGATGATTCCATCCGCATCGGTCTTATAGAGCTTGCGGTAGTTCGCCTCGAGCACGGCAAGGCTCAGGGCAACGCTGTCATTGCACGCTTCGCGGTCGAAGGCCTCCTCGACAAGCCAGCGCACGAAGCGCTCTCGCAGAAGCGCGTCGAGCTCACCTTCCAGGCGCTCCCTCTCCGCGGGAAGGCTGACCCCTTGCCCGGCGAGGTGCGCGGCGCCTACCTCCCAGGAGGCCGTGAGGCTCTCCAGGCCGAGGTGGGCGGCATCGAGCCACTCCTTCTCGGTGGTTCCGGACCGATCCGCTCGCGACAGGTAGACCTCGAACGCGCTCCGATATCGCTGCTCCGGCCAATCGGTTTCCCTATCTTCCGACCAACCCGCCTGCGGTAGAGGAAGGCCGCTCGCGATCATGATGACCGCCAGAAGGCAACTCTTGGTCACGCCCACCCTCGCGCATGAAGAATCTGATTCCAGAGGTTTCACGGAGCGAAGGGGTCGCCTGATTCAGGCCTGCGGCGCCCTTGCCTCCTGAATCGAGCCTCTGCCTAACGTCGTGCATTACCCTCGGAGGTGGTCCACGATTTCTCTCCGGGGTCGGTCAACAGTTCTGTTTTCCCTCGCTGCCGCTATCGCCCTGACGGGCTGTACGCCATCGCGCCCTCCCGAGGAGGCGCTCAAGGAGTACCTAAAGGCGCAGGACTTCTACCTGAGGGGCCAGATCGAGGCGGCGTCCGCGGTTTTCGCTCGAGTCGCGAGGAGCTATCCGCACTTCTATCAAGCTCGACTCATGGAGGCGAAGTCGCTCTACCTCCAAGGCAAGACCCCGGAGGCGCGAGCGAGGCTCGCAGAGCTCGTCGATCACCTTCCGCAATACCACGAAGCGGAGATCTGGCTCGCTCGGATCGAGGTGGAGCGAGGAGACGAGGCTTTGGCCGAGAGGAGACTTGCCGGTCTGCTCGCCTACGACTCGCAGGATCCGCGCCTGCTCTACCTTATGGCCGTCGTGCGAAGCGACCAGGGGAGGCTGCAAGAGGCCATCACCTATCTGGGCAAGGCTGCAGCCTTCGAGGAGGAGCTTGCTCGAGTGCACCTCGACCTCGGGCGGCTCTATCACCGTTTTGCGCTCCGTGACAAGGCCCTCGGGGAGCTGGAGCGAACCCTCACCCTCCTCCCCCCGGAAAGCCCGATGCGGGAGCCGGTGAGGTCGTTGATCGCCCGCTTGCACGGCGAGGAGTAGCGCGAGGATGTTCGACCGATGTCACCGAAGGCTATCGATCTCGATCGTCGGCGCTCCGCTTGCCTCTCCGGGTGAAAAGGCGGGCGAGCGGGCCGCGAGGACATGAGATTCGCGCGGGGGGTGGTGATGATGATTCTCTCGGCGTATCCGATCTCGGCTCAACCCGTCTCGGGCGAGGCTCTCTCGCTCCGCGAAGCCGAGAGCCTTGCGCTGCAGAGCTCCGTCGCGCTCCGCATCCAAGGGCTCCAGGGGGAGGCGGCCGAAGAGCGATACCGGCGCGGGATCCGCGATTATCTCCCGCAGCTCCAGATCGCGGTGACGGCCGCGAACACCGTCAACCTCGCTGCGCCCGACTCCACCTGCGATGAGCTGAGCGTGACGGTCCGGCAACCGGTCTACAACGGCGGGCGTACGGCAAGACAGCGCGCCCTTTCTCGCCTCCAGATCCAGCTCAACCGCCACTCCTACCGGGCCGCGCGGGCGGAGGTGCTTTCCACGGCGTGGGACGAGTTCCACCAGGTCCTTGTCCTCGAGGCCCAGCTTGCCGTGAAGCGGCGCCACCTCGAGCAGAGTCGAGGCCAGCTCGCGATCGCGAGCAGCGAGCGCTCTCTGGGAATGATCCGCGAGGTCGATCTCGTCGATACCGAGCTTCAGGCGAGCAATCAGGAGCTTGCGGTTCGCGTCACCGAGGGTGAGCTTCTCCTGGCGCGCTACTCCCTGAAGAAGACCCTCGGCCTTCCCCCGGATCACTCCCTCCTCCTCTCCGGTGCCGTCGATGCGGACTACGAGGGCTTCTCCTTCGATTGTCCCCCTGCGCTCCTCCTCGCGACGGCCGAGGAGGGGAACCTTGACCTGCAGAGGGCTCGTTTCCGGGTCGCGCAGGCCGAGACGGTCGGCGCGCTCGCGAGGAGTCGCTGCCTCCCGCAGATCAGCGCAAACCTTACCCTCTCGGTATCCGGAGAACGCCTTCCCCTCCAGACCCCGGGGATGAGCTTCGGACTCACCGTAGCGTTCCCCGAGTCCGATACCCCGATCCAAGCGGACCTCGGAGGGGCCGCCGCCGGCTCGCGCTCGACGACGAAGAATGCCTCTCTTGCCGTGAGTCCCTTCCGCTCGATCGTGGGCTCGCTCGACGAGACCGAGGCCCGCCTCGAGCTCGAGGCGGCTCGCGAGGCGCTTGAGGCTCTCCAGCGGGACGTCGCTTTTCAGGTCGTCCAGGGAATCGCAGGCTATGGTCGACAGCAGGAGACCGTTCGGCTCGAACGCCGGTCGATCGAGCTCGAGCGTAGGAAGCTCGAGATCATGCGCCGGGAGGTCGCGACGGGCGCGGCAACGCGGGTCGATTACGTGAAGGAGGAGGCGATCGCAGCAGAGCTCGAAGCGGGCCACCTCGCGAGCATCCTCACCCTCCTTCGCGTCGAGCGATCCTTCGAGCGGCTGCTCGGCCTCGACCCGGGCGGACTGGCTCGCCTCGCGGGGGGAGGCCATGACGAGCGGTAGCCACACCCTCGAGCGCCTCACCGCTTCGAGGAGAGCGCGCTCATCGGTGAGGGGCTTCACCCGTCTTGTTCCGGCCCTCGCGGCGGCCGGCGTGCTTGTCGCGATCGCCGGATGCGAGCGCACGCTACGCCCGGTCGAAGCGAACGCCCCTCCGCCGACGGGCGTGAGGGTAGTAGCGGTCCGGGCGCAGCAGCTCGCTCCCGAAATCGAGAGCTTCGGAACCATCTCCTATCGTTCCAAGGCGGCGATCTCCGCCACGGTGGAGGGGACCGCCGTCGCGCTCGCCGTCGACGAGGGCGATCGGGTCCGTCCGGGCCAGCTCCTCGCGCAGCTCGAGAACGTGCAGCTCACGATCGCCAAGAGCCAGGCCGAGTCGCAGCTGCGCTCCGCCGAGGCAACGCTCGAGCTCGCGAAGGCGCGGCTCGCGGACGGGGGGCGGGAAATCGAGGCGAGGCTTCTCTCCCTGAAGCGGACCCGACTCGAGCTCGAGCAGAGGAGGCGCGAGGCGGAGGAAGCGGCGCTGACCCTAGACGGCCGCGAGAAGCTCTTCAAGATTGATGGAATCAGCGAGGAGCAGCTTCGCTCGCTCCGGCTTCAAGCCCAATCCGCACAGACCGCCTACGAAGGGCTTCGCAGCCAGTACGCGGCGGAGAGCATCGGGCTTCGCGACGAGGATCTTCGAGCCGCAGGGCTCACCGTCCCGAGCGACGATGAGCAGCGCATGACCCTCCTCGCGGAGATCAACCTACGGACCCTGAAGGCGCAGCTCGATGCGGCGACCGCCGGCCTCGAGGCGGCCCGCTCGGATCTGCAGGCGGCGTCGCTCCTCCTCGAGTCGCTCACGATCCGCTCACCGGTCTCCGGGGTCGTCGGGGTTCGCCAGGCTGGCATCGGAGAGCGAGTCCGCGCCGCCGACCAGCTCTTCACCATCATCGAGGATGCCCAGGTCTACGCGGTCTTCTCCGTTGCCGAGAAGCAGGCTCCGAGGCTCTCCTGCGGGATGCCGGTGGAGGTAACCGTGCCGGCGCTGGGAAACCGGCGCTTTCCGACCTCCGTTTCGATGATCTCCCCGCTCCTCGACCCTATCTCCGGCAACCTCACCGTTCGCGCCCTGATCCGGAACGAGGACGGCTCGCTGCGACCCGGTCTATTCATTCGTGCCCGGGTGAGGACCGGCGAGAGTCGACGCGTGATCCCTGTCCCCGAGTCCGCGCTCGTGCGCCGAGAGGGACGTGAGGCGGCGGTCTTCGTCGTGCGGGACGGGCGGGCCTTCAAGCGCACGATCGTCCTCGAGCCGGAGCTGGGCGGGGAGTCGGCGGGAAGGCTTGCTGCGGTGGGCGGGATCGAGGAGGGCGAGCGGATCGTGGATGAGCCGCCGCCCGAGCTCAAGGAGGGCGGCGAAGTCTATGTCCAGGGGTAGTCTCCTGCGCTGGGCGATCGGGGGCTTGGCTCTTTCAGGGTGCGCTCTCATTGACCTGCGTCCCTTCTCGATCGAAAGCTGTCCCGCCTCGCCAAACCAGATTCTTGCCGCGGCTACGAGCGTTTGGGTGCAGTTCCCCGAGCCGGTCATGGAAAGCGAGGTCGAGCGGCTCTTCTCGGTCTCGGCGGGGGGAGAGCCTGTCGCGGGGGATCTGCGCTGGGAGGCCAACCGCCTCATCTTCACCCCGCTCTCGCCCTTCGCGCCGGGAAGGCTCCACTCACTTGCGCTTGAGGGTACGGTGAGAACCGTCGCCGGGAGATCCTTCGCGGAAAGCATCTCGATCCCCTTCTTCGTCGGAACCGATACGGCGGCGCCCATCCTCACGCGGGTCGAGCCGACGGATGGGTCGGTCGTCGGGGCGACCGACGCCGTGTTGCTCGCCTTCTCGCAGCCGATCGACGAGGGCAGCTTCCGCGACGCCCTGTCGGTGAGCCCCTCGACCGAGCTCTCCGTAAGCTGGAGCGGTTCGTTCACCGTAGCCAAGGTGGCTCCGGCGGGCCGCTGGTCCCCGCAGCGCCTGCACACCTGGAGGCTCTCGACCCAATGCAGGTCGCAGGGGGGCATCGCGCTCGGGAGAGCATGGACGGGAAGCTTTCTCGTCCAAGGCGACGGAATCGCACCCCAGGTCCTCTCCACCGCCCCGGCCGAGGTTTCGGGAGCCGTCGTGACGCCCCTTCCGGCCGGGCTGTCCACGCTGCGCTACGAGGAGGCAATCCTCATCACCTTCTCGAAGGAGATCGACCTCGCTTCGCTTGTGGAGGCCTTTTCGCTCTCCCCTCCTCATCCCGGCACGATGCGGCGAATCTCCCCGACCCTCTTCGCGTATGTGACCGCCTCGGGTTGGCTCATGGGACAGGAGTACCTCCTCACCATCTCGCGCGCGCTTACCGACCTTTCCGGCAATCCCCTTCCCGCCCCCTATCGGGAGCTCTTCACCCCGGCGATCCCCGAGCAGCTCGTCGCCGAGATCACCCTCTCGGGGGATCTCGCTTCCTCTGCCGGCTCGCTCCTCCTTCCCACGGCTCTCCTCAACAGCCCCGCTCCCCTCCTCCTCGCCTGGGTGATGCGCTCGATGAAACCCGACTCCGAGCTTGAGCTGGCCGCTACCCTTCGATTCGCCTGCGCCTACGACGCGGCCTACCGCTCAGCCCTGGTCGACGGAATCGAGCTCGCCGGCTACTTCCCGCCCGATCTACCAGACCCGGAAGTGACCCAGGTTGGCTGGCTCGACAGCCGCACGCTCCGCATCTCCTACCTCGGCTTCAGGCGAAGCACCATCGACCCCGCGAACGGGACGGGGGCTCTCTACTATAGACTCACGGTTCCCTCGGGACCGGAGCTCACGGCCAACCAGGAGGGATCCTTTCTCGCGCGCCCGGTCACCCTCCTGCTCGAGTCGGGCTCGGACTAGGGGAGGCCAAGGGTGATGGGAGCACGAATGCGCGGATGTCGCTCTGGCTCGCTGCGTTGCGTCGGAGCGTTGGCGCTTCTCGCGGCCGGCCCGCTCCTCGCCGCGCTGGCGGCATCGTGCAGCCTCCTCGACCTGCGCACCTTCTCGGTAGTCTCGTGGAGCCCGCGTGAAAAGCGGCTGACGAGCCTGAGCGAGGTGGTCGTCGAGATCCGCTTCTCGAAGGAGGCGAACCGATCGCTCACCGAGCGGGCCTTCTCGATCACCGGCGACGACGCGAGGCTCTCCGGACGATTCTCCTGGCCGGACAGCCGCACCCTGCGCTTCACCCCCGCCGAGCCGCTCTCCGATTTCGTGGTCTACCTCATGAGGCTGTCGACCGAGGCTGAGGATACCCTGGGCAATGACCTCTGCGCTCCCTTCGCCCACACCTTCACGACGAAGGACGATGTCGAGCGCCCATCGGTTCTTTCGGTTCTCCCGCCCGACCACGGGCGCATCGCCGATCCCCTTCTCCCGATCTCGATCACCTTCAGCGAGGCCATGAACCCCGCGACGCTCTTTCCGGCCTTCTCCCTCTCTCCGCCGGCGGTCGGCTTTCTCTCCCTGAGCTCCGACGGCAGCGTCCTCACCTTCACCCCTTCCGAGCAGCTCGCGTGGCAGAGCGAGTACGTCGTGTGCATCGCGAAGGAGGCGGGCGATCGGCAGCGAAACACCCTCGGGGCCGCTTTCACCGCCCGCTTCCTCGTGGGAACGGACACGACGCGCCCCTCCGTCGTCTCGGTCGCGTGTCTCGACGCCTCGATCGTCCTCCTTCCTGACGACCCTGCGGACTCCCGCTTGACCGTAAGCGAGGGATGGGAGTCGAATGCTAGCCTCGTGGTGCGCTTCTCGGAGCCGGTGCTCACCCGGAGCGCCCTCGCGGCAATCGGCATCTCCCCCAGGGTCGGCCAAACGATTCGCGAGGCCAACGCCTCGTCGACGTCGATCCTCACCTATGATTTCCCCGATCGCCTCGCGTACGGCACCACCTACACCCTCACCGTGGCGCCCGGAATCCAGGACGTTCAAGGCAGCCGCACACTGGACGAGAGAGCCTACCACTTTCTCGTGAACGGCCCCGCAACCTTGCCCCCGACGATCGAGGCGATCTGCTTCCCGTCGAGCCCCGCCGAGCCGACCACCAACCTCGCGCTCAGCGATTACGGAGTGATCGATCTTTCGGCCTTCCCTCCGGGCGAGCGGATCGACACCTTCTTCGACATCTACCTCAACCTCGCGGCCGGGGCCTCGCTCGATCCCTTCGCGGTCGCCGACGCCTTCGAGGTCACGACGACGAATGACGCCGCCGAGATCCTGCCGTTTGCGGTTCAGGTCAATCCGAGCGCTCCGGCCCCCTCTCCGCCCCCCTCCGACAATCTCAACCTAGTGGTGGCGCGGATATGGGTTCACCTGACGAACAACGCGGCCTCCGGACAGATTGAGCTGCGCCTCTCGCGCTCGCTCAAGGACAGCCGGGGAACTCCCCTCGCTCGCGAGCTGGTCGTGCCGCTCAACGATACCCATTGAGGGCGAGGGCAAACGGAAGATGGCGCCGCGAAGGGATTGGTGCGAGCGACGGGTGACGGCGGCCGCGGCGCTCCTCATGATAGCCGTGCTCACCGGGGCGTCCCTGCAATCGCTCAAGCTCGGTCCCTCGCAAGCGGGCGGCCCCTCGGTCTTCACCATCTCCATCGAGCACTTCGGCCTCGATCCGCAGATGATGGAGCGCCGGATCACCATCCCGCTCGAGGATGCAGTCTCAAACCTTCCCGGAATCGGCGGCCTGCGGTCCGTTTCGGAGTACGGCAGGAGCAGCGTGGAAGTGGCGCTTTCCCCCTCCACCGACCCGGATCGGTTCTACCTCTCGCTGCGTGATGCGGTGAACACCCTTTCTGCCTCCCTTCCCTCTGCGGCGCAGCGTCCCGAGATCCTGGGCACCGCGAGCGGCGCCCGGCCCTTCTTCATCGCGGCGGTTCGCCTCGAGGGCGCCGCGCTCGAGCGGACCCGCGAGTACGTCGACGCGAACCTCAAGCCCACCATCGAGCGGGTCGAGGGAGTCGGCAAGGTCGAGGTCGGCGGAGGCAGCGCTCGCGAGATACACCTCGACGTGAGCCAAGAGAGGGCCGCGGCAGCGGTGATCAGCCTCCCCGAGATCGCCTCGGCTCTTCAGCGGTCCAGCTTGCTCCGTCCGATCGGTCGGCTGCGCTCCAGGGACTCGGATACCCCCATCATCATCGAAGGGCGCCTTGCCTCGCTTCAGGAGCTCGCCTCGCTTCCGATTCCCCTTCGAAACGATCGGGTGGTCCGCCTTGGAGCCCTCGCCCAGGTGGGCTACGGAAAGCGCGAGCCTGAGACCACGAGCAGGATCGACGGGGAGCGACGGATCGCGATCTACGTCACCGCATCGGGCTCAGCGAACCTCGTGGCCCTGAGCGCCGCGATTCGGCAGCGCCTGGCGGGGTTTGCCCCGCAAGGGCTCTCCGTCGAAATCATCTCCGATCTTGGGGGGGAGATTGCACGCGCGATCTCCGAGGTCCTTCGCTCCCTTGCCGTCTCCGCTGGAGCGGTCTCGCTCTTTGTCGCCCTTGCGCTCCGCCCCTTTCGCAATGCGGCGCTCCTCGCCCTCCTCCTGCCGTCGGTCGTCCTCTTGAGCGCCGCGATTCTCGCCGCCTTCTCCGTCGCCGTCGACCGCAACGTCCTTGCAGGGATCGCGGTCGGGATCGGGCTGGTCATCGACCCCGGCATCGTGCTTCTCTGCACGCTCTCCGCAGCCCCTCCCGATTGCTCCCATGCGGGAAGGCGGGCGAGCGTCGCGGCGATAGCCTCCCCCCTCGCCGCCTCGACGGCCACGACCCTCATCGTTCTCCTGCCTCTCTTCTTTTTCGGACGCTCCATAACCGGGCTCACCGAGGTTGCCTCCTCCCTCGCGGTCATGCTTCCCACTTCCCTCGCGCTCTCCCTCCTGTTCCTGCCGGTCTTTGCCTCGGGCGCGCGCCGCTCGCCCCCCGATGATCGTCGACGCCCTCGAACCGGCGCCTTACGCACCTCCCTGCGCGCCCTAGACGCGCTTGTCGCTTGGGCCGGCTCGCACTCGCGGCGGGTCGTCGCCGCAGGCGCCGCCATCTGCGTCGCGGGGTTGCTCGCGGCGACGCGCATGGAGGTGCGTCTCACGGAGCCCTCAGAGAAGCGATCGGTCTACGCGCACCTCGAGTTCGCCAGCGGAACGAGCCTTGAGGCAATCGACCGGCGCACGACCGACCTTGCACGGGAGGTCCTGCTCCTGAAGGGCGTCGAGCACGTAACCACCATCGCCCGACGCGAGAGCGCAGGATTGACGGTCGCCCTTGACGGCTCTCCTGGGGCGCAGAAGCGCGTGCGTCGGGCTCTTGCTTCCGGGGGCGCACGGCTTCGGGATGCCTTCGTCTACCTTCCCGAAGGCGCACAGGGTGAGGATCAGTCGATCGAGGTGAGTCTCCTCGGTCCGGAGGATCCGACGCTGCGCTCCACGGCCGCGCGGGTCGCGGGGGAGCTTCACCGCGAGGAGTGGATAAGCCAGGTAGTGCTCAACTTCAAGGAGGGGCCTCCCGCCTACCTCTTCGCCGTCGATCACCGCGCCCTCGCCGAGCGGCAGGTGAGCGCGCGGGAGGTTGCGGAGGCGCTCCGCTGGGGGATCTACGGCCCGGTGGCGCTCAAGTGGATCGAGCCCGGCTCCCCGGAGCTGGACCTTCGCCTGGGCGGAGGCTTCGCGGAGCCCCGCGGCTTAAGCACGATCGAGCGCATCGGGATTCTCGACCCCGAAGGCCGGTCCATCCCGCTTTCGCAGCTGGGACAGTTCGTGAGCGCCCGACCCGCAGCCCGCCTCTACCGCGCTGAGCGCCAGCGAGCCGTCAGCTTCACGGTGCATGCCACCGCGCGCGGCGGCGCAGAGCATCTCGCGAAGCTCGAGAGTCTGCTTCGCAGCACGGCTCTCCCCCCCGGATGCGCCTTCCGAATCGACAGGCAGGTCTACGATCGCCTGAGCGAGCTGCACAGGCTTGAGCTGCTGTTGGCCGCCGCGATTGCTCTCATCTTCATCACCCTCGCGGCGCAGATGGAGTCGCTTTCTTCCCCGCTGCTCGTGATGTCCATCGTGCCGGCCTCCCTCTCGGTCCCCATCGCCGTGCTGCGGCTCTCCGGGGCCTGCCTCGACGTGCCGGTTCTTGTCTCGCTCATTATCATGGCGGGGATTTCAGTGAACAATTCGATCCTCATCCTCGATCGCGCCCTTGCGCGCTGCGAGAGGCTGCAAAGCTACACGCGCGGAGAGGTCGAGCGATCGGTCCGCTACGCGGTGCGGAGCCGAACACGAGCTCTCCTGCTCACCTCGGGCACTGCCCTGCTCGGCGTCCTGCCCTTCCTCTTCGGAGGCCCCTCAGAGGCGGCGCTCTTTCGCCCCCTTGCGATCGTGGTCTTCTGCGGAACCCTCGCCTCGACGGGAGCGACCTTCCTGGTCGTGCCTGCGGCGGCGGCCATAGCGCCGGTATTCGCTCGGCGCTTCCCGACTATTCGGAGGTAGCCGGATGCGACTCGCTTCCCTCGGTCGGTGGCTCTTGGCCCTGAGCGCGGTAGGATCGATCGCGGAGTGCGCTCCCGATGCTCCGAGATCGGTTCGGCGCGTCCTCTCCTTGCGCCCCGGAATGGAGCGTACGATGCGCGTGGAGCTGCGAGAGCGCTTCGTGGCGCCGAGTCAACCGGTTCCGGGGCTGAGGCGCGAGCAGCACGCGGAGTTTCCCTTGCTTTCGGCCTCGATGGACTACCGTTTCCGAGTCCTCACAGTCGACGGCTCCGGCATCGCGAAGGTGCAGTGCGAGGCGCTCGAGGCAAGCGTCGGAGGCTTCGGCGGGCGCCTCGAAGCCCTGTTGAACTCGCTTGTCGGAAAACGGACGCTTCTCTACCTCGACCGTTCCGGTCGAATCCGTGCGGCGGAGTCGGATTGCCCCTCGGAAGCCGACCCCTCCGGCCTTTCCAAAGCGCCGGTCACCCCCTTTCCGTCCGGGCCGACCTCCGCAGAGGTCGAGAGCCTCCTCAGCGGACTGAACGGTAGAGTCGTCTCGGTCGGGGAAACCTGGAGCACGCGAGCGGGCGAAGGACGGGGACTCCCGGGGACGCTCCTGTGGACCGTCGAGTCGATCCGAGGCGAGGAGGTGCGCTTGGCCTTCCGCGGCACGATTGACGAGCAGCGGATTCCCCTCTCGAGCATCGCCTCCGGAGAGGGAGCGCTTCTCTCGGGCGAGCTCTCGGGCTTCGTCGTCCTCGAAGGGACGACCGGATGGCCGATCCAGGGCAAGACGATCGTCACGCTCGAGGTAGCCCGCACGGCGAGGGGAGGGAAGTCAGGGCCCGATGGGGCCCCCCTTTCGCTCACGACCGTCACCCTGTTCAGCTCCGCCGCCGGCGGGAGCGCTGGAGGAGGCGATCGCCCATGCCCATCCGTTGGGCGATAGCCCGACCGGTTGCCACCCTCATGCTCTTTGCAGGTCTCCTCCTCTTCGGTCTCTGTGCCTCCCTCAACCTTCCGCTCGATTTCCTGCCCGCGCTCTCGGTGCCGACTCTTACCGTCTCGACATCCTATCCCGGGGCGTCCGCCGAAGAGATTCGCCGGCTCATCGCAATGCCTCTCGAGGACGCCTTCGCGTCCCTGAAGGGTATCCACGCGCTCCGCTCGGTCTCCCGAGGTGGCGTGGCAGTCATCGCCCTCGACTTCCAGTGGGGCACCAACATGACCCTTTCCGGCATCCAGGCGCGCGAGATCATCGACGGCGCCTACCCCCTCCTTCCGCAGGGCGCCGAGCGGCCGCGACTTCTTCCGCTCGATCCCAGCGCGAGGCCGGTGCTAATCCTCGGGGTTGCCTCCTGCGATGCAAACCTCCAGACGGCTCGGGTGATGGCCGACCGCGAGATCAGGAGCGCGCTCCAGCAGGTCGACGGGGTGGGTTCCGTCGTGCTCGTTGGTGGAAGCGAGCCCGAGCTTCGTCTGGAGGTCGACGAGGAGCGGCTGGCCGCCTCCGGCCTCACGATCGAGGAGGTCGCCGCCTTCCTCGCCTCCGCCAACCTCGACCTTCCCGCCGGAATCGTCACCGACGGCGCACGGGAGTACCCCGTCCGAACCGACGGGCGGGTCGCTACCCCCGAGGAACTTGCAGGGCTTCTCGTCTCGACGTCGAGCGGCCGGACGCTGCCGATCTCCGCCTTCGCACGCTCACGCATGAGCCCGAAGGAGCAGAGCTCGCTCTTCATGGTCAACGGCAGGGAATCGATCGGACTGTTGATCCGCGCCCGTGGCGGCGAAAGCCCGGTGAGACTCTCCGAGCGACTTCGAGAGGAGATCGCCCGGCTTTCCTCCGCCTACGAGGGGAGCCTCGAGCTCACCGTCGTCGAGGACGGCGCACAGCCCATCCTCGGGGCGATCGAGAGCCTCATCTTCGCAGCCCT
>DAHVAK010000139.1 GCA_027314665.1 Spirochaetales bacterium
TGCACCGCGAGGGCGGCGATGTCCCTTCTTCCCTCCACGGGATCGAAGCGGACGATCTTCCCCGGAAGCTCGAGGTCCTGCCTCGTGTCCTCAAGCGCGATATGAAGCACGGTCTCCTTCTCTACGAGGAATTTGCCGATCCCGGTGACGATGAGCTTCGCTCCCGAGAAGGAGAGATCCCGCACGATGCACTTGCGAGGCACCCCCTGCACGTAGAGGATCGCATCCTTGGAGGTGAAGCCCAGCTTCCGCAGGGATTCGACGGTGATCAGGACGCGATCTTCCTTTCGGCGCGTCGCATTGTTGTTGGCCTCGATCAGCTGGCCGAGGGTTCCAATCAGATCGTCGGGCGGGCGCTGCGAGAAGCTCAAGGAGACGATGTTAAGCCCTTCGCTTCCCTTCGGGTAGGGGCCGTAGGCGACGACACGGGCATTCACGTAGAACGAGATAGGGGTGGACTTGCCGACAAGGGTGAAGCCGAAATGGAGGGCTATCACGTTGTTGGTGCCGCGAATCTCGGTGAACAGCTCGCTTTTCACGTTTGCAATGACCTTTGCTCCGACCATCGAGCAGGAGGAGATGACACAGGGAAGCTGGATGCCCAGGTACTTGAGAAAAATGTTCTTCGTGACCAGCCCGACCGCATGAATCACTTCCTTCGTGAAGACCACGTCGGTCGACTGATACTGGTCGTAGTAACGGGAGATTTGCTGGGCAGTGAGGAGAGCCATAGACAGAGAGGATAGTAGTGGTTTCTCTGTGCGATGTCAACTCAAAGGGCCGGCCGGATGGCCTCAAGGCGAGCGCTTACTCCTCGAGGAGGCTCTTGTCGATCCGATCGATGAGCGCCTGGGTTATGCGCGCGACCTCTTCAGAGTCGCGATCGATCGGCTCCTGGCGGTCGCGCTCCTTCTGCTTGAAAAGCTCGTCCGCTATGAGAAGTCCCGTGAGAATTGCGATGCGGAGGGGATCCTTGATCGCCACCGAGCCCTCGATCTCCTGCACCTTTTTTTCCAGGTATTCGACGATCCGGGCGAGGTACTCGCTGTCTTCGTCCGCCTGAATGGAAAACGAGGTGCCTAGCAGGCTGATTTGAACGTTCCCCTTTCCCATGCAGGCTCTTCAGCAGGGCGTTGTAACACCACGAGAAACCCCGTAGATCGGCGCTCTCCTCAAGATAGACTCGAGGGGAGCATACGAGAGGTGCCGATTTTCCTGCCTATTCGTCATGTTTCAACGACCTGCTAGAAAATGTCGAGCTCGGCGTCCGGCGTTGCGCTCGGCGCCTCTTCCGCCTCCTGAACCGGGTGCGGTACAGGATTGCCGGGCGCGCGGGGCTCGGGGCGTTGATGCTGTGCCACCGGGGCGGCTCCGCTTGCGTGCGGGCGCTGCTCCCGCGGGCGGGCGGGCGGCGGCTGTCCCTCGGCAGGGGCGGACCTGGCCGCTGCAGTCGCGGCCTTCGGCCCCTCCTCGAGGTGGTCGAGCTCGGAGATCACGCTAACGATACCCTTTTCGATCTCGCTCTGGTCCTCTTTGAAATTGGAGATGAGCACTTCGAGCTCCTCGATCCGATCCTGATACTCGGCAAGACGATTCTTGAGGGTATAGTTCTCCTCTCGAAGCTTGCTGACAAGCTCGATCGCCCGGCGCACCCTTGCGTCAAGTTGTCGGATCTGCTCCAGCGTGATCATCGGCGCGCTATCGGCCCAGAACCTTCTTGGCCTCGGCGACGATGGTGACGAAGGCCTTCGAGTCCTCTATCGCCAGATTCGCAAGGGCCTTTCGATTCACCTGCACCCCGGCTCCTTTCAGACCATGCATGAACTGGGAGTAGGTGAGCCCCTCCGCTCTCACCGCCGCAGAGATTCGGGCGATCCACAGCCCCCGGAAATCCCGCTTCTTGGCTCGGCGGTCACGGTAGGCGTAGACCCCCGCCTTCGTAACGGTGTCTTTCGCAATGCGGAAGAGCTTGCTCTTCTTGCCTCGGTAGCCCTTTGCCGCTTTGAGGATCTTCTTTCGTCGGTCATGTCGTCTTGTTCCGTCTACTGCTCGTGGCATGGTGTGCTCCTTTCGTGTCCTGGCTCAAGAGGCTCAGCCGTAGGGCAAGAGTCTCTTCACGCGGGGAGCCTCCGTGGGGCTCAGGATCCCGCCGTGGCGAAGAGCGCGCTTTCGCTTCGAGCTTTTCTTTGTGAGAATGTGCCTAAGGCCCTGCTTCTTGTAGCGTACCTTGCCGCTTCCGGTAAGCGAGTATCGCTTTGCCGCTGCGCGCCGTGTCTTCATCTTCGGCATCGTTGCCTTCCTTATCCTTCCCGGACGTGCCGCCCTGGGTTCGATATGCTCCTGGAGTTCTTAGGAGGTCGTTCTATTTCTTCACCTTGGGATTCAGCGTCATCGACATGAAGCGACCCTCCATGGCCGCGCCTTTGTCCATGATGTAGGATCCTTCGAGAAGCTCTAGCACTTTGTCGAGGACCACCCGCCCGAGCTCGGTATGCGCAAGCTCTCTGCCGCGAAAACGAACCGTCACCTTGACCTTGTTGCCTTCGTCGAGAAACTCTCGAATGTGGTTGGTCTTGAACTCGAGATCGTGCTTCTCGATCTTCGGCTGCATTCGGATCTCTTTGATCTTGATCAGCTTCTGCTTCTTCTTGGAGTCCTTGATTCGCTTCTCTTGTTCGAACTTGTACTTTCCGTAGTCAAGGATCCTGCTGACCGGCGGGTCCGCCTGCGGAGCGATTTCGACAAGGTCGAGTCCGGCTTCCCGCGCCATGGCGAGGGCTTCGATCGTCGGAACGACCCCCCGCTGATTTCCTTCATGGTCAATAAGCCGGACCTCCTTCACTCGGATCGCATTGTTGATCCGCAACTCTTTGACTGACAAACTCCCTCCTCTTGGTTCTTCCGTATCGGGAAGATGTAATTTGAACGATACACTATAGCATCGGGATTTGAAAGAGTAAAGAACCGAAACCCGATTGGGGAAGCCGCCTCCGCTTCCGCCTCTACGCGCTTCGCTCCATGATGTAGAGAACCTCGGTCGCGAAGAAGTTCTTCGGCAGGCGCCGAATCCGCTTCTCTCCGCGAAGCCCGATCTCAGCGAGGATCGTGATGCCGCGCTCGGTGCACACTGAGACGAAGTCGTTTCGGGTGCAAAGGTGGATATTCGGGGTGTTGTACCACTGGTAGGGTAGGTGAGGACTCACGGGCATCCTCCCGCGCAGCAGCAGCTGCCCGCGTGTCAGCCAATAGCCGAAGTTGGGAAAGCTCACGATTGCCCGCTTGCCGACCCGTAGCATCTCCTCGAGCACCATGAGGGGGTTTCGGATGACCTGGAGGGTCTCGTTCAGGACAACGTAGTCGTAGGCCTTCGTGCCATAGTCCTTTAGGCCCTCGTCGAGGTTGCCCTGAAAGACCGAGATCCCCTTCGCGATGCACTGGATGATCATGTCCTCTTCGATCTCGACGCCGCGCCCGAGGACCGCGCGCTCCTTGATCAGGCGATGGAGAAGCTCTCCGTCCCCGCAGCCGAGGTCGAGGACCTTGCTCCCGGTCTCGACGATGCGCACGATCTCGTCGTAGCTGATGTGCGGCCTATCGCCCTTCATACACCGTGTCCACGAAGGAGGAGATGATCTTGCCCTGCCGCTCGGTCTCGAGGAGAAAGGAATCGTGGCCGTAGGCGCAAGAGATCTCGGTGAAGGAGACGTCCTTGTTCGCCTTCATCAGGGCGAAAACCATCTCCTTCGATTGGTAGGTCGGATAGAGCCAATCGGAGGTGAAGGAGACCACGAGGAACTTGGCACGGGTCCGGGAGAAGGCGTTGACGAGCCCCCCGAAGCGCTCTCCGAGGTCGAAGTAGTCCATTGCCTTCGAGATATAGATGTAGGAGTTGGCGTCAAAGCGCTCCACGAACTTGTCGCCCTGGTGGTTCAAATAGCTCTCGATCTCGAAGAGGTCGTCGAAGTCATAGGCGTAGGTTTCCCGCTCGCGAAGCCTGCGCCCGAACTTCGTGCGCATCGACTCGTCAGAGAGGTAGGTGATGTGCCCCACCATGCGGGCCGTCGCCAGCCCCCTGGCCGGGACCGGCTTGCCGTAGTAATCGCCTCCGTTCCAGTTGGGATCGGACATGATCGCGCTGCGACCGACCGCATCGAAGGCGATCCCCTGGGCGGTCAGCCTCGCGGTCGAGGCGAGAATCGCCGCCGAGCGCACCCTCTCGGGATACTCCACCGCCCATTCCAGCGCCTGCATCCCGCCCATCGAGCCGCCCACCACGCAGAGCAGGGATTCGATGCCGAGGTGGTCGATGAGCACCTTCTGGACCTTCACCATGTCGTGGATGGTGATCACCGGGAAGGTCATCCCGTACTCCCTGCCCGTGGACGGATCGATCGAGCTCGGACCGGTTGTCCCACGGCACCCCCCGAGCACGTTCGAGCAGATGATGAAGTACCTACGGGTGTCGAGACCCTTGCCGGGGCCGATCATGTTCTCCCACCATCCGTCGTACCGATCCTCAGGGCTGTATTTCCCCGCCGCATGCGCATCGCCGGAAAAAGCATGCACGACGAGAATGGCATTGGATTTTTCTCTGTTCAGGGTGCCGTAGGTCTCGTAGCGCACCGTGACCGGCCCGAAGCTCTGCCCGTTGTCGAGGAGAACCCCCTCACCGACGCGCCCGAACTCGAAGTCGCACGGCTGGACGATGCCCACGCTCCCGGTCAACTCATCCATGGTAAACATCAGGGTACCGTATCCTAGAGGCAGCGAAAGCTCGTGTCAAGGCGAGTCTGCCCCTCGCGCCGGAGGATCGCCGGATGGCTTGCGCAGAGCACGGGCTTCTGATACCGTCGTAGGCCATCATGGTACTCTTCTTTCTGGGCTCGGTTCCGCTCTTCTACGGTTTCATCATGAGCCTCATCCTGCCTCCCCGTCCCTATGGAAGGGAGCTGTGGTTCTGGTTTTTTCGCGGGATTCTCACCTTCATCCCCGCGTACATCCTGTTCCTGCTGCTTCGAGCGATCGTGCCGCTGATCTTTACGCCCTTGGGGATCTACGGCTACTACTTCTATCACGACGCCTTTCTGTTCGCCCTCTTCAGCCTTGCCGGCTATGTACTGATCTCGATCTACTTCCCGCGAAGCGGGGACCGCAGCGTCGCAGAAGTCCTCTCCTACTTGAGCGGCTTCTATACCTGCGTGGGCGCTGCGGACTTCGTGCGCCACTACGGTTCGTTTGATCTCTACCTACTGTTCCTGCTGCCGGTGCTGCGGATCGCGACGATTCTCGTCTTCGCGGTCCTCTTGCCGCGCGCCCTCGAGCGATGGAACGCGATTCCCTATCACCACGCAATTGCGGCGTTTCTCTTCCTGGGGCTCATCACGGCCGTGCCGCTTCTGTTCTTCATACATCTCGAGTGGATAGCCGTGGTCGCGACGGTTGCCCTCGCAGCGGG
>DAHVAK010000068.1 GCA_027314665.1 Spirochaetales bacterium
TTTTGCCCCGCAAGGTCGCTGTTTTCGTTCACGAGGGCCTGCCGCATCCGTTCGGCGTGATCGATGTTCTCGCAGAAGACGATCGTCTTGTCAAAGCGATTGGTCTGTCGTAGGAACTCGCTGATCTTTCGAGCGACCAGCTCGGTGCGCTTCTCGAGCACCAGGGTTTTGTCGAAGTCCCTTTGATTGTAGATGCGGTCTTCGATCTCGTTTCCGTGCTTGTCGACCATTCCTGCGTCGGGGCGCCACCCGCTCAGGTCCCGGTCCAGGTCGATGCGCACGACCTTATAGGGCGCAAGGAAGCCGTCGTCGATCCCCTGCTTGAGCGAGTAGGTGTAGATCGGCTCGCCGAAGTAGTCGATGTTGGAAACCACCTTCGTTTCCTTCGGCGTCGCGGTGAGCCCGATCTGGGTCGCCGAGGCGAAGTATTCAAGGATCTCGCGCCAGGCGGAATCCGCGGCCGCACTGCCCCGGTGGCACTCGTCGATCACGATGAGATCGAAGAAGTCGCGGCTGAACTGCTTGTAGATATTGCGTTCTTCCTCGTCGCCGCTGACTGCCTGATAGAGCGACAGGTAGATCTCGTAGGACTTGTCGGCCTGCCGGTTGTGGATCTTGGTCATGGCCGAGCCGAAAGGCTTGAAGTCGTTCGTCATGGCCTGGTTGACGAGAATGTTGCGGTCGGCGAGAAAGAGGATGCGTCTTCTTGCCTTGCACCGCCACAAACGCCAGATGATCTGAAAGGCAGTGTAGGTCTTGCCCGTTCCGGTAGCCATCACGAGAAGGATGCGGTCCTGGCCGCGCGCAATCGCTTCGACGGTCTTGTTGATCGCAAGGAGTTGATAGTAGCGGGGAGTCTTGTCGCCCGCGCCGCTGTAGTAGTCCTGGGTAACGAGACTGTCCTGCCGCTCATCGAGGCCGCGATGAGCAGCCCACAGACGCCACAGGGTTTGCGGCGAGGGAAACCGGTCGAGAGCGAGCTCCCGTTCGATAACGCCATCGGGGGCTATCGCGTTGTGAAAGAGAAAGGCGTCGCCGTTCGAGCTGAAGGCGAAGGGCACGTCGAGCATCTCGGCGTAACCTAAGGCCTGTTGCATCCCGTCGGCGACGGAGTGGGTGTTGTCCTTCGCTTCGATAACGGCAATCGGGATGTTCGGCTTGTAGAAGAGCACATAGTCGGCCCGCTTGTTCTTCGCCCGGGTGTGCAACTTCCCCCGCACGATGATGCGCCCGTTCGTGAGCGAGAGCTCCTCCCGGACCTGGGTGGCGACATCCCAGCCCGAGCGTTCGACGGCGGGGGTTATGAACTTCGTGCAGATGTCCCGCTCAGAAAGTGCCTTCTTGTCCACCGCGCGCGTAACCCCCGATGCTCGGTTGTGCACCACCCATTATAGTGCGCTATCTCCCGTCTGCAATGCTACGGACGGCCGCCTCGGCAAGGTTCCCGACAGCGGCGCGACAGAAACGCGATTGCCTTGACAGCCGGTAAGTAGGTATCTATACTAGTATATACCATGAATAGATACATCGCGACGGTCATTCGGACGGGTAACTCGATCGCCCTGCGGGTGCCGAAGCAATACGTCCTTGACGCCAAGCTTGTGCCGGGCGAAAAGGTCTCGCTCGGGCTGCCGACTAAACAGAAACCCCAAGATCCTGCGAAAATCGCTCGCCTCATTGCCAAGCTCCAGCAGCTTCACGCCTTCGGAGCTATCCCTGATCCGACCGCATGGCAGCGCGAGATACGCAGGGATCGACCCCTTCCCGGCAGACGACCGTAGATGATCCTGCTCGACACAAGCATCTTCATCTACCTCGCTAACGGAACCCTCGCGGCGGAGACGCTCGGGGGGAGCGAGCTGGCCTTTGCGAGCATCACGAGAATCGAAGCCTTGGGTTACGGCCAAATCAAGGCGGCCGAGCAGAGCTACCTCGAAGAGCTATTCGAGGAGTGCGAACAGCTCGATCTCGACGAAGACGTCATTCAGCGCGCCATCAGACTCCGTCAGCAATCGGAGATGACCCTCGACGATGCGATCATCGCAGCCACCGCGCTCGTGCGTGGCTACGAGCTCTGGACGGCGAACACGGAGGACTTCAGCCACGTGGAGGGCCTGCGCTTGAAGAATCCGCTCTCCCCATAGGAGCCCTTCGCGCAATTTGTGCCCGCGTGACCCTTGCGGAGTGCGCACGTCGCGACGAGCGCGATCGCCGAGGCGGGCGCGGAGGGAAGGTAGCGGCCGCGGCGGGCGTGAGCGGCTCACTCCCCTTCCGGGCCGAAGTCGAAGTGGGTGAGCCAAGGTCGATACCCATAGGAGTCCGAGGTGAGCAGCATGTTGTTCCACTTGCCGGCCGGCGCGTAGAGCCGGTCCGGATCGATCTCTCCGTCCTCTGCGATCATGTAGACTCCGGGCTCGTTGTCGCGCGGACCGTTGTCGAGGAAGTATCTCTGCTCGTGGTCGAAGCGTTTCCCGAGCTCTTCGAGGAGCTCTTCCGGCTCCCAGACGTCGCCCTCTGCTTTGAAGTAGACGTAGTAGGAGGCCTTCGTCGCCGCTATGAGGCGCTTGACGGCCTGGTATTCGTTCATGAGGTGGAGGTCTTCGTTCATTGCCCTGCTTCCCTTCGTGAGCTCCTTCTCTGCCTGATACGGTATACCACACAGACTGGACGGCCAGGCACGCATCCGCCGGCCGTGGGTCACCGTCGGTATGCCCTGTGGCGAGCTCCTACGGCCGAGCTGCCCGCGGCCGCTTAAGGCGGGCGGGCGCGTCTGGGCCGGGCTAGTGCTTGAGCGTGAAGGTGAAGGGATTCTGTCCGGAGTCGTTCGGAATAGAGATCAAGGCCGTACCGCTGCCCGACAAGTTCACGACGAAGGTCGTCGTTTGGTTGATCGCAACCGAGCTGGCAGGCTGGGTAATGCTGCTCACGGTGAGGCCTCCGGTGAAAGATGTCGCAGTCACGTTCCCGGTGATGTTCAGGGTGTTCGATCCCGTATTGGTGATGATGAAGCTCGGAGACGTGGTGTTCACGGTCACGGTCGAGCCGAAGGCGATGTTGGAGCCGCTCCAAGAGACCGACATGGCACCTGCGAACAGATTGCACCCCACGAGCGCGGCGGCAGCGAGGAGCACGACCGCGCCGACTATGATCGGAATCTTCTTCATTTCCTTTTTCTCCTGTTGATGAGCGTTCATGGCGAGCTCGCCTCGCCGCCGGCGCCCGCGAGGCGGGTCTCGGACTTGAGGATATCGATTGCCTCGATGAGCTGGCGGTCGCCGCTCTTCTCGAGCTCCGCGGCGGTCATGCCCGGGAGGGAGGCCGGCTCGACCAGGCTCGCGTCGTAGGGGAGCTGGACCGTCACGTCGGGGGTGATCCCCTTGTGCCAGATAACCCTACCCTTGGGGGTGAGCCACTCTTCGGTCGCTAGGAGCAGCTCCGATCCGTCGGAAAGCGGAAAGATCCCGAGGACCGTTCCGGTCCCGAAGGTCTTGTCCCCGACGAGCTTCGCCCTCCCCGCATCCTGTAGCGCCCCGGCGACGATCTCCGCCGCGCTTGCGGTCCCGCCGTCGATCATGACCACCAAGGGAATCTTCGCGGCGATGGCATCGCCCTGGACCGGAACGGGGGTGATGGTGCCGTGGGCGTTCCTTTCGAGCAGGACGTTCCCCTGCGGCAGGAACTGGCTTGCCGTTCCGATGGCCTCATCGAGGATGCCGCCCGGATCGTTGCGCAGGTCGAGGACGATCCCGCGGTAGCCCTGCTTTTCGATCGCGAGGAGGTCGGTATGGAGATCCTTCGTGATTCCCTGGCTGAAGGCGGCGATCCTGAGGTCCGCGAAGTCGGTCCCGGGAATGGGATGCCAGGTGACGTTTTGAATCTTGATGCGGGTCCGAACCAGGGTGGCGTCGAAGGTCTTGCGCGTCACGGGGCTGAAGATGGTGAGGGTCACCTTGGTGCCCATCGGCCCCATGATCCGGCGCACGACCTGCTGGAGGGTGAGCCCGGTGACGTCCTTTCCGTCCACGCGCAGGATGAGCTCGCCGGCCCGCAGGCCCGCGGCGAGGGCGGGCGAGCCGTCGAGCGGCGCCACGATCGTCACCTGGTTGTTCTGCATCTGGATCTCCAGGCCGACCCCGACGTACTCCCCCTCGGTGAGCGAGCGCTCGTCCTGCACCATCTCCGGGCTCAAGAAGGTGCTGTGGCCCGTGTCCCCGAGGGCATCGACCATGCCGGCGATCGCGCCGTAGGTGAGCGGGCGCGAGCGAATCGCAGCGCGGTCGACGTAGACGCGATTGATGATCCCCCATGCCTGGCTGATGAGCGAGTAGTTGAGCTTCGGGTCCGAGGAGGAGCTGCGGACTGCCACGCTCGATCGCATCAGGGCCCGGTCGAAGGCGATCCCGACCCCCACGCCGAGGAAGAGGGCGAGAATAACAAGACCTGCGATTATTGGGTTGCGCAATTTGTGATCCATACGCTCTAAGTATGCCCTAAAAGCGACGCTGCATCCACGGCGGGTCCCTCGAAATGGGGCGGATTACTCCATCTGACGGGCGGAAATCCGCGAAAGTTCCATCGCCGCCCGGCGCGGCAGGAGAGGCGCGCCCCCTCGGGCCACTCTTGGGCCCGGCGAGGGCGTAACCTTTCAGCCCCGAAGGATGTTGTCCTGGCAACTATCCCACTCGGACACACACTCGGAGGTTCCGCGATGCGCAGGATCTTGCCCCTCGTTGTCTCTCTCGCTTTCCTCGGCGGAGGCGCCCTCTTCGCCCAAGCCGCTGGCGGGCAGGCGCCCTACTCCCCGGCGAATCAGCTCGAGGCTCAGGTCGAGGCGGTCGGGAGGGACGCCGGACCCTCGGTCGTCAACATCACCAGCACCATCATCTCCGAGGGCTTCTTCGATCAGCCGATTCCGCAGCAAGCGGTCGGCTCCGGCTTCGTCTACGACAATCACGGCGACATCGTCACCAACTTTCACGTCGTTGCGAACGCGAACAGCGTAATGGTGACCCTGCGCACGGGCAAGAGCTACCAGGCTCAGGTGATCGGGACCGACCCCTCGACCGATCTGGCGGTCCTGCGGGTGAACGCCACGAATCTGCCGCCTCCCCTCACTCTGGGCGACTCCGACCGGGTGCAGGTGGGCGAGTTCGTGGTTGCCCTCGGCAACCCCTTCGGGCTTTCGCACACCCTCACCTTCGGGGTCATCAGCGCGAAGGGACGCATCATCAAGAGCCCCAACGGGCGCTACGTCGGCGAGGCCCTCCAGACCGACACCCCCATCAATCCCGGCAACTCCGGTGGGCCGCTCATCACCCTCGGGGGAAAGGTCGTCGGCATCAATTCCCAGATCATCAGCGCAAGCGGAAGCAGCGCCGGTATCGGCTTCGCCATCCCCGCAAATCTGGTCAAGCAGATCGTCCCCCAGCTCATCGCGAACGGCCACGCCCAGCACCCCTACCTCGGAATCGAGGCCTTCGACCTCACGCCCCAGATCGCGCACCTGCTGCGCTCCGTCGGGGTGAGCGTTCCGGTGGAACGCGGAGTGATGGTCGCCTCGATCGCCCCGGGGAGCCCGGCGGATGAGGCGGGGCTGCGGGCCGCCAGCCAAGCGGTCACCTTCATCAACACCGAGGTCCCCGTCGGAGGGGATATCATCGTCGCAATCAACGGGATGCCGATCGCCGACTTCCAGGACTTGAGCGCCTACCTCCAGACGGAGGCAACCGTGGGGGAAACTGTGAGCCTCACCCTCTATCGGAACGGCAAGAAGATGGATATGACCGTGACGCTCGCCTCGCGCCCGCAGAGTTAGGAGGGTGCTGACAAAGTAGTTGACCCGCTGCCACAACGGAGTTTTCTAGGGTTTCTGGCCCGAAACGGGTTCGTGAAAACGCCGTTT
>DAHVAK010000141.1 GCA_027314665.1 Spirochaetales bacterium
GTGCGCGCGCGCCTGCGCCCGCAGACAAACCGGCGCGGCGAGCTTGTCGTCGTCGTGCAGGAGACGCGAGAGCAGGGACGCAATCGCCGGATTGCCGAGCGAAGGATCCTCGCGCTCGTCGAGGCCGCCGCGCGACCGGCGCGCAGGCGGATCGCCACCGGGCCCTCGGCAGGCGCGCGCGAGCGGCGCCTTTCCGCAAAGAAACGCCACGGCACGAAGAAGGCGAGACGAAGCGATCGGAGCGAGACCGAGTAAGTCACCCGCAGGTCCGCGCGTCGCAGCTCCTGCGGGGCTTCCCGGGAGTTCTCTTGTTCGGAACGCGGCTGCCTCTGCCCGAGCTCCGCGTGAACTACCGTCACAGGATCTCGCTCTCCGTGGATGACAAGATGAAGAGCGCGGAGACTCGCGATGCGATCGGCGCCGACCGGCCCTTGCGAAGGCCGCGCGGGCAGGCGTCGCCTACTCCTTCACGGCCCCGGCGGTCAGCCCCTCGACGATGTAGCGGTGGGCGAGGATGAAAACAATCAGGACCGGAATCGTCGTCACCGTGGCCCCGGCGGTGAGGTCGCCCCACTGTTCGCCCCAGTTGCCGAGGAGATGGGATACCTCGACGGTAAGCGTCCGGGTGGCAACCGAGCTCGTGAAGGTGTTTGCGAAGAGGAAGTCGCTCCACGAGAGAAGGAAGGCGTAGACCCCCGTCGTCATGAGCCCAGGGGCGGAGAGCGGCACCGCGATGCGAAGCATCGCCTGCAAGCGGGAGGCGCCGTCGATGAAGGCGCTCTCGAAAAGCTCGAGCGGCAGGCTCCGGTAGTAGGAGGAGGCAAGCAGGAAGCAGAAGGGGATGGTGAAGGTCGTGTAGCTGATGATGAGCCCGTAGTAGGTGTTCAGCAGGTGATAGTTCTTCAGGATGATGTAGAGCGGCACGACGAGCATGATCCCCGGAATCATCTGCAGCGAGAGCACGAATCTCGAGATGAAGACGGAGCCCTTGACCCTCAGGATTGCGATGGCATAGGCCGCTGGAACGATGACAACGAGCGCGGTGAGAACCGTCGAAAGCGAGATGATCGAAGTGTTCAGGAAGATCCGCGCCAGATTCGCGTTGACGAAGACGTTGACGTAGTGCTCGAAGGTGAGCTGAGGCGGAAGGAGGTAGAGCCTGTCCGCTATCGTGAACTTGTCCGGACGGATCGAGGCGCTGATCATCCAGAAGAAGGGAAAGGCGACGAAGAGCATCAGGATGACGGTGAGGAGGATGGTCACCGCCTGGGTTACGCGCTTCGCAACCTCATATCTCCCAAGTTGTGTACCTTCCATAATCCACCTATCGGTTGAGCCGGCTGTAAAGGGGGCCGGCGGTCAAGCTCAGGATCACGAGCAGGAATACCCCGATGGCCGAGGCGTAGCCCATGTCGAACCTCACGAAGGCTTGGTGGTAGAGCAGGGTCGGCAGGACCTCGGAGGCATGCAGGGGTCCGCCGCCGGTCAGAAGATAGATGACGTCGAAGTTCGTGAAGGTCCAGATAAGGTGAAAGCTTACGATCACCGCGGAAACGTGCTTGATCCCCGGCAGGGTGATGTGCCAGAAGCGGGTGAAGCGCCCCGCCCCGTCCACCTCGGCGGCTTCGTAGAGCTCGCGAGGGATGGTAGCGAGACCTGCCGTGAGCACGATTGTATAAAAGGGGAAGCTTCGCCACACGTTCACCGCGAGAATCGTCGGCATGACGAGCGGCAGATTGGTGAGCCAGGTCTGCTGCTCGAGGGAGTGGAATCCGAGTAAATTGAGGAACTGATCGATGAAGCCGAAGCCCGGTGAGAGCATGAACTGCCAGATCAGGGAGTTGATGGCGATGGGAACCGCCCACGGAAGCAGGACGAGCGCCTTCGAGAGGTTCTTCATCTTCACGAAGGAGCTATTGAGCACCAGGGCCGAGGAGAGGCCCACCAGGTACTCGAAGAGGACGGAGCCGAGCGTGAAGATCACCGTGTGCATCAGGGAGGGAGCGAAGAGGGGGTCACGAAAGAGCTTGACGAAGTTGCCCAAACCGATGAACGGGTGCTTGTCCGGCTCGAGATAGTTCACATGATGCAGGCTCAAGGAAACTGCGCTCACGAACGGGTAGAGGTAGATCAGAGCAATGAAGAGAGTCAACGGGAGAAAATAGAGGTAGCTTGCAGCATCTTGCCGTTTCATCAGGCCGCGCCCTTCGCTCGGCAGAAGAGAGGGGGGCTCGCGATGAGACGCGCGAACCCAACCTCTCCTCCTCCGTTCATTTCTATTGATTGTTGACCGACGAATCCAGATAGCTTGCGACCTTGTTGTAGAAGTCCTGCGCAGCCTGGGCTGGAGTCATGCGCTGGTAGAAGACCTCCTGCAGATCATCCATCGTGTACTTGAGCGCTGGAGCGAACGGGATGGGAGGCATGGCGTGGCCATCCTTCACGGTATGAAGGAAGGTGCTCTTCCACACGGGGCTAGGAACCCAGTATTTGGACTGCTCGGAGTCTATGCGTGACGGAAGGTTGTCGCTTCCGGCCAGATAGACCATGTTGTTCAAACCGAAAAGCCACTTGAGGAGATCCACCGCCTGGGCCTTGTGCTGGGCAAACTTGCTTACCCCGTCCACCTTGACCTCGAGATAGGTCGCGGGAACCTTGTCATAGGGGAAGGGTGCGGTCCTCCAGTACTTGCCCGACGAGGCCTGCGCCGCCCTGCCGGCCATCCACGCTCCGTTCTGCTCCATGGCCACCTCTCCGGTCTGGAGGGCCGGATCAAGCTGCTGCCATTCCCACCCGATGCTCGAGGGCGGCAGCGAGTGATCGACGAACATCATGTCGTAGTAGAGCTGGTAGACGGCCGTGGCCTGATCGACCGTGAAGCCAGGGACCCACTTGCCCCCCTCCTGCTTCACGAAGGTAGCGCCCGTGGACCAGAGGAGGACGGCGAACTCCTGGGGCCCGCGCACGGCGGTGGTGGCGGAGCACCATCCCATGCCGTATTCGTTCGGATGCCCGTCGTTGTGCAAATCGACCGTGAGCTGTTTCGCGGCCTGACGCAGATCAGTCCAGGTTTGAGGAACTTGGATCCCATACTTGTCGAACAGGTCCGATCGGTACACGAGCACTCGCGTGGAGGCGGTGATCGGAACTCCGTAGATCTTCCCATCGATCGTGGCGACCTTCCAGGTGCTTGGCGGGAACTTGTCGAAATCGGCCCAAGACTTCATCTGCTCAGTGAGGTTGGAGAGAATGCCCATCTTCACGAAATCCGGAACCCACTCGCCGAGCATGTGGAGCACGTCCGGTCCTTCCTGAGCCTGGCCGGCGACAACCGCCTTCTGCTGGAGCTGGCTGTAGGTCATCACGTCGTGCTCGATCGTGATGTCCGGATGCAGCTTCTGGTACTGATCGAACTTTTCGGTATAGGCCTTGCCTTCGGGTTCGGTTTGATCGAAGACGTCCCACACCGTCAGCTTGATTGGTTTTCCCGAGGAAGCGGCCGCTTCCTTCTGCCCATTTGCGAAAACGTACATCGCAACGAGCGCGAGCCCCATTGCGAGAACAAGGACTTTCCTCATCTTCACCCACCTCCGTTTCGTGGCTTGCCGATTCGGCTCACTGACGTGAGCGCTCTCATTGTCGCAAGAATTGTCCACCCGACGCGAAGGAGGTGTAAATATAACGTTTTTGCTACCGATAGCACGATTGTGCTAAGAGCCCTTCCGACTCGACGCGAGCGCACCGCAGGGCGGGCGCGGAGAAGGTCCCGCCGTACAGGGCAGACCTCGCTCGCTCGCAGCCGGTGCCCCGCAACCGACGCCGACCGCTCACCGCGGGCAACTCAGAATCCGCTCCTGCGATACTCGCCCGGCGACATTCCCATCTGCTTCTTGAAGAGCCGACAGAAGTAGTTCACGTCCGGTATCCCGCAGGAGTAGGCGATCTCCTTCACACTCATCGAATCCGAATAGAGAAGCTGAAGGGCACGTTTCAGGCGCAGATCCTCGACGTACTCGCGCGGCGACATCCCCTCGTGCTCCTTGAACAGACGAGCGAAGTGTGAGCGGCTCAAGCCGGCATGGTCCGCCATCTCGGAGACCGGAAGATCGCGCTGAATGTTCTCGCGGAGGTAGGTCTTCAGCGCATCAAACCGGGAGGCGTGGACGTCGTCGGGCATCCAGTAGGACTCGATGAGGATCTGCATGCAGAGCTCGTAGGAAAATGAGGATATTTCAAAGGGAGTGAAGGAATTAGGAGAAAAGAGGGAGGTGAGCAACGAGAGAAAGGCTCCGGGGATCCGCGAGCTTTCTCCTAGGGTGACGACGTTGCCCTGCCTTCGCTCGATCCCGAGGATGATGCGCAGGAGCTCGCGCCCGTAGACCACGAGGTAGACAAACTCCCACTTGGCGCTGCCTTCCGGCAGGTAGTAGCGGTGGGGACCGGGGATATGAACAAGCATCAGCGTCCGCGGCGTGAGCTCGCGCGAGGCCCCGCGACTGTCGAGCCGCCCAGCTCCGTCGATAGTGAGCTGCAGCACGGCGAAGCTCGTCCTTCCGCGCGCCGTTCCGTCCCAACTGTAGACCGGATCGGTTTCCAGGGAGTGGCCCCCGCTTGAGAGCATCGCGTGGAGCGGAAATCTTCGCTGCGAAAAGAAAGCCGATGCGGTCTTGTAGGGCAGCGCGTGCAGCGCTTGATAGGCGCTCTTTCCCTCTTTCGGAGGCTCGCCTTGCATTTTTACATCCCGTATCCTGGGTCCTTCCCCATGATACACCAGTGCTATTATTAGCACAATCCGCATATTCCGCGAGGGGCATGCAGAGCGCTACTCTTCAGGAGACAAATGAACCAAGGATGGTGCTTGAAATGAAAATCACCTTCATCGGCGCCGGGAGCATCGGCTTTACCCGAAAGCTGATTGCCGACATCCTCGCGGTGCCTGCATTCCATGCAATCGAGATTTGTCTTGAAGACATCAGCGAAAAAAACCTTGAGATGATCTATGGCTTGGTCAGACGCGATATTGAGGCGAACGGGCTCACCCGGGTGAAGATCTCGACGTCGCTCGATCAACGGGAGTCGGTGTCGGGAGCAAAGTACGTCTTCAGCGTCGCGCGGGTCGGAGGCCTGCCGGCCTTCGAGACCGACATCGAAATCCCCCTCCGCTACGGAATCGACCAGTGCGTCGGCGACACAATCTGCGCGGGCGGAATCATGTATGGCCAGCGCACGATTCCCTTCATCCTCGGGCTCTGCAAGGATATTCGGGAGGTCGGCGCCCCGGGAGCGATGCTGCTCAACTACTCCAACCCCATGGCCATGAACACCTGGGCGGCGAACACCTACGGAGGCGTCCGCACCGTCGGGCTGTGTCACGGCGTGCAGCACGGCCATCAACAGATTGCAGAGGTGCTCGGTCTCAAACAGAGCGAGGTCGACATCGTCTGCGCCGGGATCAACCATCAGACCTGGTACATCCAGGTCCGACACGACGGCAAGGACATGACCGGGAAGCTCCTCGAAGCCTTCGAGCGGCATCCGGTCTACAGCAAACAGGAGAAGGTCCGGATCGACATGCTGAGAAGATTCGGATACTACAGCACCGAATCCAACGGCCACCTCAGCGAGTATCTTCCCTGGTACCGCAAGCGAGAGAATGAGATCGCGGAATGGGTCGACCTGAGCGAGTGGATCCACGGCGAGACGGGCGGCTATCTGCGACACTGCCGCGAGCAGCGATTCACCTTCGAGGAAGAGTACAATCGGTGGCTCAGCGACCCGCCTCTCACCTACGGCGCCGCCTCACGCTCGCAGGAGCATGGCTCCTACATCCTCGAGGGTCTCGAGACCGGTCGGGTCTACCGCGGCCACTTCAATGTCATCAATCGCAATGCGATCACCAACCTGCCGCCGGATGCGGTCGTCGAGGTGCCCGGCTATGTGGATGCGAACGGAATGGCCATTCCGATCGTCGGCGAACTTCCCCTCGGTCCCGCCGCGGTCTGCAATGCGAGCGTCTCCGTTCAGCGCCTCTCGGTGGAGGCGGCCATCCACGGCGACGATAGGCTGCTGCGGCAGGCGATGCTGATGGATCCGCTCGTCGGGGCCGTGTGCAATCCGCCCGAGGTGTGGCAGATGGTCGATGAGATGCTCGTGGCTCAAGCCGAGTGGCTGCCGCAATACCGATCGGCGATTCGCGAAGCCGAAGCTCGCCTCGCCAACGGAAAGCCTATCCCGACGAAGGAGTGGGCCGGGGCCGCCCGCCTGAGGCGTTGACTGAATGCCGACCTGCGGTTATACCAAAGAAAAGCACGTTTGGGGGTAACCAATGCAGTTTCGGCATCTCGGAAAGACCGGGCTCAAGGTGAGCGACCTCTGCCTCGGATCGATGACCTTCGGGCGTGAAGCAACCGAGAAGGAGAGCTTCGCGATGCTCGACCGCTTCGTCGAGGCGGGCGGCAATTTCATCGATACGGCAGATGTCTATTCGACAGGAAAATCGGAGGAAATCGTCGGGCGCTGGCTGCGAGCGAAACGGCGAGAAGACTTCGTAGTCGCCACGAAGGTTCGCTTCACGATGGGATCGGGCCCCAACGATGTAGGCCTCTACCGCAAGCACATCATGGCGGCGGTGGCCGACAGCCTCCGGCGCCTCCAGACTGACTACCTCGATCTCTACCAGGTCCACGCCTGGGATCCCGTCACTCCCCTCGAGGAGACCCTGAGCACCCTCGACGAGCTCGTCTCGCGCGGTTGGGTTCGCTACCTCGGCGCAAGCAACTTCCGCGGCTGGCAGCTGCAGAAGGCGCTCGACCTCGCGCGCCTGCATGCGTGGGAGCCCTTCGTCTGCCTGCAGCCGCAATACAACCTCCTCTGCAGGGCAACCGAGTACGAGATCGTTCCCGTGTGCCTCCAGGAGGGGCTGGGCGTCATTCCATGGAGCCCCCTGCGCGGGGGCTGGCTCTCTGGCAAGTTCCGCCGCGGCATGAGCGAGCCGCCGGCGGAGACGCGCATCGCGATCGCCGAGAAGATGGGATGGGGCGAATCATGGAGTCGCTACAACACCGAGCACACCTGGGAGCTCATCGACGAGGTGTTCGCCGTGGCAAAACAGGCGGGAAAAACTCCCGCGCAAACGGCGATTCGTTGGCTCCTGCAGAAACCCGGCGTCACGGCTCCGATCCTCGGCGCACGGAGCATGGAGCAGCTCGAGGACAATCTCGGCGCCTCTTCCTTCGAGCTCAGCGACGAGCAGATGCGCAGGCTCGACAGGGCGAGCGCCATGCCGGTCACCTATCCCTACGATGAGGCAGCCGAGCAGCAGCAGCGCGCCGGAAGGCTGTAGGAGGAAACACATGGCAATCGAATATCGCCGACTTGGCAGGCACGGGGTTCTCGTGAGCAACCTCTGCCTGGGAACGATGAACTTCGGCTGGCACACGAGCGAAAAGGACAGCTTCGCGATCATGGATCGCGCGCTCGAGCTCGGCATCAACTTCTTCGACACCGCCGACGTCTACGGTTGGGGATCACATCACGGCCACACCGAGGAGATCATCGGACGCTGGCTCGCCCAAGGGGGCGGACGCCGCGACGCAATCGTGCTCGCCACCAAGGTATACAACATGATGGATCGCGAGGGGCTTCGCCCCGAGCCGAATCGCGACCGCAGGAACCTCTCCTCGGTAAAGATCATGCGCCACTGCGAGGGCAGCCTCAAGCGCCTGCAGACCGACACGATCGATCTCTATCAGATGCACCATATCGATCGGGAGTGTCCGTGGGACGAGACCTGGCAGACCTTCGACGCCCTGGTGAAGCAGGGCAAGGTCGCCTACGTCGGCTCGAGCAACTTCGCCGGCTGGGACATCGCGACCGCCTGTCAGGAGGCCTCCCGACGCGGGCTCATGGGCCTGGTGAGCGAGCAGAGCCTCTACAATCTCAACAAGCGGACGATCGAGCTCGAGGTGATCCCCTCCTGCCGTCACTATGGCCTCGGGCTGATACCCTGGAGCCCGCTCGACGGCGGGCTCCTCGGAGGAGCTCTCGGCAAGCTCGAAGGCGGCAGACGGGTGAGCGACGATGCGCGCAAGGAGATCGAGAAGCACCGCCCACAGCTCGAAAAGTACGAAGCCCTCTGCCGCAGCCTCGGCGAGAGCCCGGCAACGGTCGCCCTCGCCTGGCTCCTGCACAACCCGGCGGTCACCGCGCCGATCGTGGGTCCTCGCACGATGGAGCAGCTGGAAGGAGCGATCCGGGCGACCGAGATCACCCTCGATGAAACGACGCTCGCGAAGCTCGACGAGATCTGGCCGGGTCCCGGAGGCGAGGCGCCAAAGGCCTACGCCTGGGAGCTCGGCGCCGCCGCCGGCCCACGCGGGGGTCCGGCGGCAGGTCGACCGCCCGCGCTGCAGCGGC
>DAHVAK010000142.1 GCA_027314665.1 Spirochaetales bacterium
ATCTGCTTTCCCTTCGTCAGGTATTTCGACAAAGCCTCCGCGGTCTTCCCCCAGACGACGACGTCGAAGAAATTGGCCTCGTCGACCCACTGATCGCCCTGCTTTCTTCGACGATTGATGGCCAGGGAGAACTTGCTCACCGCGGACCCCGAACCGGTGTACTTGAGCTCGGCATCTCGCGTCAGCCTGCCGACCAAGACCACATGGTTAACGTCCGCCATAGGCCGCCCCCAAGAAGGTTCTATTCCTTCTTCACGAAGAGATACTTCAGGATGCCCGAGGTCAGCTTGAGCGCACGATCGAGCTCCCCGACCTTGAGCGGGTCCATCTCGACGTCGTACAGGAAGTAGTGACCGCGAGTTTGCTTGTGAATGGGATAGGCAAGGTCCCGGGCGCTCATGTCGTCCTCTTTGAGGATCTTTGCCTGAGCCTTCTCTATCTCGGCCTTGACCTGTTCCCTGGATTTCGAAAAGGTATCCTCTCCGATCGAATAGACGACGGAGATCTCGTACTGCCGCATCGTTCCTCCCTCTGGACTTGCGTCCCGGGGTCCTGCCCCGGGTAAAGAGGTCGACAAACGGTAGCACACAGGGATATCATAGTCAAGCGATGGGGCAAGGTCAGCATGGAGAGGGGCCGGTCGACCCGCGTGATCTTCGAAGCCTCGGGTCAAGTGCGCGGGCCCCTCTTCCGATGAGTTAGGTAGGTATGGCCAAGATGATCTCGTACGGCGACAACCTCTTCTTCGTGGGAGAGCTTGTCCGCGTTCTGAAGGACGGGCTCCAGCTCGACCTGGATCCCTCGATTTTCGCTGAGAAGCTCGTGGAACAGATCCTCTTCGTCGACCACACCCTGACCAAGATCTACGCGGCCCTCAAGGGCAATCCGCTGCTCATCGACCGTCCCGAGCACCTGAAGAGCCTGATGCGGACCTCGAAGCTGACGGCGGACCTGCTCGACGGACTGCTGCGCGAGCGCTTCGCTCTTTCGGAGGAGCTCCGCCCGCTCTATCCGAAGCTTGCCGACATACGGGACGAGAAGCGCAACACGGTCCAGGAGATCCAAACGATCCTCGCCCAGAGCGACTCGAGCGAATCCGGTGATATGATCTCCCCTGCGGAGTACGAGTTCCTGCTCATGGACCCAACCAGCGATCAGCAGCCTTCCCCCTAGGGGTTCAGGGGAAGCCTTTGAGCAGCGCGGCAAAGCCCTCCCGATCGATGATCGGAATCGTCCGTTGGGCGAGCCATTCCGGCTTAACGTACCCCCACGAGGCGAGATAGCCGCGGACGCGCGGATCCTTCAGCCGCGTGAGGTGATCGATCTGGTCGTCGATGATGATCCCCTCCTCCATCCCCGTTCGATCCAAGGATTCGCGAACATAGGACTCCTTGTCCTCCACCCCCGAGCAGTAGATTCGCTCCGTCGGCCAGTGGAGCCCCCAGGAGCGCACGATCTCGAAGATGTAGTCTGCCCGCTTCGTCGAGATGATGTGGGCGGCAGCGCTTGCGGCGACCGCCCCGAGGGCGGGAAGAATCCCCGGGAAGGGCTGATTCAGCGCGAGCCAGTAGGCGCGATCCCGATCGAGAAGCCCGTGGCGCTGCTCGTAGAAGAGCCGATCGAAGTCCTCCATCCGCCCGTCGCCGGCGAGCGATAGCTGGGCGTCGAAATCCGCCTGGCTTCGCAGGGCGATCCCGCTTCGGATGCAGTGCTGGAGAAGCAGATAGTCGGCCCCTCGGCGAATGAAGGGGCGGTAGCTGTCGAAAAGCCTGCGCTCCGAAAGGGAAATCGCGGTCGGGCGCTCACCCTTCCCGTAGAAGGCGAGCCACGAGCTCACGTAGCACTCATCGATCGAATTGCAGAGCACCCCGTCAAAATCCAGGAAGAGCATTCGCCTTGATCTTTACATGGCGGCTTATTATAAAAGTATTCGGCATGTTCGTCGCACCAATTCGTCACCGGGTACGCTCATCATGAAGAAAAAGTGGCTGGCACAATCGACCGACTTCGAACGGTTCATCCTCACCGGGGATGCCGGCGGCACCAACACCAGTCTTGCCCTTTTCGGCAATAGCGGGCGGAGCTTCACGATGCTCCTTAAGTGCGATTTCCTCACGAAGGAGATCGACTCGTTCCTCGATCCGGTGGGCGAGACCCTTGCCGAGGCCGCGGGCGTGAGCAAGGCCTTCGCCCCCACGGTCTGCTGCGTGAGCAGCGCCGGCCCCGTGAAGGACAACGTCTGCAAGCTGACCAACGCGAGCTGGGCCGTGGACGGAAACGCCGTCGAGAAGCGCTTCGGCTTTCGGGCCCTCGTCGTGAACGACTTCATGGCCTTGAGCTACGGAATGCCGCTGCTCGACGTAGAGAACCCCAGCCAGATCACCAAGATTCCCCACAGCGACGGCAGCCTTCCGGCGCCCTCGGGCGAGCGCCTGTCGGTGGTCGGGGCCGGCACCGGTCTGGGAACCGGGTTCCTCATGGAGGCAGGCGGGCGCTACTACTCGGTGCCTACGGAGGGCGGTCACTCGGACTTTGCGGCCTTCGACGACGAGACCGCGAAGCTCATGTTGTTCCTGCGCACGCGCTTCGACGTCGTTCCGGGAACCGAGGAGCTCGTTTCCGGGCGCGGAATCGCCCACATCTTCAACTTCTACAAGGCGCGCGGCATGGCAATCCAGGGCGTCCTCGCGGAGATCGACCGCGCCTCCGACGATCAGAAGCCAGCCCTGATCTCCGCGCATACCAGCGACTCTCCGGATTGTCGCTCGATCATGAACCTCTTCGTCCGCCTGTACGCCCGCTACGCGGCCCGGGCGGCGCTCATGTACATCCCGACCCGAGGGCTCTTCCTTGCGGGCGGGATTGTCGAAAAGAACGAAGCCCTGTTCCTCGAGGATCATCTCTTCATCCGCTCCTTCGAGCGGAACTACAAGGATAACATCCACGAGGTGTTGAGGGGCATTCCGGTCTTCATTGTTCGAGACTATGCCACCTCGCACTACGGCGCCGCGAACGCCGCCTATTCGCTTCTGCTGTAGCGCCGAGAGAATGGGAATCGATGGCTGAATCGAAGCAGCTTGACGCCGAGCTTGCTCGCGAGCTCGAGCGGAACAGGATCGACGCCGAGCTCACCTTCAGGATCCTCGCAAACTACAATTCCGGGCGCTACGATGCGGTCGAGCCGGTGCTGGTGCGGGATCTCCCCTCGATCGACGGCAAGACGATCCTCGACCTCACCGGGGAGCTCGTTTGGACCATACCCCTCGAAAGGGCAAAGAAGGCCCTCGCGCGCTATCCGGAGCTCGCCCTCGCCGCGGAGGATTTTGGAAGGCGCTCGGGCGCGGAGATAACCTTCACGCGCAGCGGGCTCGAACGCCTCGGGATGCGCCTTCTGCCCCTCGTCGGCTTCGGCATCCTGAACGGCGGCTCGGCAACCAGCTACGCGGACTACAAGAAAAACGCTGTCTTCGGGGCGAAGCTCCTCGAGATCACCGGACCGGTCTTTGAGCGAATGGGGGAGCTGACCCGCGGACGCGCCAAGGGCCTGACCCCCGGCTTCCTTCAGCCCGACGGCACGCCGGGGGCAAGCTACATCGAGCTGAAGATGCGCGCCCTGCTCCTGCAGGTCCTGCGCTATCAGCAGAGCGCCGGCAAGCACACTCCGGGCCTCCTTCCCCTCTTCCAGATGACGAGCGTGAACAACACCGAGGAGGTGCTCGAGGCCTACCGCGGATATCGCGCGAGCCCGCTTCTCTCGGAGCTCGTCGAGGCGACCCGCACGGATGTAACCGATGCCGAGACCGGTATCCAGCCCCTCGTCGCAGCCTACACCCATTCCAGCCTCGGGCGGCCGAAACGGCTCTTCACCGAAGCCTACGGCAGGCCCGGCGCGGTCCTGCCGCTTCCCGGAGGCCACGGTCAGAACTTTTCGGTTCTCCGCGAGATCTACCGCGCCCTGCGCTCCGCCGGCAAACGCTTCGTTCAGCTCGGAAACGTGGACAACCTCGGCAACACCCTCGACCTTGCGGAGCTCGCCCTTCTGGCCTTGAGCGGAAAACAGGCGGGCTTCGACTTTGCCTTCAAGACGCCGATCGATGTCAAGGGTGGGATTCTCATCGTCGATCAGCACAATCGACTCGACTGCGCGGACATCGGCCCCGCCATCTCCCACCAGGAGGTGCACCACGCCGAGTCGCTCGGGAAGGACATCCTGTTCAACTGCGCGACCGGGCTCTTCAATCTCGACTACCTAACTGATAACATCGATGAGATCATCGACAAGCTTCCGATGCGCTGGAGCGATCAGGACAAGGACGCCGGACACTACTCCCAGGCGGAGCAGGTTACCTGGGAGATCATCGGGATGCTCGACGACTTCTTCATCTTCGGGGTCGAGAAGAAGGAGCGCTTCCTCGCGGCAAAGCTCCTCCTCGAGTGTCTGATGACGAGCGGGATCGGCCTCGAACGTCCCGACTACCCTTCCGACCCGGTGGCGGCAAAGAGCCCGCGGCACATCGCCGAGCAGCTCAACGAGGGGCTCGCCGGCAGGCTCTCCACGGTGTACGGGATGGAGCGCGTGAACGGGAGATGGGAGCCGAAGCCGGTGGCGCGCCTCATCAAGGAGATAGGGTCATGAAGGTGCCGCAGCTCGATTTCGCCAAGCTCGGGGGGATCCTCCCCGTGGTGGTTCAGGACGCCCAAAGCGGAGAGGTGCTCATGCAGGCCTTCCTGAACCAGGAGGCCTGGGAGCTGACCCTGCGCGAGGGATTTGCCCACTACTACAGCCGATCGAAGGGGCGCATCTGGAAGAAGGGAGAGCGCTCCGGCCACATCCAGCGGATCGTCGAGGTCTGGATCGACTGCGACGACGACTCCGTGCTTCTGAAGGTGCACCAGGAGGGAGGAGCCGCCTGCCACACCGGCTACCGGAGCTGCTACCACCGCCGTCTCGACGGCGAGCGGCTCACGGTCGTCGGAACGCCGGTCTTTGACCCCGCCAAGGTCTACGGCGGCGAGGCGCCGGAGCGGTAGGCAATCCGGCAGGAGCAGGCCGCGAACGCCCGGCGCGGTGGGCGGCTACCGGCGCGCGGCGCCCTTCAGCCTCGGCGCCCCGAGGAGCGCGATGTGCTTGTCGAGGTGCCGTTGGACCGCGTCATAGTGCAGCTCCTCGAAGCGGCGCAGAGTCCCAAAGAACTCCTCGCGGATCTCCGGGTCGTTCAGAAGCCCTCCATAGGTGATGTGCAGGAGCTGGCGGGAGTTCGGCTCGCTCACGAACTCCTCAAGCCTCCCGTCCGGCACCTCGGCGGCGGAGCGAATCGCCCCCAGGTCGGTCGTCACGTGATAGAGCTTCGCCGCCTCCGGAAAGTAGTCAAAGGCTTTCGCCAGCATCTTGCGGAAGAGCGCCGGATTGGCCTGCGCAATGACCTCCACCGCCACGAGCCAGCTGGTTCCGGCAGTCTTCAGATGGAGGCGCATCCCTGTGTGGGCGCCGATTGCGGGATAGACTGAAAACTTGTCGCTCCCGGAGTGGATCGAGATCTTGTAGCCCCCGTAGGCCCGCGCGATGTCGCAGTGCACGACGAACTGCCGCTCGAACTCCGAAACGTCCCCGATATAGTCGATCCCCTTCTGAAACTCCCCGATGAAGCGAGGCGCGAGGGAGTTGACCGAGACCCCGCGCCGCTCAAGCTCGCTCGCGATGAAAAGGTGATGCGAGGGCAGGGTCGGCGTGGTCGTCTCGTCGATGCTGATCTCCAGATCGTAGCCGTTCGGTCTCTGCCCCTTGAGGTGGCGGTCGACATCGCGCGAGAAGTCGAGGGCGCGCGAATACATCAGCGCGCAGCGCTTCACCTCGGTGCGGTCGAAGACGATTGTAGAGCCCCCGAGGCGGAAGGTCCGATCGGCATAGCGATCGAGGAGGGCCTGCCCCTCGTCGAGGCGCTCGAACTCCGCGTCGATCTGCGCGGGGCTCCAGCTTGCCGGCTGCGGGCGCATGACCTCGGTGAGGTCGAGGGTGATCATCGGCATCTTCGCCTCGAGCGCAACGTCGATGTCCTTGAGGGTCTTCAGATGATCCCCGTCCGCGCCGTAGCCGCGCTCGAATCCCTCCTGGAAGACCAGGAAGGTGACGTCAGCGACCACCCCTCGGAAGTCCCTCTTCGTCAAGGTGAGCTCACGAATGGACTGCTGCGCGAGGACCGGCGAGACGTCATAGGGGAGCGCGGCCCGGATGTGCCCAGGGGTCGCCAGGCCGAGGCGATCACCGCATCCGATGGTGGTGGTACGATCGCGAAGGGAGACGGGCGCCGTGAAGGGGAAGAGCTTGTGGAGGGATTCGGCGTTCTCCTTTGAAAGCTCGCCCACGAAGAGATGAATCCCCCCGACCCGCACCGCAGAGCCTTCGAGCTCGCTCTTGAAGGATTTCTCTGAGGCGAAGCAAAGACTCTTCTTCCCGTCCACCGAAGCGATGAAGTAGAGGATCTTGTCTCGCAGATAGAGCGAGCGTCGATAGATCCGCGCGCCCGCCCCTTCGAGGTAGGGGCGCCGATCGATCTTGATCTCGCCCAAGCCTGCCTCGTCCATAGCAAGAAGCCCCTCATCCTTGAGGAGCTGTGCAACTGACTCCATTGGCATTTCGATTCCTCCGCGCCGGCAGGATAGCTCGCCCGCGCTCCGCTAGATATTGTCGATAAGAAAGCCGCCGTCGACCGGAAGGCTCACCCCCGTGACGAACCCGGAAGCCCGCTCGCTCGCTAGAAACAGCAGGGCTCCGGCGAGCTCGCTCACCTCGCCGAAACGCTTCATGGGGGTTCGGCTCACGATCGAGCCTCCCCGCTCGGTGAGCTTCCCCTCCCTATCGAGGAGGAGGTCGCGGTTCTGCTTTCCGATGCAGAAGCCGGGGGCGAGGGCGTTGACGCGAATCCCGTGGGGGGCAAGCTCCTTCGCCGTCGCCATCGTGAGGTTGAGGGTCGCCGCCTTCGCCGCGTCGTAGGCCCACACCCCCGACAGGGGGATGTAGGATGCCATCGAGCAGAGGTTGATCACGCTCCCCTTCGCCTTTCGCTCGACCCAGCGTCCCGCCACCACCTTCGTCGGCACGACGATCCCTCCCAGGAGGTTCAGGCGAACCACGCTCTCGAACTGCGCGAGATCGAGCTCGAGGAAGGCTCCGCGCCCCCGATTGCCTCCCGCGCAGTTGACGAGAAGATCGAGCCGGCCGAAGCGCCGCTCGGTCGCCTCGAGGGCGGCGCCGATATCTGCCTCCGAGGTGGCGTCCGCCTGGAGGGCTTGGATCCGCTCGCCCGCCCCCGCCGCCGCCGCGGCGAGCCGCTCGGCCCCCCGATCGCTGTTCGACTGCTTGTGATCCCACAGGCTCACGTTCGCGCCTGCCGCGAGGAGCGCCTCTGCGAGCGCCCCCGCGATTGCGCCTCCTCCGCCGGTGAGCGCGGCGGTCTTGCCGCCCAATCCGTAGAGATCTTCCAGATAGCTCATCCTCATTCACTCCTTGCTGCAATCACTTCGATCCCCATCCCCTGGAGCTCCTCCATCCCGGGCAGCCATCGGTCGGTGATCAGGATGTCGACGTCGCTCGCCCTCGCGAACACCGAGAAGGCATCCCTTCCGAGCTTGCTTGCATCCGCGAGAATGATCCGCCGCTTCGAGGTCTGAAGCGCCTTGGCCTTCAGCTCGGATTCGATGATGTTCTGAGACGAAAAGACTCCGCCGCCCGAGAAACCGGTCGCCCCGATGAAGCAGGTCTCGATTTGGAAGTTCGCGAGGCCCTTCATCGCCAGGGGTCCGATGAAGGAGCCGGCCTCATTGCGATAGCTCCCCCCGACCGAGAACAGCGAGATGCCGGGCGCATCGGCCAGGACCGTCATCACGTCGAGGGAATTGGTGACGACCCGTAGGCTCATCTCCCGCACGGCCTGCGCGACCAGCATGCAGGTGCTTCCCGAATCTAGGTAGATCGTGTCGTCGTCGTGGACGAACTCCCGCGCCTTCTCCGCGATCGATCGCTTTTCCTCGCGGTGCTCCTCCCGGCGCATCTCGATGTTGCGGAGCTGCGCGCGATCCTCGGCGAGGCGCGCCCCGCCGCGCGTGCGAATGATGCTTCCCATCTCCTCGAGGAGGGTCAGATCCTTGCGAATTGTCACCTCCGAGACGGCGAGCCGCTCGGTCAGCTCCTGCACCGTGACCGTTCTCAGGCGGGAAATGAGCTTCAGAATCTCGTCGTGGCGTGGTATGTGGGCCAAAGCTTCCGTTTCCTTTCGGTCGGAAGAATATTGCGAAAACCGCCGCGCTGTCAACGGGAATGGCGCCCCCGCGGCCTGAATCAACCGTTTCGGGCGATCCTCTCAGGAGCGTGCGGCTTGACGCACCCCGGCTCAGGCGGGTATCTTTTCGATTGGCATTGATCGACGAAACCAAAGGAAACACAGATGATTGACACTCCTGCCACCCTCTCGGACCTCCGCCCGCAGAAGGGCTTCTTTGTCGGCATCGACTCGGATGGATGCGTTTTCGACACCATGGAAATCAAGCAGAAGGAGTGCTTCTGCCCGAACTTCGTCTACCACTTCGGCCTGCAGGCGGTTTCCAAGTACGCCCGGGAGGCCTGGGAGTTCGTCAACCTCTACTCGAAGGATCGCGGGTGCAACCGTTTCATCGCGGTGACGAAGGCCCTCGAACTGCTGCGCGCGCGCCCCGAGGTGAAGGCGCGCGGGGTGACGGTCCCCGAGCTCGCCCTGCTCCGCGCCTGGATGAAGCGGGAGACCAAGCTCGGCAATCCTGCCCTGAAGGAGGAGCTCACCCGCGCTCCCTCGGCGGAGCTCAAGCGGGTCTACGACTACTCCCTCGACGCGAACGCCGCGGTCGAGCGGATCGTGCACGGTGTGCCGCCCTTCCCTTTGGTGCGCGAATGCCTCGAGCGTCTCTCGCGCGAGGCCGACGTCATGGTCGTCTCGCAAACTCCGACCGAGGCCCTCGATCGGGAGTGGAAGGAGCACGGGATCGAGCGCTTCGTGCGGGTCATCGCCGGGCAGGAGCTCGGCACCAAGAGCGAGCATCTCAAGTACGCAGCCGGCAGCAAGTATCCGAGCGAGCGAATTCTCATGGTGGGCGACGCCCCCGGCGATCTCAAGGCGGCCCGCGACAACGGGGTGCTCTTCTTCCCGATCAACCCCGGCCACGAGGAGCGCTCCTGGGAGCTGTTCTTCCGGGAGGGAATCGATCGCTTTCTTTCCGGAAGCTACGCGGGCGCCTACGAGGAGGGCCTTATTCGCGAGTTCAGCGCCTACCTCCCCGAGAAGGCTCCCTGGGAGAGCGCCTGATGCTCTACTCCTCCTGGGGCTCCGAAAGCGAGTCTCTCTCCGACGCTCAGTTGAAGGAAGCCATTCACGAGGCGCTCGACAAGCTGGGAAAGCGAACGCGCGTTCTCGCCGTTCCCCCGGACATCACCCGACTTCACTCCCAGGCCGGACGCATCACCGAGCACCTTTTCGACTACTATCGCGAGGCGCTCACCGACGTCCTTCCCGCGATCGGCACCCACACCCCGATGACCGAGGGCGAGATCGGAAGAATGTACGCGAGGGTGCCCCGCTCGCTCTTTCGCGACCACAACTGGCGCAAGGACCTCGACACCCTCGGACGTCTTCCGGAGGAGGTCATCCGCGAGCTCTCCGGCGGAAGGCTCTCCTACGACTGGCCGGCGCAGGTGAACCGTCTTCTCACCTCAGGGCGTCACGACCTCATCCTCTCGATCGGCCAGGTCGTCCCCCACGAGGTTGTCGGGATGGCAAGCTACACGAAGAACATCCTCATCGGCGTAGGCGGCAGGGAGGCCATCAACAAGAGCCACTACCTCGGGGCGGTCTACGGGATGGAGCGGATGATGGGACGGGCGGACACCCCGGTCCGCAGGGTGCTCAACCTCGCGGCCAAACAGTTCGCCGGAAGCCTTCCGATCGTCTACATCCACACCGTGATCGGGCGCGACGCAGGCGGCGGCCTCGCCCTGCGCGGGCTTTTCGTAGGCGACGACGACGAATGCTTCACGAAGGCGGCGGAGCTCTCCCTGAAGGTGAACTTCACGATGCTGGAGCGCCCTCTCTCGAAGGTGGTCGTCTTCCTCGATCCCAATGAGTTCAAGACCACCTGGCTCGGCAACAAGGCGATCTACCGCACGCGCATGGCGATTGCCGATCGGGGGGAGCTCGTGATTCTTGCCCCAGGGGTGCGTGCCTTCGGCGAGGATCCGGAGATCGACCGCTTGATCCGCAAGTACGGCTACCTCACCACTCCGGAGATCCTCGAGGCGGTGGAGCGAAACGCCGACCTCAAGGACAACCTGAGCGCAGCCGCCCACCTGATCCACGGCTCATCGGAGGGGCGCTTCGCAATCACCTACTGCCCGGGGGGCCTCTCCCGGAAGGAGGTCGAGGGAGCCAACTTCCACTATGGCGAGCTTAACGGTATGATGGAGCGCTATCGGCCGGAGCGGCTCCGAGACGGATGGAACGAGCTTGAAGACGGCGAGCGCTTCTACTTCGTCTCCAATCCCGCGATCGGGCTCTGGTCGTCGCGGGATCGCTTCGCCGACTAGGGAGCGACGATCATAAAACCAAGGAGTATTCGAAAATGGCAGAAAAGGCAGACATCGGTCTCATCGGTCTCGCGGTAATGGGGCAGAACCTTGTCCTGAACATGAACGATAAGGGCTATTCGGTGGCGGTCTTCAACCGCACCGTCTCGAAGGTCGACGAGTTTCTTTCCCAAGCGGCGAAGGGTCGGGCGACCATCTACGGCGCGCACACGATGGAAGAGCTCGTCGAGCGGCTTGCGAAGCCGCGGAAGATCATGCTTCTCGTGAAGGCCGGCGAGGCAGTCGACGACATGATCGCATCAATTCTTCCCCACCTCGAGAAGGGGGATCTCATCATCGACGGCGGCAACTCCCACTTCCCCGACACCATCCGTCGGACCAAGGAGCTCTCCGACAAGGGCTTCCTCTACATCGGGACCGGGGTCTCCGGCGGCGAGGAGGGAGCGCGCCGCGGCCCCTCCCTCATGCCGGGGGGCAATCCCAAGGCCTGGCCCCTGGTGAAGGAGATCTTCCAATCGGTCGCCGCGAAAGCGGACGGACAGCCCTGCTGCGACTGGGTCGGAGAGGATGGGGCGGGCCACTACGTCAAGATGGTCCACAACGGAATCGAATACGGCGACATGCAGCTCATCACGGAGGCCTACCACTTCATGAAGGACGCCCTGGGGATGAGCCCGGGCGAGATGAGCGAGGTCTTCGCCGAATGGAACAAGGGCGAGCTCGACAGCTATCTCATCGAGATCACCAGCCACATCCTCGCCTACACCGACACCGACGGCAAGCCGCTCGTCGACAAGATCCTGGACACGGCCGGCCAGAAGGGCACCGGCAAGTGGACCGGGATCAATGCCCTCGACATGGGGGTGCCGGTCACCCTTATCGGCGAGGCAGTCTTCGCCCGCTGCCTCTCGGCGATCAAGGATGAGCGCGTTGCGGCCTCCAAGGTCTTGAAAGGGCCGAAGGCTCGGGCTAGCGGCGACAAGCGGCAGGCCATCGAAGACCTCCGCAAGGCCCTTCTCGCCTCGAAGATCGTCTCCTACGCCCAGGGCTACATGCTCATGCGCGAGGCAGCGAAGGAGTACAAGTGGAACCTCAACTATGGGGGGATCGCCCTCATGTGGCGCGGGGGCTGCATCATCCGCAGCGTCTTCCTCGGACGCATCAAGGAGGCCTTCGATCGGGAGCCCAACCTCACCAACCTGCTCCTCGCCCCTTACTTCCAGAAGGTCATCGAGGACTGCCAGGGCTCCTGGAGGCGCACGGTCGCGAAGGCGGTCGAGCTCGGCATCCCGGTCCCTGCCCTTTCCACCGCCTTGAGCTTCTACGACGGCTACCGCAGCGATCGCCTCCCGGCGAACCTCCTCCAGGCCCAGCGGGACTACTTCGGCGCCCACACCTACGAGCGGGTCGACAAGCCGCGCGGCGAGTTCTTCCACACCAACTGGACCGGCGAAGGGATGGATGTCTCGGCGGGAACCTACAACGCATAGGACGCGCTTCGGGGCGCCCGCCGGACGACAGGCCGCACTCACAACGTGCCGCCCACCGTGGCCCCTGCGACCCGGTTGGGCGGCGGGCGCGCAGTGCGGCTGGGCGGCTGAGCCCTACCCCGAATAGCCCTCGAGCGTCTGCAAGATGAAGCTCACGAGTTTCGCGTCGAGCTGGGCCGCAGCCGCGCGGAAGGAGCGGAGCACCTGCTCCTTGGGAAAGCTGCCGTCGGCAACGAGAATGGGGGTGCGGTTCTTGAACGGGGAGGATTCGCCGTCATCGATGCGGTTATGATAGAAACCCTTTCCGCGGTACCAGGTCAGCGCGCGCTGAACGGTCTCCTTGTCGTAGCAGAGCTGGAAGCCGAGGAGCTCCGCCTGCGAGTCATCTGCGTACCAGAGGATGAGATCGAAGCTGGAATCGGCAAACCAGCGCCTGAATCCGTCGCCGGGCACCTGGCGAACCTTCGGGATTTCAGCGAGCATGGATTCCTCCGATGGGCATGGCGGCTACTGCGGGCCGAAGAGCTCGAGCTCGACCATCGCGCAGAGGGTGTGATAGATGGGTAGGTGCAGCTCCTGGACGAGCGAGGTTTCGCTTTCGGGCACTCGAATGACGACGTCGCACAGCGGGGGGAGGCGCCCGCCGTCCCGACCGGTGAGCCCGATCACCGACAGGCCGAGGGCTCCGGCGGTGACCGCCGCGTGGAGGACGCTGCGCGAGTTGCCGGAGGTGGTGATGGCGATAAGGAGATCCCCGCTTCGACCGAAGGCGTTTACCTGCTGCGCGAAGACGAGCTCGGGATCGACGTCGTTCGCAAAGGCGGTGAGAAGCGCGGCGTGAGCGCTCAAGGCTATCGCGGGGAGGCCCCCCTGGAGGCGCTCGGCCTGAACCGCACCGAGGGTAGGCTCCCGCGCGACGAGCTTCGCCCGCAGATTCGCCGGAAGGGGGCGCTTCAGCCGAAAGCCCTTCAAGAGCTCGCCGGCGATGTGGTCGGAGTCGGCCGCGCTTCCCCCGTTGCCGCAGATCAGCACCTTTCCTCCGTCGCGGTAGCACGTGCGAAGGAGCTCGAAGGCCGCGCGAATCTCGCCGCGAAGCGGCGCAAGCTCCGCGCGCCGCGCAAACAAGGCCTCAAAGAGGCTCTCCGTCGTCTCCATCCTCATTCCCCTTCTGCGGCTATGGGGGGTCCCCGGGCGGCGGACCCGCCTCGCCGCGCAGCCCCTCCAGGGCAACGCAGAGGCTCCCAAAATCCCCGATCTGCTCGCCGAGGGAGGCGGGGAGAATCGCACAGGCCGCACGCGCCCTGTCGAGGGCCTCTTCCCGGATCACCTCCTCGGCCCGGGCGCGGAAGAAGCCTTCCGCGCGTGCAAAGATGCTTCCGATCACGATCCGCTCCGGATTGAAGAGATCGATCAGAATCGCAAGCCCCCGCCCGAGATAGGTGGCGCTCACCTCCAGGATCGAAAGCGCGGCCGGATCGCCCCCTTCCGCGGCAACCACGACCTCCCGGGCCGTCAGGCGCGCCGCCTCCTCCGAGGTCGCGCAGAAGCCGACCGCCTCTCTCCGCGCAAGCCGGCGCTCAACCTCAGCCCGAGCGAGCTGCGCGATCCCGCCCCCGCTGCAGAAGCCCTCGAAAGAGCCCCGCTTACCGTAGCCGATTGGGCCGTCGCTTGCAAGCCGGAGGTGGCCCACCTCCCCGGCCATCCCGCTTGCTCCCGAATAGAGCCTGCCTCCCAAGATGAGACCCGCTCCCATGCCGGTTCCGAAGGTAAGGAAGATCATGTCGCGGCAGCCGCGGCCCGCTCCCCAGCGCCACTCCGCAAGGGCGCAGGCGTCGGCGTCGTTCTGGAGGAAGACCGGAAGCCCGGTCGCGGCCTTCAGGATCGAGACGATCTCGATCCGGTCCCAGCCGGGGAGGTTCGGCGGGGAGAGGATGAGCCCCCTTGCGCTGTCGAGCGGCCCGCCGCAGCTCACCCCCACCGCGGCCGCCCGATCGCCCCGATCGGAGGGCCTTGCGAACCGCGCGGCCGCATCGAGGATGCGCTCGATCGCGTGCTCAGGCCCCCGCTCGACCTCGGTTGGGAAGCTCACGCGTTCGAGCACCCGCGGCTCATCGGTGCCGAGAACAACCGCGCACTTGGTGCCGCCGATATCCACGCCAAGGAGACGGCGCATCAGGCACGCTCCCTCCCGCCGGCTCCGTTCCGGGGCCCTGAGGAGGAAGCCGGGAGACGCGTCGAGGCGCGGACGATGAGCTTGGGCTGCAGGAGAAACGCCTTGTGGCCCCGCCGCTCGGTGATCTGCCGCATGATCTCTGCAGCCGCGATCTCTCCCATCTTGAACTTCGCCTGGGCCACGGTCGTCAAGGGGATGCGGAAGCTCGCGGCAAATCGGAGATCGTCGAAGCCGATCACCGAGACCTGCTCGGGGACCCCTATCCCCCGGTTCAGGAGACTTTCGATGACCGCCATGGCGACGAAATCGTTGAGCGCGAAGATCGCAGTCGGAAGGCGGTCGATGTGGAAGCGCTCCACGAGCTCGCCGACTACCTCGTAGCCCTCGCGGTCCGAGCGCACGGCGGGAATGACGATCGGCTCGATCCTTCCCCCCTCTTCAGCCACTGCCTTCTGATATCCCTTGGTGCGCTCGTTGGTCGTCTGGTGCTCGAAGCCGTGCAGACAGAGAATTCGCTCGAAGCCGAGGTCGATGGCGTAGCGGGTCGCAATGTAGCCTCCCTCGACGTTGTCGGTAGTGACCCAGCTCACCTTCCGCTTGTCCCCGCTGCAGTTCATCATCACCAGGGGGATTCCCGCGTCGATCAACATCCTCATCCCGAGCGACTCGGGGTCCACGGGCGCTATGAGCACCCCATCGACTCGCTGCCGCATGAGCAGGCGCACGATCTCCACCTCTCGCTCCGGGACCCAGCCCGAGCTCGTGAAGAACATGGTGTAGCCCCGGTCGCTCAAGACCGACTCGACCCCCTTCGCGAGCTCCATGAAGAAGGGATTGCCGATGTCGTCGAGAACGAGCCCAACTGTGGAGGTTCGCCTCCGCGCGAGGCTGCGCGCGACGCTGCTCGGCTCGTAGTTGCTCCGGCGAATGACCTCGAGCACGCGCGAGCGCGTCGATTCCTTGACCTTCTCGGGGCTGTTCAATACCCGCGAGACCGTCGCCTTCGACACTCCCGCCGAGCGCGAGATATCGTTGATGGTAAGAGGCGCCGAACCCGAGGGTCGAGCACCAGGCCTGCCGTCGGAGGGCCGAGCGCCGGGAATTCGAGAGTCTTGATTTGACGACAAGTGCGTCTACACCGCCTCGGCGCCGACGATGTAGCTCACGATCTCGTCGGGCGTCGTCTGAGCGCGGGCCTTGTCCGCGACCTTTTGGCCCCGGCGCATGACCACGATCCGGTCGGCGACCTTGAAGACATCGAACATGGTGTGGCTGATGAGGATGATCCCGATCCCATGTGCCTTTAGGTTGTTCACAAGGTCAAGCACCTGGCTCTGCTGCGCGACCCCGAGGGCCGCGGTCGGCTCGTCCATGATGAGCAGCTTTGCCTTCCAGTAAAGCGAGCGGGAGATCGCGACCGCCTGTCGCTGTCCTCCCGAGAGACTCTTGATCTTGGATCTGAGCGAAGGAATCTTGATTACGATGCTGTCCAGGATCTTCTGCGCCTCGATGTGCATGTAGGCGTGGTCGAGGACCGGGAAGAGCCCCGCCACCTTTTTCGTCTTTTCGCGTCCGAGAAAGATGTTGGAGTAGACGTTGAGGTTCTCCGCGAGGGCCAGATCCTGATAGATCGTCTCGATCCCGAGCGAGAGGGCGTCCATAGGCGAGGAGACCGTGACCGGCTTGTCCTCAAAGAGCATCGATCCCTCCTCCGGCGCGTGGACCCCGGAGATGACCTTGATGAGGGTCGACTTGCCCGCCCCGTTGTCGCCGACGAGGGCCACGACCTCCCCCGCATTGACCCCCAGGCTCACGTCGTTGACGGCGACCAGACCGCCGAACCGCTTCACGATGTTTCGCACCTCGAGTAGATAGCCCATGCTCTCTCCTTCGTTCACGTTTCCGTGCGCTCGGGGAAGAACTGATCCACGAGCACCGCGATGATCAGGATCACCCCGACGATGATATAGATGGTGAAGGTCGGCACTCCCATGACCCGAAGGCCCGTCTCCAACACCGAAAGCAGAAGCGCCCCGATCAGGGTCCCCCCGACCGTGCCGACACCGCCGTAGAGGCTGGCCCCGCCGATTACGACCGCGACGATCGAGTCGAGCAGGAAGGGAGCCCCGGCATCCGATTTGCCCTCCACGTACTGCAGCATGTAGATGACTCCCGCAACGGTCGCGAGGAAGGCGGAGATTGTGTAGACCCGTTCGAGATGTCCCTTTACATTGATGCCCGACCTAACCGCCGCATCCACACTCCCGCCGATGGCGTAGGTATGCTGCCCGAACTTGGTCGAGCGCAGGAGGTAGGCGAAGATTAGAACGAAGATCAAGGCGACGATCACCATGACCGGGATGAGCGAGATGACGTCCGTCCCGCGCGGCACCCGCACGTGCGAGAAGAACGAAAGCCCCCTTCCGGGGATATAGTACGCGAGGTTCGCCGAGCCGATCACGCTCGCGAGATAGGGAAGATTTCCGGCTTGAGAGCCTTCGACAATCAGCTCCGAGATGCCATAGGTCACCGAGAGCATCGAGTAGGTCGCAATGAAGGGAGGCACGTTCAGGCGCGCAACCAGCATCCCGTTGATGTAGCCGGGAATCGAGCCGATGACGAGAGTCGCGAGGCTTCCGATGAGGATCGCGAGTGGGTGCGACAACCCCGCTGCTATCAGGGCGACGATCAGCTTGGCCGAGATGACGCTCGCACAGCCGTAGATGAAGCCGACCGACAGATCGATGCCGCCGGTGATGATGACGTAGGTCTCCGCGATTCCCAGAAGGAAGAGCGGAATCCCGGAGACGAAGACCAGTTGGAAGGTATGGAGGGTGAAGAAGCCGTCGGCGATGATACAGTAGAGGACCGTCTCGAGGAGAAGGAAAAGGAGGGCCCATCGCCGCCCGAGAAACGAGACTACCGATCTTCGCCGCGCCATCACTGCACTTTCGCTCATTCTTCTCACCGCCCCAACAGGTCGGGGAAGAGTTGATCGATCACCACCGCGATGACGAGGATCACTCCGACCGCTATGAACCGATAGAACGCAGGCACTCCGGAAATCGAGAGTCCGTTCTCCAGCACCTCGAGCATCAGCACCCCCACCACCGAGCCCACGAGGCTGCCCTTCCCCCCCATCAGGCTCGCCCCCCCAATGACCACCGCGGCAATCGCGAAGAGCTCATAGGAGGCGCCGAAGGGTGTGAAGTTGCCTACGCCCGACTGATAGACGTTGTATACCCCCGCCACGCCGGCGAGGAAGGAAGACAGCACGTAGATGACGATCAAATGACGCCGGACGTCGATGCCGGCGCGCTTGGCCGCCTCCATGCTGCCGCCGATCGCGAAGGTGTGCTGACCGAACTTGGTGCGGTTCAGCACGAAGAGAAGGACGAGGATCACCGCAACCCAAAGGACGAGCGCATTCGGAATGATCCGAATCAGGTTGCGGACCTGATCCTCGACCATGCCCGGCGGCCACGCGAAAAAGCGAAAGCCCTTTCCCGGAAACGCGTAGGCAAGGTAGCCGTTGCCGAGCTTCACGAGGTTGCCGGGGAGTCCGGAGACGGGGAATCCCTGGCAGATCGAGAGAGTGACCCCGTTGGTGATCCCCAGCATCCCGAGGGTCGCGATGAAGGGCGGCACGTTGTAGCGGGCGATGAGGATCCCGCTTATGAGCCCCGGAATGAGGCTGACCACGAGCCCTGCGAGGCTCCCTGCGATCATCGTCTCCGCCAAGGGTAGCTTCCCGGCGGTCATCGAGGCCATGACCTGAGCGGTGAGCACCGAGGAGAGCCCCATGACGAAACCGACCGAAAGGTCGATCCCGCCGGTTATGATCACGAAGGTTTCGCCCGCGGCGAGGAAGATGAAGATCGTCCCCAGGTAGAGGACGTTTTCGATGTTGTTGAGCGAGATGAAGCCCCGCCCGGTGAAGCTGAAAACGACAACGAGCCCAATGAGAAAGGCGAGGGCCCAGTTGCGAGCGAGAACCGACACCACCGTGGGCCTTTCCATTTGAAGGGTGAGGTTCGCATTTTCGTTCGACATGCAGACAGGCTCCCTTGGCCGATGGGTGGCGGGTCGCTCCCCCCTGTCGCGGGAGGCTCTCACGACCCTTCGCACCGGACGGACGTGCAAGCTGGCAAAAAAGCGCCCCGGCCATGCGGGGCGCTACGAATAGCAGATTTCTACTTCGAGTAGATGTACTGCTGCATATCCGGGTCGTTCACGTTCTGCTGCGTGAAGAGCTCGAACCCGGTTGCGATGTGCTTGGGAATCTGAGCCTTCTCGGTGAAGTACTTGTAGCCCCACTCCACGGCGAGGTAGCCCATGTCGGCGGGTTTCTGCGCGAGCACCAGATCGATCTGCTTCTGCTTGAGGGCGTTGATGAGATCGGTTGTCGCATCGAAGGAGACGATCTTCACCGCCCCGGTGAGCCCGGCGTTCACGACGGCGTGATAGGCTCCCTGGGCGCTGTAGAGGTTCGTTCCGAAGATGCCGGCGAGATGCGGATACTTCTGGAGGATGGCGGAGGTCTCCTGCTCGGCCTTCTGCTCGACATCGAGGTTGTAGTCGACGCCCACGAGCTGCATGTTCGGATACTCGGCCACACCCTCCTTGAAGCCGTCGACGCGACCGTTCACCGACGAGACGTCGGGGTTCGTCGAATTGACATAGACCTGACCCTTCTCCCCGAGCATCTTCGCAAGCGCCTCGGCAAGCAGCTTGCCTCCCGCGACGTTGTCCGACCCGATGTAGGACAGGGGGAAAGAGAAGTCGCTCTTGGCGGAATAGTCGCCGTTGCCAAGGAACGTGTCGACTGTGATGATCTCGATTCCCTGATCGTAGAGCTTCTTCAACGGCGCGATGAGGGCATCGGTAGCGGTCGGCGCAATGATGACCATGTCGATGTTCCCGCGCGCGACGGTCGCCTGGAGAATCGGGACCTGAACCGCGGGACCCCAGGACTTCGGATACTCGGTTACGATCAGATTGACGCCGTATTTCTTGGCCGCCTTCTCTGCGCCCCGCTGCATCGTGTAGTAGAACGGATCGACGACGCCGGGAGCGAAGACGAAGTTCAACTGCTTCTTCGGAGCAGCTTTCTCCGACTGTCCACCCGCAAAGGCCGAGACTGCCCCCGCGAGCAAGAGAACGGCGGTAAAAAGCGCCAGCAGACGTTTCTTCATAGACCCTCCTGTTAGTGTTGTAACCGGTTTCATTATGCACCACACTTCTTTCGGCTGTCAAACAATTTCTGCTTCGGAAGGGAGCTTCCGTCGCGCGCAAACGCTCGCTTGACAAGCTCCCGAGGCGGCGCGAAAATCAGCGAGCATCGCGCGATGCGACCTACGTTTAGCGGACAGCGCCAGGACGTGCGGCGCGACGGTCGTCGTCCAAGCGGCACAAGCGCGGGCGACGCGGTCTTCGACCCGAAGAGGATCCCATGACAGCTTCCGAGCTCGCATCCTTGCTTGCCGAACTCTCCTCACGGAGCATTGCGGTTCTCGGAGACTTCTGCGTCGACTACTATCTGACCATCGATCCGACGGGATCGGAGATTTCGGTGGAGACCGGACTTCCGACCCACGCGGTGCGCGAGGCTCGCCTTTCGGCGGGAGGGGCCGGCAACGTCGTGGCGAATCTTGCCGCGCTTCGCGTCGGCTCGATCGCGGCCTTCGGCGCCGTCGGGGACGACCCCTTCGGGCGGGAGCTCGTCGGCCTTCTGAAATCCCTCGGCGTCGACACGGGCGGGCTGTTCGAGCAGCGGGTGGGCTGGCACACCAGCGTCTACACGAAGCTCTACGAGGGCGAGCACGAGCACGAACGGGTTGACTACGGCAACTTCAACCTCCTTTCCCCTGAGCTGGTGACGGCCCTCATCGCGCGGCTCGAAGAGCGGATCGCCGCCTATGACGCGATCGTCATCAACCAGCAGGTGCGAAGCGGCGTGCACACCCCGGCCTTCCGGGAGGCGCTCCGCCGGCTGATCGCGCGCCATCCCGACCGGATCTTCCTCGTCGACAGCCGCAGCTTCAGCGACGAGTACGCCCTCGCCTACCGGAAGCTCAACAGCCACGAAGGGGCGCGCCTGTGCGCAATCCCCTCTACTCCCAGCCAAAGGATCCCTCGCGAGACTGCCGTCGGGATCGCGGAGACCCTCTTCCGGCGCTGGGGGCGTCCGCTCTTTCTCACCCGCGGCGAGGAGGGGTGTCTGGTTCGCGACGAGAACGGGCTTCACGAGATCGCGGGCCTCCTCATCGGCGGCCCGACCGATCCGGTCGGTGCCGGGGATGCCATGCTTTCAGGAGTTGCCGCGGCCCTCGCCGCCGGAGCGAGTCCGAGGATCGCCGCGGAGCTCGGCAACCTCGCCGCCGCGGTCACGGTCCGCAAGCTCTATCAGACGGGCACCGCGAGCCCCGAGGAGATCCTCGCGATCGGCTCCGAGCCCGACTACCGCTACCACCCCGAGCTCGCCTCCTCTCGCGCCGCGGCGCGCCTGCTCCCGGGCACCGAGATCGAGATCGTCACCGCGCCGCGGCCCGCCGCCGCTCGACCCTC